>JAXJMO010000025.1:0-23206 GCA_036313175.1 Collinsella sp. | reverse complement strand
GCGTAGTATGGCGCAGGGAAACTGGGTTCAAGGCGGAAGCGGCTATCGCAAGTACTGCTGGTGCGCGTACGTGGACGTTGCTGAGGTCGGGCGCACGGACACCACCGTGACCTACCGCGTCACGCACGGCTACGGCACGCGCTACGCCATCGACTGCTACGCAAACGGCAGCTCGTCGGCGGGCGGCTCGTGGAACGGCTCGGTCTACTCGACGAACAACTCCGGCTGGGTATGGGTGCAGTGCACGTCGCGCGACGTCGAGCTCGCGCGCGGCAACGGCGACGCCTACAACCACACCTTCACTGGCCAGATTAACGTCACGGGCGGCTTCGGCAACGGAACGTCGAACGCCTCCAACACCGTCACGGTCCCGTGCCGTGCCTACCACACGCCTCACCCGCCGAAGAACATCAGGGCGGAGCGCCTGAGCGACACCAGCGCGAAGGTCAGCTGGGACACCGATTACACGGACAGGGCCGGCGCCTACCCTTGGGATACCGTGACCGTCGGCGTGGTGAAGAACGGCCCGGGGAAGTTCACCGACGTCGGCACCGTTAGTTGGGATACCACGAGCCACACCTACAACGGCCTCGAGCCGGGCTGCATGTACATCTTCTCGGCCAAGGCGACGGGCCCCGGCGGCACGTCGGACTACGGCGTGAGCGCGCCGGCGATCTACACCACGCCGACGGCGCTCGGCATGCTCGAGGCAGTCAAGGCGGAGGCGGCGAAGGTCGTGCTCAAGGGGCACGACGCGCCGGCCTTCGTCGACAGCTGGGAGTTCCAGCTCACGACCGACGGGGACAAGACGTGGGTCGATGCGGACGTGAACGCCTCATGGGAGGACGAGGAGGCACCGGCGGGTACGGTGCGCTACCGCGCCCGCGCGGTCAAGAGCGGCCTCAAGGGACCGTGGACCGAGTCAAACGAGGTCACGACTATATGCCCGCCGCTCGCACCGTCCATCAGGGGCGTCAGGTCGGCTTATGCCACCCGTTCGACCGCGACGCTCGAATGGGCGCCCAACCATCCGGACGGCTCGGCGCAGACCTCAGCCGAGGTGCAGGTCACGACGCCGACGGGTCCCACCACCACGACGGTCGATGGCCCGGGTACGAGCCTGAAGCTGCCGACCGGCACCAAGGGCCCCTACTCCGTGCGCGTGCGCACCAAGGGCCTCGACGAGGACTGGGGCGCATGGTCGAGCGCGGCGGCATATACCGTGGCGGACGCGCCCCAGGCATTCTTCACCGATCCGGCTGCGGACGGGGCGACCCTGCGCGCGGTGCCGCATACCTTCACGTGGAAGGTGGCCGACGAGACGGGCGTCAGCCGACAGTACCTGTCTTTATGCGACATCAGGGGCAACCTTCTGTGGAGCGGGGCTGTGGACAAGGACGCGCGCTCCTTCCGCCTGGGCTACGCGCAACACGCCTTCGTCAACTTCACGCCGTACAGGGTCATGCTCACGGTCACGGCCGGATCGTCGCTATCGGTCACCGTCTCGAGAACTTTCCGGACCGACTGGGCACCGCCAGCCAAACCGTCGCTAAACATCTTCGTCGACGAGAGGCTGGGATGCCAGCTGTCGGTATTCCCAGGCAAGGCCGACAGCGACGACACGCCCGAGACGTCCCACTTCACCGTGTCGCGCGTCCTGCCCGACGGCTCGACCCTGCAGCTCGGCTCTCACCTTGCGGCGGGCGAGGGCGCGAGCGACCCGCTGCCTCCGCTCAACAGCGAGTTCGAGTACGTCGCGGTCGCCTACGCCGCGACGGGCGTGAGCACGGCGACGAGGGTCAAGACGACCGTGGCGAGCCGCGCGGTGGCTCTCAACTGGGGGGCCGGCGCTGAGAGGACGTGGCTCGGGCGCTATCTCAAGAAGGGCTCGAGCCGCAAGGTGACGCACGGGTACAAGATGCTGCACTTTGCCGACGGCGGGGAAGGGCTGCCCGTCTCGTACGGCATCAACGAACGGGACGTCAAGGACAGCATGGACTTCCTGCTGCTCGACGAGGAGGACTACAAGTCATTCCTCGAGGTCATGAACATGGCGGGGCGCTTCTGGGTGCGCGATCTCTACGGCGAACGGTTCCGCGCCCGCCTGAGTTGCAGCGTGAAGCGTTCCGACGGCGCGTGGGTGGCCTCGTGCGACCCGACGTGGGAGACGTGGGAGGAGCCCGCTAATGGCTGATAGCTGGACGAGGCCGTTCGACGCCTCCTACGACTTCGTGCGCGTCTCGCGCGAGACGGGGCTCGAAGTCGACTTCGTGCGCGACATCGAGAACGGCGGCTCCATCGAGCGCAATGCGAACACGGCGCTCTACGAGACCGCATCCCTGGACTTCGCCGACAAGTTCGACGTCGGCAACGACTTTCTGCGCGTGTACCTCAACGCCTCCTTCTCGGACGGCAGCGAGAGGCGCGAGTGCCTCGGCACGTTCATGCCCGTGGTGGACTCGGTGGACATCGACGGCGCCTACCGCGAGGGACAGATCAATGCCTACGGCCTCCTGAAGCTGCTCAAAGACGACGACTTCGACGGGCCGTACGTGATCGTTGCTGGCAGCAATCTGGTTGATGAAGCCGTCAAGATAGCCGAATCGGTCGGCCTCACCGTCTACGCCGACCCTAGCAGCCTCCTTCTGGGCAGCACCTTGGTTTTCGGCGTGGGCAGGGACAACGACGCCAAGACCAAGCTGGATGCCGTGAACCTGCTCCTCGAGGCGGCGGGGTTCCGCTCGGCCTCGACCGACCGCATGGGCAATGTGCTCTTCAGGCGCTACATCGAACCCTCGGACATGCCCATCTCGGCCGAGTTCACCGAGGGCAGGGACGCGCGCTTCATGTCGGACATGACCGAATCGACTAACCGCGCCGAGGTCTGCAACGTCGTGCACGTGGACTTCAGCACGCAGGACGCATCGGTGCGCGGCACGGCGGTGGACGACTCGCCCGACTCCGACCTGTCGACCGTCTCGGTCGGTCGTCGAATCGTCAAGAGCTACAGCTACGACAGCCTGCCGGGCGTGGACACCGAGGACGCCAACCTTGTCGAGGGCGCCGCCAACGCCCTCATCGGCACCGGCAAGAAGTCGGATAAGAGCTTCAGGCAGAGCGATTCGCACGGCAGCATCCAGACCGTCTACGTCTCCGACTCGCCGCAGGTGGGCGTGCTTTTCGGCATCAAGGTCGTCTCGAGTGGCGGGCGCGTCGGCTTCTGCCAGGACGAGGGGCCGAGCGTCAAGAAGGATACGGACTACACGCAGAGTGTGTGGGTCAAGGGCACTAAGGGCGCGACGGGCATCATACAGTCTTTCTGGGATCAGGAGAGGGCGCTTGGCCCGGTGACCAAGGGGTTCACCATGACTGGCGAGTGGCAGAAGGTCAGCTACACCTACCACGCCACGGAGAACCACAGCAAGGTCAGCTGGGGCTACTGCTACATCGACGGCGGCGAGGCCATCTTCGCCGCCGACAAGGTCGAGGAGGGAGGCAACGCCACGCCTTGGCCCCAGGACGCCATGCAGGCGGCGGCGGACCGCAAGGCGGCGGAGCTGCTCGCCACCGAGCGCGCCGTGACGCGCACGGACGAGTTCAGGAGCGTCTACAAGCCCGTCGAGCCGTGCATGGCGGTGGCGATGAACTACAGGACCGGCGGGGTGGTCGGCAAGCTGGCAATCCAGAAGCAGACGCTGACGCTCGACGCCGGCTGCGTCATAAAGCACACGGCTAGGAGGTACGAGCGATGAGCGATTCGGCGGTCGAGATCAAGGGCGCGGCGGCGCGACTGGCGGCGGCGATGCCGTCGGGCGGCAAGCGGCTGACGATGGAGTTCGGCACGGTCGTCGGCGTCCACGACACGGCGCTCGACGTGATGCTGCGCGGGACGGTCGTGACGGTCCCGATGGTGCGCTCCTGCACGGGGTGCGTCATCACCGACCGCGCCGTGATCCTGTCGCAGGGCCCGCTGGCCGTGTGCGTCGGCACGATGGCGGCGGTGTAGGCCGGCGTTACGGGGGCCCGAACCTGCAATGAGGCGGGGAATGGGCCACGCCTCATTGCAGAACGGGAAGGAGGCCGAATGGAAGTGCTCAAGCTCTTTGCGCCTTATGGTCCAGGGTGGCTGGGCGGCGTGCTGTTGGCGCTCATCGCCTTTTATTTCGGAAAGCAATTTCTCGAAGAGTACAAACGCCAGAACGAACGAAAAGGCGAGATTGACCTGAAGCGTGAGGAGCGCAAGCAGGATGAGGTCAAGGAGCGTGCTCAACGCGACCGTGAGCGGTCGGAGATGGAGGGCCGCATCGCCGCCCAGATGGAGCGCAGCAACTCATTGATGGAGGCCATGAAGACCCTCATGGAGTCGGTTGTCACATCTAATGAGGTCTTGCACAACGATCTTGCGCACAGCCAGGTGAGAAGCCAAGGCATGGCGCAGAAGGTCGACCACATCTGCGACCGGGTCGACCTGCTCTACAACAAAGAAACAGGTAGATAGGAGGAATCATGACTACCGAAGACATTATCCGCAAGGTGACGAGCCGAAAGTTCTGGCTGTGCACGGCCGCCTTCCTGGGCTCCGTCGCCACCAGCGTGGCCGGCATCGCCACGGACAACCAGACCGTCGCCGCCATCGGCACGGTGTGCGGGGTCGCGAGCGCGGCCATCTACGCCGCGGCCGAGCAGGCTGTGGACGCTGCGCGCCTGAAGGCGGGTGGCGATCATGACGGAGATTAACGCCGAGGCTAAGCGCAAGCTGCCGATGCGCAGCGTTTTCGCCATCGTCCTCGCACTCGTGGCCGCCCTTGCCGCCCCGTGCGGCGCGGAGGCATATCAGAGCGTCGACAAGTACGTGAGCGGTGGCCACGGCTACCTCAATGCGTCCTACCTCGTCATCCATGAGACGGCGAACCCCGGCGCATCTGCCTATAACCACACGCTGCTTTGGTCGCGTGATGATACCTATGCCGTGCATCACGTCATGGAGCTCGACGGCTCCACCGTGTACAACACGGTCGCGGAGAACCGCCTCTGCTGGCACGTGGGCAACGGCAATGGCTATACAATCGGCATCGAGCTGGCGCACGCCACCAATGCAGCCGACTTCTCAAAGCAGTGGGGCGAGGCGGTCAAGTGGGCTGGCGACGAGCTGCGTGCCCACGGTTGGGACACGTCACGACTCTTGAGCCACTACGAGGCTGCTCAGCGCTGGGGCGGCAGCGATCATACCGACCCCAATGGCTACTTTGCCCAGTACGGCAAGAGCTGGTGGGAGTTCAAGCAGGCCGTCGCTGCATATTTGGGCTCCGGCTACGTGGCACCCATCGCGCCGACCAATGGCAACGGCGGGACCTATGAGGGGGGCGGCTACAACTCGCCGGCGGCCAGCTTCCCGAAATCGACTGGCGCCTGCGTGAACGTCCACTATGCGCTGCACAACCGCGGCTGCGGCTGGAACTCCGAGGTGACGAACTTCGACGACGCCAGCGAGAACGGCTTCGCGGGCATGCCTTACGGCTCCCATGACATGCTGATCGCATGGGCCGATACCGGCACCCTACGCTATCGCGTCCACACCCGCGAATCCGGATGGCTCGACTGGGTGCAGGCCGCGTCCTACGGCGACAGCGTGAACGGTATGGCGGGTGTCTGGGGGCAGACCATCGATGGTGTCCAGATGTACTACGTCACGCCTGGCGGTGACTACCGTCAGGTCTACTACCGCTCTCAGGATGTTGATCATGCCGGATGGTGGGGCGAGGTCTGCGACGACGGAACCACGTATGGCGGAGACGATTACGCCGGCTATTACGGCCATGCGCTCGACCGCCTGCAGGTCTACATCTCCGACGGGACTCGCCGATGATCGCGCTGACGTTCGTGCTCGGCTCGCTTTTCGGCGGCACCGTGGCGACAATCGGACTCTGCATCGTGAGCATCAACCGGCGCTAGCGACCGTGGGCGATAACAACAAAAGGGGCCGTGGCGGTTCGTCGCCACGGCCCCTTTTTCGTATCCCTCGAATATCCTAAGTTGCCGCCAAACCCTAAGTACGGTCAGCGTATTGCAGCGCCGTCAGCTAGTTTTGCCTGATGGTCAGCATCAATAGCGAGCTGCGGCAAACTGTCTCAGTACTGCCACATGTGGTTGACAGGGCCGGAGCCTTTGCCCATGTCAAGGCCGGCGGCGAGGGCGCCCGTTAGGTAGGCCTTGCCGGCGTTGACGGCATCGGCAAGATCCATACCCTGGGCCAGCGCACAGGCGATGGCGGACGAAAGCGTGCAGCCGGTACCATGCGTGTTGCCGGTCTCGATGCGCTTGTGGCGGAACCACGTGGTGAGCGGATCGCCCAGGTGGTTGCCCTCGTCATCGAGCGGTGCGGGCTCTGCTAGCACATCGTTGGCCTCGTTGACAAAATGCCCGCCCTTAACGAGAGACGCGCACCCAAAGCGGCGGGTGAGGAGCATAGCGGCATTTTGCTGCGTGCGCTCGGAATCGACCTCGTAATCGAGCAGCGCCATGGCCTCGGGAATATTGGGCGTGATGACGGTCGCCAGTGGGAACAGGCGGCGTGTAAGCGCTTCGGCGGCGTCCTCTGCGATCAGGCGAGCGCCCGAGGTGGCGACCATGACGGGGTCGACGACGATATTTTGTGCGTCCCAGGCGCCCAGGCGGTCGGCGATAACCTCGATAATCTCGGCAGAGGAAACCATGCCGATCTTGACGGCGCTGGGTCGGATATCGTCAAAAACGGCATCGATTTGCGCGGCGACAATATCCGGGGAGATGTTCTGTACGGCGGTGACGCCCAGGGTGTTCTGTGCGGTGATAGCGGTGATGGCCGTCTCGGCATACAGGCGGTGTGCCGTGATGGTCTTGATGTCGGCCTGAATGCCGGCACCACCGCTGGAATCTGATCCTGCGATGGACAGGACGGCGGGTACCTTACTGCGATCCATGTTCGCTCCCTTGTTCGGTCGGATTCAAATGGGTCTTTAAGCCAGCATTATAAAGATGCCCGGGCCGACTCTATGTCGAACCCGGGCGGGCGATGCAATCTTTACGCAAATGTAAGCAAATGTTCACGCGTCAACAATTGAGGGGCGCCGGCTCGCCGCTAGAAGCGATCGCAGCGAGGAGTCTAGTCCTCCATGCCAAGGTCGATCGTCGTGCCCTCGAATACCTTGTTGACGGTGCGGACGGCGCACATCTTGCCGCACATGGTACAGGTGCCCTCGGTGGCGGCAGGGGACTCCTCGTAGCGCTTCTTGCCGGTGACGGGATCGAGGGCGCACTTCCACATGGCGTCCCAGTCGAGCTTGCGGCGTGCCTGGCCCATCTTGTCGTCCAGATCGCGGGCGTGCGGCACCTTCTTGGCGATATCGGCGGCGTGTGCGGCGATCTTGGTGGCCATGAGGCCATCGAGCACGTCCTGGGCGTTGGGCAGGCACAGGTGCTCAGCGGGTGTCACGTAGCACAGGAAGTCGGCGCCGGAGCTCGCCGAGATGGCGCCACCGATGGCGGCGGTGATGTGGTCGTAGCCCACGCCGATATCGGTCACCAGCGGCCCCAGCACATAGAACGGCGCATTATGGCACAGGCGCTTCTGCAGCTTCATGTTGGCGGCGATCTCGTCGAGCGCCATGTGACCCGGTCCCTCGACCATAACCTGGACGCCGGCGGCCCAAGCGCGCTTGCACAGCTTGCCCAGCTCGATCATCTCGGCGGTCTCGGTGGCATCGTTTGAGTCGTAGAGACAGCCCGGGCGGCAGGAATCGCCGAGCGAGATCGTCACGTCGTACTCGTGGCAGATCTCGAGCACCTCGTCGTAGAACTCGTAGAAGGGGTTTTCGTTGCCGGTGACTTCCATCCAGCCAAACAGCAGCGAGCCGCCGCGGCTGACGATGTTCATGAGGCGGCCGGTCTCCTTAAAGGTCTTGATGACCGACTTGTTGATGCCGCAGTGGATGGTCATGAAGTCCACGCCGTCCTCGGCGTGCGCGCGAACGACCTCGAGCAGGTCGTCCTTGGTGAGCTTGACCAGCGGCTTTTCCATGTAGCCGATGGCGTCGTACATGGGGACGGTGCCCACCATAAGCGGCGTCTCGTCGATGAGCTGCTGGCGGAACTGGCGCGTCTTGCCCGAGTTGGAGAGGTCCATGATGGCGTCGGCGCCAAAGTCCTCGGCGATCTTGACCTTCTTCCATTCCTCGGCGGCATCGGCCTTGTCGCCCGAGATGCCCAGGTTGACGTTGACCTTGGTGGAAAGGCCCTCGCCGACGCCAAAGGCGCGCATGCCCTTTTTGATGTGCACGATGTTGGCGGGAATGGCGATGCGGCCGTCGGCCACGCGCTCGCGGATGTACTCGGGGTCGCGATGCTCGCGCTCGGCGACCTCCTTCATCTGCGGTGTGATCTGCCCGGCGCGGGCGAAGTCGATTTGCGTGACGAGCTTGGGCTCGGTCTGTGTGCTCATTGGCACGGCTCCCTTCGTTGGCATTACCCATATCAGGTTTGCGGGTCAGGGCGGGCGCGCCCAATCTCAGCCTGCCGTCTTGTCCTGCAAGCTCCCCGTTTATGTAATGGGCTCAAGTATAGCTCGAATGGGTACGATTGGCCTAACGAGCGTGCCTGTGGGGAGGCGTACATGGAAGACAAGCATCTATATCGAGAGACGCAATGGGATGTATCGGCCGAGGAAAGCCGTGCGCACCATGGGTTGGTTGCGATTGGTTTTGCGGTGCTTGCCGTGCTGGTGATTGCCTTTTGTATTTGGACGTTCGGCGGTCCTGGCGGCGCCACCTGGGGGTTTGAAGCCGACGAGGGCCTGCCGATTATGACCATGAAAGTTTCTGGTGGCAACACGGTTGCCGCACCGGGCGACTATTGGTATCCGCGCGACGAGTTTGTGCAGCTGCAGCTGAGCGGCGGGTCTATTCCGGGCGAAGAAATCGAACGCGTGACGTTTGATGCGACGCTCAAAACGCTGACGGTGAAGCTCAAAGATCAAGGGGACGTGCCCACGACCATGGACATTGCGCTGACGGAATGGCGCTTGGAGCCCCCGGCGGGCGCTGCGGTATCCGAGGTGGAGCACGTTAAGATTACCTACCAAGATGGCTCGACGAGCGAGATTGCAAAGGCCGATGGCTTGGCGGAGTAATGGGGTGTTTGGAAACGGCGGGCCTATTGTGCCTGCGCGTTCATGAAAACCAGGGTGTTTTTGTCTGAAAGCTCGGGGATGTGCCGATAGCCGATGTTGAATGCGGTGAGTTCGCTTGCATCCTCGAGCTTGTTTTCTGCCATCCACCGCACCATGGAGCCGCGCGCCTTTTTGCTGGCGGTCGACCGTTGGATGGGCTTCCCGTTGCGGATGCCCTCGCCAAAGAGGCATGTGACGGCCGTGGCGTCGTCCGCGAGGTGGGGCAGAACGGCTTTGGCATACTCTACGCTGGCGAGGTTGACGATCGTGGTGTTTGAGCCTGCCGGGGCGATAGCCCGCGCGAGCTTGTCGCTCCAAAACGCGTAGAGGTCTTGGGCATCGTCAACGGCGAGCTTCGCGCCCATTTCCAGCCGATACGGTTCGACGGCATGGAAGGGACGAACGCACCCGTAGAGGCCGGAGAGGATCCACAGATGGTCTTGCAGCCATGCGAGCTGCGCTGAATCCATCACCTCGGATGCCATGCTCTGGTATTGAATGCCGCGATAGGACATGACGGCAGGGGAGAGGTGGCGAGCGAGTGCGGGATTGTCGAGATCGCCGCTTTTCAGGATGGGCCCGAACTCATGCAGGGTGTTGAGGCAAGGCCCCAGCAGTTTGTCACTCACGTTCCACAGCGCCTGCAGGCCGCCGCTGCCTTCATTCCGCTCGATATCTAGCAGTGCGCGGTGGAGGCGAGCCGTCTCGCGCACAAAGGGTGGGATGCCCAGGACTTCAAAAGCATCTTGGGCCGCGCGCATCTGCTTGGCGGGCGAAATGATGACCTGCAGCATGAACTCTCCTCTGCCAAAAAAGAAATTGCGGTGGAATACGGTCTGTTTTGGCCGTTTATGGGCCAGTTTAGTCCGTATTTCACCGCAACTGATGAAGGGTTGGTTAGGCTCGCTCGATGAAGGCCTTGTAGCCGCGATAGGCCTCGTAGATGTCGGCCTTGTTGGCGACCTCCCACAGGGCGTGCATGGACAGGACGGCAACGCCGGAATCGATGACGTTCATGCCGTACTTGGCCATGATGTAGGCGATGGTGCCGCCGCCGCCCGCGTTGACGCGGCCGAGCTCACAGGTCTGGAAGTCCACGCCGGCCTCGTCCATGATGTCGCGGACGAGGGCCACGTACTCGGCATCAGCGTCGTTGGAACCGCCCTTGCCGCGGCTGCCCGTGTACTTGTTAAAGCACAGGCCGCGACCCATAAAGGCCGCGTTCTTGGTCTCGAACTTGCCGGCATAGCCCGGGTCGAAGCCGGCGGACACGTCGGAGGAGAGCATGCGGCTGTGGGCGAGCGCGCGGCGCAGAGCCAGCGGGCTGTCCTCGCCGGCGAGCGTCATGATCTCGGCGACGGTGTTCTCGAAGAAGCGGCTCGTCATGCCGGTGGCGCCCACGGAGCCGATCTCCTCTTTGTCGACGATGAGCGTGATGCTCGTGCGCTCGACATTGGCCACATTGATCTGGGCGAGCATGGAGGGGTAAGCGCAGACGCGGTCGTCGTGACCATAGCCCAAAATCATGGAGCGGTCGAGGCCCATGTCGCGGGCGGGGCCGGCAGGCACGACCTCGATCTCGGCGGAGAGGAAGTCCTCCTCCTCGACGTCATACTGCTCCTTGAGGATGTCCAGGAACATCTGCTTGACGGGCTCCTTGGGGGCGTCCTTGTCGTCCTCATCGAACTTGACGGGACGGCCGCCCACGATCACGTCGAGGATCTCGGCATCGACGGCGTCCTTGGCGGGCTTGGCCATCTGCTCGCTCGAGAGGTGGATCAGCAGATCGGAGATGGTAAAGACCGGATCGTCGACCTTGTCACCGATGTTGATGTCGACGGTGGTGCCGTCCTTTTTGCAGATGACGCCTACGAGTGCGAGCGGGGAGGCCACCCAGTGGTAGCTCTTGACGCCGCCATAGTAGTGCGTGTCGAGATAGGCCATGTCGCCGGCCTCGAAGGCGGGGTTCTGCTTAAGGTCCAGGCGCGGCGAGTCCACGTGGGCGCCCAGGATGTTAAAACCCTGCTCGAGCGGGGCGGTGCCCAGGTTGACGAGCATAAGGTCCTTGCCGTGGTTGGCGGCGTACACCTTGTCGCCTGCCTTGAGCTCGCGGCCTTCGGCGATTACGGTCTCCAGGTCGACGTATCCCGCCTTCTCGGCCATCTTGATGCCGGCCTTGACGCACAGGCGCTCGGTCTTGTTCTCACTCAAAAACTGCTTATAGCCGCGGCAAAGCTCCTCGAGCTCCTCGATTTGCTGTGGCGTGTACTTTTTCCATGCGCAGGGACGCTCCATGACGCAGGCTCCTTTCGGATCGATCGTGCTGGTTGATGTACCGTGAGCCATCGTATCACGCGCGGGCTCACGGTGGCAGGGGCTGATGTGCGGTAGTCGCGGGGCGGGGAGCGTGTAAACTGGAGTGAGCAAACCGTGCCCAGCCCAAAGCGAGGTATTCAATATGTCTGACAAGCGCCGCACTTTTGCCGTTATCGACGGTAACTCACTCATGCATCGCGCCTTCCACGCCGTGCCGCCGACCATGAACGCGCCGGACGGTCGCCCCACCAACGCGATCTTTGGCTTTCTGAACATGTTTCTTAAGATGATCGATGCCTTTAACCCCGACGGCGTTGTTGTGGCGTTTGATAAGGGCAAGCCGCGCGTGCGCATGGAGATGCTGCCACAGTATAAGGCGCAGCGTCCGCCCATGGACCCCGATCTGCATGCGCAGTTCCCTATGATCAAGGAGCTGCTCGGTGCGCTCAACGTGCCGATTCTGCAGTCCGAGGGCTGGGAAGGTGACGACATCCTGGGCACTATGGCGCGCCTGGGCGAGCAGGCCGGCTGTGACATGCTGCTGGTGACCGGCGACCGCGACATGTATCAACTCGTGACCGAGCACGTCAACGTGGTCTCGACCCGCAAGGGCCTGTCCGACGTGGCGATCATGACGCCCGAGAGCGTGGACGACCTGTATCACGGCATTACGCCGGCGCTCGTGCCCGATTTTTACGGTCTAAAGGGCGATACGTCGGACAACATTCCCGGCGTACCGGGCATCGGCCCCAAAAAGGCGAGCGCGCTCATCGCACAGTACGGCAGCTTAGACGAGGTCATCGCGCATGCCGACGAGGTCAAGGGCAAGATGGGCGAGAACCTGCGTGCGCACATCGACGATGCGCTGCTGAGCCGCAAGGTCGCAACCATTCGCACCGATGCGCCCGTCGAGCTCGACTTTGACGAAACGTCCTTCCCGGCGTTTTCTGCCGACGAAGTGTCCGCGGCGCTGGGCACACTTGGTATCACCGCCATGCAGAACCGTTTCTTGGCGCTGATCGGCGGCGAGGGCGGGGCTGCTGCTGCCTCCAATGTGTTTGAGATACCTGCTATGGTTCGCGCAGCCGCCGGCGATGCCGACGCGCTTGGTGCCGTTGCGGCTGAGGTCTCCCGCGCGATTGATGCCGGCGAGTGGGTCGCCGCCGTGGTGGACGACGACAAGGAAGAGGGCGCGCTCTTTGGATTGACGCGCACGCTGTGGTTGGCGACGTCCAAGGGCCTGTTCGCGCTTGAGGAGGGCGACAGCGCCTCCACTGCCGTAGTCGATGGCTTCAACTTCGCTCACGGTGTGATCGCCGGCGTGCTTGCGCGCCTGTTTATGGAGGGCCGCGTGGCGAGCCCGGATACGAAGGCGCTGCTGCACGAGCTTTCGCCCATCGATTCTTCTGAGCCCGAGCTCATGGATCCGCTGGCAGTCGATTCCACGTGCATCTTCGACACCGTGGTCGCCGCTTACCTGTTGGATTCCGACCGCTCCGAGTTTGACGAGGCATATCTGGCCGATACGTATCTGCAGATGGCGCTGCCTGCGGCGCGCGGCGCAGAGGGTGCCGGTGAGGACGCTCCGGCGCCCGCCGCTCGCACGGCGGCCTTGACGCTGGCGCTGGTCGCACCGCTGCGCGAGTGCATGGCCCGTGAGAATGCCGCCAACGTGTTCGACGGCATCGAGATGCCGCTCGTGCCGGTGCTTGCCAAGATGGAGCGCGCGGGCATGCTCGTAGACCCCGACCGCCTGCACAGTCTGTCCGAGGGTCTGGCGACCCAGATTACCGAGGTTGAGCGAAGCATTCGCAACCTTGCCGGTGACGAGACCTTTAATATTGGCAGCCCCATGCAGCTTTCGCATGTGCTCTTTGATGTGATGGGCCTTCCGACCAAGGGTCTCAAAAAGACCAAGCGCGGTTACTATTCGACCAATGCCAAGGTGTTGAGCGATCTTGCCCGCGACCACGAGATCGTGCGCCTGATTTTGGACTGGCGTGAGAAGTCCAAGATCAAGTCAACCTATCTGGACACGTTGGGACCGTTGCGTCGAGGCGACGGCCGCGTGCACACCACGTATAACCAAACCATTACCGCAACGGGACGTCTGTCCTCGAGTGATCCGAACCTGCAGAACATTCCGACGCGCTCTGAGCTGGGTCGTACCGTCAAGACGGCGTTTTCGGCAGGCGAGGGCAGCGTCTTTTTGGCGGTGGACTACTCGCAGATCGAGCTGCGTCTGCTGGCGCATCTTTCGGGCGACGAGCACCTGGTGCGCGCCTTCAACGAGGGCGAGGACTTCCATGCCGAGACGGCCGCGCGCGTGTTTGGCGTGCCGGTGTCCGAGGTAACGCCCGACCTGCGCAGCCGCGCCAAGGCCGTGAACTTTGGCATCGTGTACGGTCAGCAGGCCTACGGTCTGTCGCAGTCGCTGCACATCTCGATGGCCGAGGCGCGCGACATGATCGATCGCTACTACGAGGCCTACCCGGGCGTGCGCACGTTCCTCGACAACGTGGTGGCGCGTGCCAAGCAGACGGGCTACGCCGAGACCATGTACGGTCGCCGGCGTCATATTCCGGAGCTCAAGGCCAAAAATCCGCAACTCCGCGGCTTTGGCGAGCGCACGGCCATGAACCACCCCATGCAGGGAACCGCAGCAGACATTATCAAGATCGCGATGGCCCGCGTAAGCCGCCGTCTGGAAGAAGAGGGCTTTGCCGCCCACATGATTCTGCAGGTACACGACGAACTGGACTTTGAGTGCCCCGTCGACGAAGTCGAGCGCCTCACCGCCATGGTCCGCGACGTCATGGAGCACGTAGTAGACCTCCGCGTACCGTTGATCGCCGAAGCCAGCACCGGCATAACCTGGGCCGACGCCAAATAGGGAAGCAACCACAGTTCCAAAGTAACCAAAAACAGAAGGACGCCCCTCATCAACAAGGAGCGTCCTTCGTCCAATTAAATTCAGCCAAAGTATCTAGGCGCCAAGACGCCATCCAGGCGGCAAGCAAGTCGCCGCAGGACCTGGCCGGGTGGCATGGGTTAACTTTTCGTAG
This sequence comes from Collinsella sp., assembly GCA_036313175.1. Taxonomy (GTDB): domain Bacteria; phylum Actinomycetota; class Coriobacteriia; order Coriobacteriales; family Coriobacteriaceae; genus Collinsella. Next base: position 8,623 of record JAXJMO010000025.1, on the reverse strand, counting down.
ATTCCGCACGCAAAGAAAGCCACTTAATGTGGCTTTCGTCTTGCGCAGGACCTGACCGAGCGAAAAGTTAACCCATGCCACCCGGCCAGGTCCGACGAGCGCGTTAGCGAGCCGCCAAGATGGCGTCGATGAGCGTCAGTACGCCCCCGTCGTTGTTGCTCGGAATGCGCCATTTAGCGTGTGCGTTCATGTGCTCCTCGGCATTGTCCACGATAAAGCTGTGACCGACGCGCTCGAGCATGGGGATGTCGTTGTAGGTATCGCCCACGGCAGCGGCGTCGGCAATATCGATGCCCAGGTGCTCGCACAGGTGCGCGACGCCGGCGCCCTTGTCGACGCCCAGGTTCATAAAGTCGATCCACTCGCGCCCGGCGTTGGTGACGTAGAGCTTGTCCGAGAACCCGGGGCTATAGGTCTCGCGAAACGCGGGCTCGGCGTCGTAGCCGGGGAAGAAGATCGAGATCTTGTTGGACTCGATATCAATGCCTTCAAAGCTGTCGACGTAGTTGATTGTGTTGTAGTAGACGCTGATCTCGTCGTGGTATTGATGGTCGCGGGCAAGCACGTAGAACTCGTCGAAGCAGCACAGGACGGGGACAGCGCGCGGATCCTCCGAGGCGCGGCTCAAGACCTGCTGGTACAGCTCCACGTCGATATTACTCTTATAGATATAGCTTCCGCGATAGATCACGCACGCTCCGTTGTCGGGACAAAAGGCGAGGCGGTTCTTGATGCCCTCGAACATCTCCTCGAGTTTGGGGGCAGGGCGTCCACTGGCGGGGCAGAATACGATGCCGGCGTCGGCGAGCTTGTCCAGGCGCTCATCAAGACCCTGCGGCAACACGCGCTCGTCGGTGAGCAGCGTCTTGTCCATGTCGACGGCGATGAGTTTAATGTTGCCGATGTTAGCGTCTGATTCATAAGTCTGCATAAATGCGCCTTTCCGTTTCCAGATTGTTTCGGGCGTAATGACCCTCTGCTATGTAATCGAGCGTATTTTCGCAGGAATGGTGCGTATTTGCACTGCAATTCACAAACTAATGAAAAAACTTTTCAGAAATTTGAATTTGTCGCTTGCGCAGCGAGCACTTTATCGTAATATAGCAATCATCGAAAACGGAGACGGCGAATGAGCCGCTTACCGAGGAAAAGGTACCGTTTACGATATTAGAATTGCGCCCGGCGATAGGTGAAAGGAGAGGCAGATGCAGTTCGTAAAGATCATCACTACTGCAGACAATGCCATCCGACGCCAGCGCGCAATTTCCCGACGACGATAACAATCGTCTCTGTCCGCATGGGGCGAATTGCCTCAACAGAGTCATTTTGAGGTCGTTGGGTTTTAGCACGACATTGCTGCATGTTTCTAGGGCATGTATGTGCTGATTTTTGCTATTTAACCTGATATTGCACGGTTTTTGACCTCGAAATGACTTGCAACTGACCGATGTTCTAACTAGCTACCAAGGGCGAAAGGAAACAGCCATGAGCAAGGAAAAAGTCGTTCTCGCATATTCTGGTGGTCTTGATACATCCGTATGTGTCAAGTGGCTCCAGGACGAGAAGAATCTCGATGTCGTTTGCGTCTGCGGCAATGTGGGCCAGGAGGAGACCGGCCTGGATGCCAAGAAGCAGAAGGCCCTCGACCTGGGCGTTCTGGATTGTCAGGTGCTCGACCTGCGCGACGAGTTCTCCGATGAGTTCCTGACCAAGGCCATCGCCGCAAACTCCATGTACGAGAACAAGTATCCGCTGCTTTCCGCCCTGTCTCGCCCGCTGCTTGCCAAGAAGCTTGTTGAGGTCGCCCACGAGTTTGGCGCGACCTACGTCGCCCACGGCTGCACCGGCAAGGGTAACGACCAGGTCCGCTTCGAGGCTGCCGTCAAGGCCCTCGACCCCGAGCTCAAGGTTATCGCCCCGGTTCGCGAGTGGGACCTGAAGTGCCGTCCCGACGAGGTCGCCTACGCCCATGCTCACAACGTGCCGGTTCCCGAGGGTGCCAACGACAACCCCTACTCCATCGACGACAACCTGTGGGGTCGCGCCATCGAGTGCGGTCACCTGGAGGATCCCTGGAACGAGCCGCTCGATGACGCTTGGGTTATGACCAAGAATCCTGAGGACACGCCCGACACCCCGACGTATACCGAGATTGAGTTTGAGGCCGGCAAGCCCGTCGCCGTCGACGGTAAGAAGATGAAGCTCTCCGAGATCGTCATCGCCCTCAACAAGATCTCCGGCGACAACGGCTTTGGTCGCCTGGACCTGGTCGAGGATCGTCTGGTGGGCCTCAAGAGCCGCGAGTGCTATGAGGTTCCCGGCGCCCTGACACTCATCACCGCCCACAAGGCGCTTGAGGACATTTGCGTCGAGGGCGACCTGCTCAAGGCCAAGATTAAGCTCGAGCAGGATTGGGCCACCGCCGTGTACAACGGCCAGTGGTACAGCCCACTCAAAAACGCGCTCGACGCCTTTATGGCCGACACCCAGAAGTTCGTGACCGGCACCGTCCGTCTGAAGTTCTTTAAGGGCAACTGCCATGTCGTCGGCCGCAAGAGCCCCTTCAGCCTCTACGACTACGGTCTGGCTACCTACGACCGCGACACCACGTTTGACGAGAAGGCCAGCGCCGGCTTTATCGAGATCGATACGCTGTCGCTCAAGACGTGGGCAAAGGTCCAGGGTCCCAGCTCTGCTGCCGCCCAGGCCTAGCGCCTCCTTCCCTTGGTATCCGCGCGGCCCATCCGCGTGATACAAAACGGGCGCACGGGGTCCCTACCTTTCGTTATGCTTGCTGACACTTCTTAACATCGGTGGCCCCTACGTTCCGCCCGCATATATGATGCCGCGTCCGCGGCTGATTCCGAGCCCCGCCGGGGTTGTCCGGCGGGGCTCCTTCTATCAATTGGGCGGCTCTGCGCCTATATATATGAGGAGTATCCATTATGTTCAATGCTGTCGCGCATGCCTTACTTGCCCTCGCGCCCGAGTTCGATGCTGCAAAGGTCGAGGATGTTCCTATGAGCCTGAAGGCCTGGATCGATGGTTCGCAAGGCAACATCCGGAGGGGGACGTTGGGCGCCAAGTGCCTGGTGCGTCACTTCTTTGCAAATTAGCTACATGGCCCCGCGCACGGTGGGGAATGTGTAAAACTAGCGGTTGAAAAATCGCTTTAGCGACATGGCGCATTGCTTAGGGCGCTTGTTTTGGTATTTGGAGAAAGGGGACGGTTCCATGGCTCTTTGGGGCGGTCGTTTTGAGGCGGGCGTGGCCGAGGTCACGCAGGAGTTTGGCGCGTCGCTGCCGGTCGATAAACATCTCTATAAGCAGGATATCGCCGGCTCTAAGGCGCATGCCAAGATGCTGGCGGCCCAGGGCATCATCAGTGCCGAGGACGAGCAGGCGATTGCCGAGGGCCTGACCGGAATCGAACAGGATATCGATGCCGGCAACTTCACCTTCGATATCAACGATGAGGACATTCATATGTCCGTCGAGAGCGAGTTGACGCGCCGCATCGGCGAGGCCGGTAAGCGCTTGCATACCGGGCGTTCGCGCAACGACCAGGTGGCGACTGATACGCGTCTGGGCGTCAAGGCGCTGGCCAAGGAGCTCATGGAGGCCAATCTTGAGCTGCGCCATGTGCTGGTGGATGCGGCCAAGAAGTACGACAAGGTGATTCTGCCGGGCTACACGCACATGCAGCATGCTCAGCCCGTGCTGCTGTCGCATCATCTGCTGGCGTATTCCTGGATGTTCGCGCGCGACTTTACACGCTTGAAGGCCGCCTTTGATGCCGCCGACAACTGCCCGCTGGGCGCTGCCGCGCTTGCCGGTACGAGCTATCCGCTCGATCGTCAGATGACGGCTGCCGAACTTGGCTTTGCGGGTGTGATTCCCAACTCGCTCGATGCGGTTTCCGACCGTGATTTCCTGCTCGATCTGCATTATGCCGGCTCCGTCATGGCCATGCACCTGTCGCGTCTTTCCGAGGAGATCGTGCTGTGGTCGAGCTCCGAATTTGGCTTTATCACGCTCTCAGACTCCTACTCCACCGGCTCGTCTATCATGCCGCAGAAGAAGAACCCCGACTTTGCCGAGCTTATCCGCGGCAAGAGTGGCCGAGTCTATGGCAACCTGGTGCAGCTACTCGTGACCATGAAGGGCCTGCCCCTTGCTTATAACAAGGATTTGCAGGAGGACAAGGAGGGCGCTCTTGATACCGCTCACACGCTCATGCAGTGCCTGTCCGTTATGGCCGGAATGATTTCGACCTGGACCGTCAACGAGGATGCCATGGCGCGCGAGTGTGGCGTGGGACACCTTGCCGCTACCGATGTTGCCGATTACCTGGCTAAGCGTGGCCTGCCGTTCCGCGAGGCACACGCCGTGGTGGGCCATCTGGTCCTGATGTGCGAGAAGCGCGGCTGCAATCTTGAAGACCTGCCGTTTGAGGTGTTCCAGGAGGCAAGCCCGCTCTTTGAGCGCGACATTACCGAGGCGCTCGACATCCCGTCGATTGTCGCCGCGCGCACGACCGAGGGCGGTACCGCCCCTGCCGCCGTTGCCGTGCAGCTGCAGCGTGCCGAGGCGCAGCTCGTGGCCGATGAGGGCGTGTTTGGATCGCTGACCAAGGTCGTCGAGATGGGTCACGGGGCAAAGTAAGGGTTTGGCTGAAGCGGTTTTGGCCATTTATTGAGGAATCGTTTTTGCTTTACGGGCGTCTGCTGTTGTGGGCGTCCGTATTTTGTTGCTATGGGGGAGGGGCTTGTCGAGAACTTCTGTAGGACCTTTGGGCAGGTTGTGAAGGGGGTGCGTTCACGGGCGACAACCGACCGTCCGCTCGGTTCGATGCGGTTGATGGGCGGTCGGATGGTACTCTAATCGGGCTTCGAAACAGAAGTGACACATATGGAGCGTTTTAATAAATTGCAACGTTTCAATAAACAGCTTTTTGTTTAACTGCAGCTAAAACTCTGTTACGATGCAGTCCAGGCGGGTGCCGGAATGGGACTTGGGCACGCGCGAACCTACTTGAAAGGCTACTTTTATGGCTATCGAGAAGACCTTCATCATGATTAAGCCCGACGCCGTGCGCGACCGCAAGATCGGCGAGATCGTTGCTCGCATTGAGCGCAGCGGCCTTGTCATCGAGCGCATGGAGATGACCACGCTCGAACGCGCTACCGTCGAGGAGCACTACGCCCATCTGGCCGACAAGCCCTTCTTTGGCGGTCTCTGCGACTTTATGACGAGCGGTCCGGTCGTCAAGATGGTCGTTTCCGGTCTCTCCGCTGTTGCTAAGATGCGCACCCTCATGGGCGCTACCAACCCGCTTGAGGCTGCTCCTGGTACCATCCGCGGCGACTTTGCCGTCGATGTCAACGCCAACGTGATCCACGGCTCCGACTGCCTGGAGAACGCCGAGATTGAGATCAAGCGCTTCTTTGGCTAAACCAGCTTTGACTCCTTAAAGCTGTTAGCGTGTGGCTTGGGCGCCGCGGAACTCCATCCGCGGCGCCCTTTTATTCCAAAATCTATGCAGGGGCCCGCTCGGACATGTGTTCCGAGCGGGCCCCTGCTGTTAGCTTGTGGCACTGAATAGTTTAGGCTTCCTCGACGATCTTAAGGGCGCGCGTGTGATCGATCTCGTTGAGGAGGTTAACGCGACGCTCGTGACGACCACCCTCAAACTCGGCGTCGAGCCACTCGTCGACGATCATCTTGGCGAGCTCGGAGCCCACGACGCGGGCGCCAAAAGCGAGCACGTTGGTATTGTTGTGCATGCGGGAGAGCTTGGCGCTGAAGGGCTCGGAGCACACGACGGCGCGTACGCCCTCGACCTTGTTGGCAGCCAGGCTGATACCGACGCCGGTGCCACAGATCAGGATGCCTAGATCGACGTCGCCGTTGGCAACGGCCTTACCCACCTTGTAGCCGGCGATGGGGTAGTCAAAGCTCTCGGAGGTGTCGGTGCCAAAGTTCACGACCTCGCAGCCGCGCTCCTTCAGGTGCTCGGAAATGATGTTCTTGAGCTCGACGGCGGCGTGGTCGTTACCGATACCGATCTTCATGGATGGTTCCTCTCTGGTCTGTGCGGCGCAAATGCTAAAGGTGTTTACCGCGTTCGACTGCATGATAGCGCGACTTTTGCGTAAACGCTCGAGCGTTTTTTTGGTCAAACGCTTTAGCAGGCAACAAGACTGGCTTCTCGTGAATGAATGTCGTCAGTTTGCGCTTGAGCGCCGTCTGCCGGAACCATGGTTGCGGTTTTTGATGCATTGTTATCAAATAAAGGAGCTAACTTTTTTGAGAGCCCAGCCCGTTATGCAAGCAGGAGATACCTATGCCTACCGATTCCATCCGTGATGCCGCGTTTTGCGATGTTTTGAACCGCGAACTTGTCTGTGCACTCGGCTGCACCGAGCCCATTGCCGTTGCCTATGCAGCGGCGCTGGCGAGCCAGACGCTCGGTTGCGAACCCGATCACATGGACGTTGCCTGCTCGGGCAACATCATCAAGAACGTTAAGAGCGTGACCGTGCCCAATTCGGGCGGAATGCATGGTATTGAGGCTGCGGCCGTGCTGGGTGCCGTGGGCGGCGACGCCAAGAGCGCTCTCGAGGTGCTCGAGAGCGTTGACGATAAAGACCGTGCGCGCGTGTCCGAGCTCCTCGCCGACGCCGGCTACTGCGATGTGTCGCTTGTCGAGGGTGTGCCCAACCTCTACATCAAGGTGACTGCGACGGCCGGGGGCCATACCGCGGTCGTCGAGATTACCGATCACCACACTAATGTCACGTGCCATACGCTCGACGGTATTCCGGTATGCGGTAAGTCGGCGGGGGAGTGCGCCGCCTGCGCCGAGCGCGTGGTGGCCGAGCGTGCGGCAGATAACGCCGACACGCCCATGTCGATCGAGACCATCATCGACTTTATCGAGGACGGTGACATTGAGGACGCTCGCGCTGCCGTTGAGCGTCAGATTGAGCTGAATGGCGCGATCAGTGCCGAGGGTCTCGCGCACGCTTGGGGCGCCGAGGTGGGCCGTACGCTGCTGGGTGCTCGTGCCGATGACGTCGCCTGCCGCGCCCGTGCCCGTGCGGCCGCCGGGTCCGACGCCCGCATGAACGGTTGCGCGCTGCCGGTCGCCATTGTGTGCGGCTCGGGCAATCAGGGCATTACCTGCGCATTGCCCGTCATGGAGTATGCCGAGTACCTGCGTTGCGACCACGAGCGCCTGGTGCGCGCCGTGATGCTGTCCGATCTTATCGCCGTGCATATCAAGAGCTATATTGGTGCGCTCTCGGCGTTTTGCGGTGCTATTTGCGCTGCGTGCGGCGCCGGCGCTGCGATTACCTGGCTGTGCGGTGGCACGCGCGAACAGATTGGCGCGACGGTCTCGAATACGCTTGGCAACGTGGGCGGCATCGTGTGCGACGGCGCCAAGGCGAGCTGTGCCGCCAAGATCTCGGCTGGCGTCGATGCGGCGATTCTGGGCCACGATATGGCCATGCAAGGCCGCGGCTTCCGCGCCGGCGAGGGCCTGATCCAAGATACCGTTGAGCAGACGATCGCCAGTATGGGCTACGTAGGCCGCGTGGGCATGAAGGACACCGACGTCGAGATCCTCAACATCATGATCGGCAAAACCCAGGTTTGTTAGTTACGCGGTTTTACCAAACCGCGTAACCAGTCGACGCTGCAAACGCCCCTAAGCGGCAATCTGCCTTTCAATCGTCGGGCATGGCCAGAAGGCCTATGCCCTCCTCTTTCACGTCACCTTGCTCGCTTAGGGGCGTTTTCGCTCATATGACCCAATCCGCTGTCAAGAGCCACAATGGCCCCGCCGACCGCTTGCAATCGGTCGGCGGGGCCTGCCGTTGAACCCGTCCCGGTCCGCCCCCGGCATGTCGTCGACGCCCTCGGCTCAGTCTCATATCCGCGGATACCGCTCCGGCGGCCCGCAATCCTCTCCTTCGGCGGGGCTCCCCAAGTCTGACTACGCGCATGCGGCCGCTGCCGCGCGCCCAGCGAAAGCGGGGGTGTCCCCGAAGGCTGCCCGGCTCGCCGGGACGGGGGCTATGTCTATTCGGTTGCCTCCCGGCACATCGCGCCGAGGGCCCACGGCCACCTCACGAGCTCGGCGGCGGTGGCGGCGTTCGCCTTCGCCTGGGGCATGCCCCTCTCGAGCATCTCCTCGCGGCGCCGGAGCAGGCGCTCGGAACCCTTCCTCCCGTGCATCCTCGCCTCGAGCGGGACGCCGCTGCCCTTGGGCATCAGCTTCGGTTGGTGGCCGGCCTGGGCGTAGCTCCAGGACCCCTCGACGGCCAGCCTCCTGACGAGGGCGTTGCCGGCCCCGCTGATCCCGCCGAGGCGCACGGAGTCCGCGCTCGACCTCTGCTTCGGGGCGAGGCCGAAGTAGGCCGTCACCTGCCTGCCGGAGCGGAACCTCGAGAAGTCGCCGACCTCGGACGCGAAGGCGGCGGCGAGCGCGAAGCCGCACCCCTTGATCGACTGGAGCGCCTCGACCTCCGCCGAGAGGGGGCCCGCCGCGACGGCGGCCCTGTACTCGGCGAGGAGGTCGTCGCGCGTCTCGGCGGCCGCCTCGACCTCGCTCCTC
>JAXJMO010000024.1:0-27056 GCA_036313175.1 Collinsella sp. | reverse complement strand
GGTGTCCCCTCCCTTTCAAGAAAGAGAAGAGGCGGGGCATGCCCCGCCTCTTACACCACATCTCTGCGCGCTACCCCCTACAACCCCCTAAGACAGCCAACCTGACTGGTTTAAGGCGTATTGGAGCCAATTTTAATGAACATACTATAGGTTATGTTTATTATCTTCTTGAATGTAAATGCTATTCACTTAGCAACAGTACTCATATTTGGCATTTATTGCCCACTGCCATATAACTAACACCCTATAGCAGACAAAAACAGGCCGTAGCCCATCGCTGCGGCCTGTTTGGAGTCCAAAAGAGGCGCTAAGCGCTGTAACCCATCGCCTGCAGAACAAACATGACGACCGTGAGCACCGTAATCACACCGATAGTCGCCCAAGTGAGCACATTCCACACGCGGCCGTTGCGGTTAGTGCCCATAATGTGACGGTCAGCGGCAATAACCACCTGGAACACCAGAACCACGGGCAGTAGCACGCCATTGATGACCTGCGAGGTCATCATAATCTGGAACAGATCGACGCCGGGCATAAGCACCAGCACGGCAGAGATACCGATGATGGCCGTAATGATGCCGCGATAGACCGGGGCCTCGTCCCAGCTGCGGTCGGCACCGCGCTCCCAGCCAAATGCCTCGCAGATAGCGCTCGACGTAACGCCCGGCAGCACGCAGGCAGCCAAGAAGCTCGCCGCGACCAGGCCCGAGGCAAACAGTACCGTGGACCACTGACCCGCAATAGGCTCCAGCGCACGGGCAGCATCGGCAGCATCGCTAATCTGAATGCCCGCCGGGAACAACACCGTACCGGTCGTGATGATAATAAAGCCGGCAATGACATCGGCGGCAAGCGAGCCGCTCACGGTATCGATGCGCTGCAGCACGATATCGTCCTCGCCCGCGTTCTTGTCGACCACGTTGTTCTGCGCCAAGAAAATCATCCACGGCGCGATGGTGGTACCGATCGTTGCGACCACGAGCGACACGTAGCTGGGGTCATTTTGAATGTTAGGCACGACCAGGTCGACCGCGACCTCACCCCAGTTGGGGCCAGCCATAAACGCGGCGACAATATAGGTCACGAACACGCAGCTCACCAGCAGCAGAATCTTCTCGATGCGCTGGAAACTACCCGACATGGTAAGCATCCACACCAGCAGCGCTACCAACGGCACCGAGATGCTCGCCGGCACGCCAAAGAGAGCAAGGCCGCTGGCGATGCCCGCGAACTCCGAAATGGTCACAGCCGTGTTGGCGATCAACAGCGCCGCCATAGCAAGTACACTCTTGCGCACGCCAAAGCGCTCGCGAATGAGCGATGCCAGGCCCTTGCCCGTGACGCAGCCGCAGCGCGCCGCGGTCTCCTGCGTCACGATGAGCAGCACAGTCATGACGGGAAGCATCCAGAGCATCTTGTAGCCATAGCTGGCGCCCGCGCTGGAATACGTTGCAATGCCGCCGGCGTCATTGCCCGAAAGCGCCGCCAACAGACCGGGACCCATAGCGCCAAAGATGGCCGCGATGGTCAACTTTTGCTTGGTGCCCGACTTTTGCTTGGTGCCCGACTTTTGCTTGGTATTTTGCACGCGACCACCTAGCCCATGACCGACATGGCGAGCAGCACCGCAGCGGCGCAGTACGCCACGCACGAGATCATGACGGCAACAACGTTCATGGCGGTGCCCGACGTGTTGAGGTCATGCTCGTCACGCCAGAACAGCACCATCAGGTAAATCACGGCGCTCATGTTGCCAACTAGGCAAATGATGGCAGCGATATTAAAGCACCCGGTAAAGAGTTGCTCCTCAAACATGGGCGCATCGGGGAACGCAGCGGTGCGCACCAGCTGGGCGCACAGGTAGGTCACGAGTGACAGAATCAGGCCCATGCCCGTGCTCTGGAAGAAGAACCCCAGATACGGCTTGGGCTCGTCGTCGTGACCGTCATACTCCAGGAAGTAGTTCTTGACGAACGACACCATGCGCGAGGCCGCCAGCAGCACGAGTGGCATGGCGCACATGGGGAACACCACCAGATGCGCGGAGCCGAGCGCCGTCCCCAGCACCGTTGCCATGATGCACGAGGCAATGCCCCACACGACAACCCAGTACTGGCGATGCACAAACCAGCTGAGCACGTTCGTCGAGTCGTCCGACGCGCTATCGCCCGAGCCGACACCGGCGATCTGCAGGTCCTCCTGGTGCTCCTCGGCGATAACGTCCATGGCGTCATCGAAGGTCACGATACCTAGGATGTGGCGGTTCTCGTCGCAGACAGGGATGGCAACCAGGTCGTACTTGGTCATCTCGTCCGTCACGTCTTCCTGGTCCTCGTCGGGCGACACATAGACCAGGTCGCGATAGGCCAGCTGTCCCAGCGTGGCATCGCGGTCAGCTACGATCAGCGTGCGCAGCGAAAGCACGCCCGTCAGCATGCCGCTCGGATCCTCGGTATAGACGTAGTAGACGCTCTCGAAGTCCTCGTCGAGCTCGCGAATCGCCTCGATGGCGTCACCGACCGTTGCCGTGGCGGGCAGGGAGACAAACTCCGAGGTCATGATGCGGCCGGCGGTGTTGTCCTCATACCCCAGCAGGTTACGAATCGCCTTCTCCTCCTTGACGCCCATCAGGCGCAGGAGCTTCTCGGCCTTCTCGTAATCGAGCTCGTCGATCAGGTCAGCTGCATCGTCCGGGTCCATCATGGCCAGCATCGACGATGCGTCCGTGTCGGACAGGCCCTCGAGCATCTCGGTCATAAGCTCGTCGTCATCGAACTCCGAGATGGCCTCGGCGGCCTGGGCAGTATCGAGCTGCGCAAACACCTGCGCACGTAGGCGCGGGTCGAGCTGCTCGATAATGTCGGCGATGTCGGCAGGATGCAGCTCGCCAAGCGTCTTGTGCGACACCGAGAGTTGAATGTTCTTGGTCGAGCGGTCGAGCAGGTCCATGTAGGACCAAGCGATGATGTCCTCACTGAGCGGCTTGCCCAGGTGCTTCATAAAGCCTTCGACGATATGCTCGAGCGCGGGGCTGATGGCGCGTAGCAGACCGCGGGCACCGACCTCGGCGCCCAGCAGACGCAGCTGATTTTCGCCCGACATGGAAAACTTGATGTCGTTTACACGCACGACCTTCATGCCCTGCGTGTCGACGATCTGCTTGTTGAGCACGTCGCGGGCAAGCAAGAGTTCGGTCGGCTGCAGGTACGAAAAACGGATTTCGGTGGCCGACGTCTTAAGGTGTACACCCGTCTCGTCGATACGATCGACCCATTTGCGCCAGCTGATCATAAACGGCGTCTTGCCGGGGCCGCGGAACGCGAGCGACGTCACGTGCGGAAAAACTTCGCCGGTAGCAATGCCAAAATCGTTGACCACGCCGAGCTTTTCGCCGTCGACGTCCAAGACCGGCAATTTGAGCATCTCACTCAGATAATTCAATGGTGCTCCCCATCATTATTCCCCCGGACGCGGCCGCGCGTGCGGCGTCCGGGGGCTTCTGGATATGTATACGCATGCGCGGGCGGCACGCCGCTCGACGCTTACACCCCGTGCATGCGCAAAAAGCACCTGCACGGGGTCATCGACTGTATGGTCGAGGTTTGGATTTCACCTGTAACCTTTCTCTTGACCCTCATTAACCGCAGTAACTATAGCATCAGCATCGCCCTGCGGCATCGAATTTATGCGCTGCACATTGCAGGCATACCAAACGCTGACGCATCCGTGACATAGCCGTTGGGGACGTTCTTAAACGACTACCCAATGACTACTCTGTGGTGTCGTCGTCCTCGGCAAGTTGGGGGAACACGGCGTCCTTGGGCATGGTGACCTTCGTCAGCGAGGTGAGCTTTTTGCTCAGCGACGTGTCCGTCTTGACCAGGTCGCTGAGCGTCACGATCTTGTAGCCGTCGGCAATGAGGCCGTCGATAATCTGCGGCAGCGCCTCGAGTGTCTGCTCGGCGCATTCGTCTCTATCGGTGAGCAGCACGATATTGCCCGGCGTCACCGAATCGAGCACCGTCGAGACCTGCTCGCCGGCACCGTTGAGCAGCCAGTCGCCCGAGTCGATATTCCACGAGACCACGGCGGAGACCAGGTCCATCGCATCAATCCAGTTTTGCTCGTCAAAGGCAGCGTAGGGGGCACGCAGCAGCATCGTCTTCACGCCGGTCGCCGACTTAATCGCATCGGTGCCTTTCGTGATCTGTTCGCGTACCGCCTCACGGTCCTGATCCTTGAGCGAATCGTCGCTGTAGCTGTTGGATCCGATCTCGCACCCGGCATCGACAATCGCCTTGGCCGTGGCAGGCGAGGCCTCGGCCGCATCGCCCGAAAGGAAGAACGTCGCGGTGACGCCCTTTTCCTTGAGCACCTGCAAGATCTGCTTGGTAGCGCCGCTCGGACCCTCGTCAAACGTCAGCGCCACGTACTTTTTGTTGCCCTTGGGCGCCACGCTGGCGCACGCAACAATGCAATCGGTGGCGGGCACAACCTCGCCGCGGTCTTGCGTCTTGCCCGACTGCTCACCAACCCACACCTCGGAGCGGCCCTGGACACCCCACGTCTGCACATACTCGATAGCGCCCGTACCCTCGACCTTGAGCTTGGGCTCGATAACCGTAGCCTGAACCTCGTGCTTCTCGTAGGTGTTACGGCCATCCTTGACCGTCACCTTCTCGCCGCCCTCAAGTTCGCGGCTATCCCATTTGCCCTGCTTCACGCGCTTGCCGTCGACCTTCACCGACAGCTTTTCGCCCCCGTGGCGCTTGAGTACGCTGTCATCGACGGCCAGCAGGTCGCCTGCGTCGTAGGTGTCAGTCAACTCCTGGTCGTCGATGAGATTCTGCAGCGTAGAGCCCACGCGCACCGCGGTCTTCTGGCCGTTGAGCTCCACGTCCACGCTGCGGTTGACGTAGCCCACGACGGCAGCGATAAACAGCACGAGCGCACAGCCCACGGCGATGAGTGCGTAGGGCAGGCGAGACGAACGACGGGGCGTACGGCTGTTGCCGATGCGCGCACTGCGGTCGCTAAACCCGCGGCTATGGTTGAGGTACATCGCGCCGGGCTTACGGTGACGCTTGCGCTGACCGCTGGGCAGCTGCCCCAGGTCGCGGCGCGCCGTCGGACGCGTACCCGAACGCCCGTTTAAGTTGGATCCGTTTTGGCGCATGTGCCCTCCCCCATAAACACAGCAAGCCGGAGCAACAGGTCTCCGGCTTGCCTCCCATCATTTGGTACGTCGCTATTTTGTAGCTTTTGACGAGCCTCCGCTCGCCTTTTGGTATTCGTCCTTAAAGGCCTTGAACATGCCGCGCGTCTTGCCGAGCTGCTTGCCCAGTGCGCGACTGCCTTTGTCCACGGCAACCGACCCCTTGTCATCGAGCACCTTGGCGCCCTTCTTGACCTTATCGCCCACCACGACGCTTGCCTCGGCAGCCTTTGCGGCGGCGCCGCCCGAATACCCGAGCGACTTGACCTCGTCCGAAACAATCATCGCGCCGTCCGCATAGCCGCGCAGCATCGTCGGCGGCACCTGCGTGTCACCAACCAAAACACTCGAAGCAGCACCGGCGGTCACATAGAATGCCTGCACGATGCCCGAGCGTGGCTTGAACTCAACGTCCGAGCAATAGCCCACGACATCGCCCGATTCCGTGCGCACGTCCATGCCAACCCAGATGATGCAATCGTCCAGGTTAATATCGAGGCGCTTGGCCGCGGCGGCATCGTAGGTGCCCTTGACGTCGTCGACCGCGACAGCACCCTCATAGACGCCGATGGCATCGAGCGCCACAAACCGGTCGGGGCGCTCGATCATGCCCGCGATATCGGACTGGCGAACCATAAAGCCCACCACGCGCGTACCGCCCGGGGTAAAGACGGGAAAGTGAATCTTGCCGAGCTTTTTAGGGCTGCGCGGCGTGCCGTCCTTTTTGGTGCGCTTGTCTTCGGCAGGCTTACGATAAACCTTGACGCCGACAAAATCCCCTGCGCGCATTATGCCTCGGTCGAGGACTCCGTGGCCTCGGTGCCGGCCTCGGTGACGTTCTCGACCACGACGTCGGCAGCGGGCGTCACGTTGCCGCCCGAGATGGCGTCGTTGAGCTGCTCGCGAAGCTGGTCCATGCGCTCGCGGGCCAGGTCGACCTTGGCGCGCAGGTCATCGGTCTTGGCGTCGACCATCGGACCAAAGTCGTTGACCGCGGCACGAGCTTCCTCGGCACTGTGCTCGTAGATGTCACGCATGTTGTCCCAGGCGTCGTTGGCGATATCGGCGGCCATGGCGCGGGTCTCGGCACCCGAGCGCGGGGCCAGAGCAACGCCGATGATAGCGCCGGCGGCAGCACCAAAGAGCGCACCGGAGACAAAGCTGAAAGTCTTTCCCATGATCATTCCTCTCCTGCGGGCACCTCGATGCCCACCGTTTGAATGCTGTCCATTATACCCGCAGCGCAACACTTGCCGTCGCGCTCATCTGCGTACGGTAAAAGCGCAGGTACATGATGGTGATAAGCGAGTGAGCCTACTCCTGCGGCATAGCCGGCATGGCGACCGTGGCGGCCGGGTTCTCGCCGGCGCCATCGACGAGCGGCAGGTTGCCCTCGTGCGCCGAGCCGGACGGGGCCGTTGCCGCACCGCCAAAGACGGCCGCGGGGGTCTCGTGGTTCTCGGCGACCGCACCCTCGGTATCGATTGGCATCTGCGGCTCGTCGTCAAAGCTCGGGACGTCTTGGGGCTCCGCAGGCTCGGGCTCGGCAGGTGCCTCGGCAACGGGCTCAGTGTCGGCGTCGGCAGGAGCGTCGCCCTCGGGCGCATCCTCGGCCACGTCCTCGCCGTTCGCAGCGGCAACGGCCTCGTGCGGGTCCTTGCCCTCGGCCTCGGCACGCATGCCCAGCACCAGGTTGCGCAGGCCCGCGACCGTGCCCTTCACGTCGGGGGCCGGCTGGTCGGCGTGCAGGTACGCCCAATCCATCATAAAGGTCGCCGACGACAGCGCGCCGATGGCCAACGCGTCATCGGGACACGAAAGCTCAACCTCAAAGACACGCTCGTCATGCTCGCTCACGCGCGTGCGACCGCACGAGATGCTGCCGGCAAGCCCGGTCTCGTTCATGAGCTCGACCGTCACGTGCTCCAGCAGGTGGCAAAGCTCGGTCTGGCCCATGCAGTCCTGGAACTCACGACCCGAATCGCCCAGGCACAGGTGCTTGGCAATCGCGGGCACCAGGTAGTACACGCGCGCCGTAGCCTCGATATCCTCCGAGGTCATGAGCGGCATGCCGGGGTTCACCAGCACGTGCGCGCAAATCTTGTCCTCGCTGACGGTGACCTTAAGGATGTTGAACAGGCCTGCCATAACTCTCCCCTACTCTTCCTTGCCCTACTCGTCGCCGTCGTGCGGGTCCGCAGAACCCGCGCCCGACGCCGCCGGCTTCTCTGCCGAAGACTCGGAATCCTTCTTATCGGTTTCGGCCGGAGCGATCACGCGAATGAGCGAGATGCGCTGGCCACGCATCGACTGTACCTTGAACTTGTACCCTGCGACCTCAAACACCTCTCCGATGTCGGGCACCGAGTCGCAAAGCTCCAAAATCCAGCCGGCGATGGTCTCATAATCATCGCTTTCCTCGAGCGGCCAACCAAGCTCAATCGCGTCATCGCACGAAAAACGCCCATCGACGAGCCACTCGCGACGCGAAAGACGCGTGAGGTACTTGTTGTCGGGGTCGAACTCGTCCTCGATTTCGCCGACGATCTCCTCGACGATGTCCTCGATGGTGATGATGCCGGCCGTGCCGCCGTACTCGTCCACGACGACCACGATCTGGTCGTGCGAGGTCTGCATCTCGGACAGCAGCGGCAGGATGTCCTTGGTATCGGGCACAAAGGTGGCGTCGCGCAAAAAGCCGGCGATGGGCTGGTCGCCCTTGCCGTCGAGCGCGGGCTGGATCAGGTCCTTGATGTGCGCAATGCCCGCGACATTGTCGGGGTCCTCGTGATAGACGGGGATGCGGCTGAAGCCGGTCTGGCGCATGGTGGACAGCACGTCGGCGACCGTCTCGTCGTCCTCGCACATGGTGGTGTCCACGCGCGGGACCATGACCTCGCGGGCAACAGTGTCGCCCAGGTCGAAGATCTCGTGGATCATGCGCTTTTCCTCGTCGAGCAGGTCGTCCTGCTCCGAGACCATGTACTTGATCTCTTCCTCCGAGACGTTTTGGCGGTCGTCGGCGCTCTTGATGCGCAGGATGCGGGCCAGGCCATCGGAGCAGGCACCGGTCAGCCACACGAGCGGGCGGGCGATCTTTTGGAACACGGAAAGCGGCCCCACGACCTGCTTGGATACGCCCTCGGCGTTAGCGAGGCCGATGCGTTTGGGCACGAGCTCGCCGATCACGATGGACACAAAGGCGACGGCGACGGTGATGATGACCGGCGCCAGGCCGCGCGCGATGGCGGAAAGCGGCGCGATGCCAAAGCTCATGAGCCATGTGGCAAGCGGGTCGGACAGGCTCGTCGAGGCGACGGCGGATGAGGCAAAGCCCACGAGCGTGATGGCGACCTGGATGGTGGCGAGCAGCTGATCGGAGTCGGCGGCGAGCTGGACGGCGAGCTCGGCGCGCTTATCGCCCTCCTCGGCATCGTGCTCCAACACGGCGCGCTTAGCCGTGGTGAGAGCCATCTCGGACATAGAGAAGTAGCCGTTGATGAGGGTCAAAACGAGCGTGGTAATAAGGGAGATGGTTATGTCCATCGGGAGTTTCTCGAACCTCCAAGATTCGGGACGTTAGGTTAAAACGTTGATCGCGGATACGGCAATTGCGCCAGTCACCCGTGCGAGCGGGGCCGTGGGCGCGGTCGCTAGATTACGAAGAGGATCACCGCCATGAACTGGAAGATACTGCCGGCGAGCACCCACAAGTGAAACACACTGTGCAGATAGCGCACGTTTTTGGCGATATAGAACGGCACGCCCACGGTGTAGCACACGCCGCCGACGGCGAGCAGGGCAAGCGCGACGGGGTTCAACAGCGCCACGAGCTCGGGCAGCTTAAAGACGACGAGCCAACCCATCAGCAGGTAGACCAAGCCGCTTACCCAGTGCGGTTGACGCTCGCGCATAAAGCACTCGAGTGCGATGCCGATGATGGCAATGGCCCACACGGCAAAGAACAGCATAGGGCCGCCGTCGTTTGCGAGCGTGATGAGGCAAAACGGCGTATAGCTGCCGGCTATGAGCAAGTAGATGCAGCTGTGGTCGATAATGCGGAACACGCGCTTGGCGCCCGCGGGCTGAATCGCGTGATAGAGCGTGGAGGCCAGATATTCGAGAATAATGCTGACGCCATAGACAATCGCCGCGGCCATGTGGGCCGGGCCTCCGCCGCGCAGGGCAGCGAATACGATCAGGAGCACCAGGCCGGCGATACCCAGCAGGCAGCCGACACCATGGGTGACGGAGTTCATGATCTCCTCGCCCACCGTGTAGTGTGGAACGGCCGCGGTCTTGGGTCGCGGCTTAGAACTGTCGCTCGAATCGGACATGCCGGTTACATCCTCCAACGTAAAGAGTTCTCAACACTATATCAAAGCGTCTGGGTACGTGCGAAATTTGCACCATACGTGACCCTTTGTTTACCCATTCTTTGCCTGTTGACGCATCAACGGCGAACGTCCATAATGCGCTTGCATTAAATGTTGATGTATTAACATCTTATAGGAAAGTACTGCATGGCTCAAAACGCACGTTCCCATCTAAAGCTCAAGATAGCCGGCATCGTTGCGCTAGTGGCTGTCGTTGCGCCGCTCGGATTTGCCGGCAACTTTTTGTTTGACTTTGCCCTGAACCCCCAAGCGCCGTACACCATGAAGATGATG
This sequence comes from Collinsella sp., assembly GCA_036313175.1. Lineage (GTDB taxonomy): Bacteria > Actinomycetota > Coriobacteriia > Coriobacteriales > Coriobacteriaceae > Collinsella. The sequence goes on along the minus strand of JAXJMO010000024.1, from coordinate 17,171 downwards.
CAGGATGGCAAGGACGCCGAAAAGGGCGAGCAGATGGACGCCGAGGAGGGCGAGGCGCGGGCGTGGTTTAAAGAGAATCGCGAGAGCAGCAGCCTCACCGCAGATGACGGAACCGAGCTTGCCGCTTGGTATTTTGCTGCTTCGGAGAGCACGCACGACTACGCCGTCTGCCTGCATGGATATACCAACGAGCCCATCGGTATGGCCCGATACGTCAAGCGATTCCACGACCGCGGCATGAACGTACTCGCACCCGCCGCCCGCGCCCACGAGCGCTCCGGCGGCGACTATATCGGCATGGGCTGGCCCGAGCGCCTCGACATCGTCGCATGGATCGAGCAAATCGTTCAGGCTGACCCCGAGGCGCGCATCCTGGTCTTTGGCGAGTCGATGGGTGCGGCAACCGCCATGAACGTCGCGGGGGAATCTCTGCCCGCAAACGTAAAATGCATTATCGAAGACTGCGGCTATACGAGTGTTTGGGACGAGTTTTCCCTGCAGCTCAAGGACGTGTTCGGCCTGCCCAGCTTTCCCTTGCTCGATGTAGCAAACTTGGTATGCAACGTGCGCGCGGGCTACGACTTTCATAAGGCGAGCAGTGTGGAGCAACTCAAACACGCGACGGTTCCCATGCTGTTTATCCACGGCGACCAGGACACCTTTGTGCCGTACAGCATGCTCGACCAAAACTACGAGGCGTGCGCCAGCAAGGTCAAGCAAAAGCTCACCATCCATGGCGCCGCCCACGCCAAGAGTGCGCAAGTTGACCCCGAGCTCTACTGGAGCACAGTCAACAACTTCCTCGACGAGTATTTTTAGGCAAAAAGCAACGTCTGGGGCTTTATCTGACCCCCCTATTTTCGGAAGTGCGGGGAAAATCGCGGGAAGCTCAACCAGACCACAGTTTTACCAACAATTTATCAGGGGTTTTGTTGCCAAAAAACGGTTTGTGGTCGGCGGTATTCGATTTTTCACCGCACTTCCGAAAAGCCGCCCGCGGGCGCTGTGCTCACGGGCGGCTTTTGCTAACGTTGCGCTACAAATGCGCTTGTTTTGTCCAATAGCTAGGCGCTACTTGACCTCGATGAGCTCGTACTCGCTCGTGCCCAGGCCGATTTTTTCGGCGTGCGCGATGCACGCGCGCCAGTCGGTGTCGGGATGCGTGATGCAGAAGGGGTCGCGCGCCTGCTCGCCCTCCAGGTGCTCGTGGTTGTGCTCCATCTTGGCCGCGCTATCGGTGAGCTCGGTGTTGGGCAGCGGCTCGGATGCCATGACGGCATCGGCGCAGGCCTGGTCGATGGCGACCGGGTCGAAGCTCGCGAACATGCCGATGTCGTTGACGATAGGCGTGTCGTTTTCGGGATGGCAATCGCAGTTGGGGCTGATATCCATGGCAAGCGAGATATGGAAGTTCGGGCGGCCGTCGACGACGGCCTTGGTGTACTCGGCGATCTTGCAGTTGAGCACGTCGGCCGCGGCTTCATAGCCGGGCTTGATGGCGTCCTGGTTGCACACGCCGATGCAGCGGCCGCAGCCCACGCAGCGATCGTGGTCGATGGCGGCCACGTGCACCGTGCGAGTAGCGCCGCTGGCAAGCTCGCGCTCACGGGTATCGTCGAACGAGATAGCGTTGTGCGCGCAGATCTTTTCGCAGGCACGGCAGCCAATGCAGTGCTCGGTCGCGACGTTCGGCTTGCCGGCGGCATGCTGCTCCATCTTGCCGGCACGGCTGCCACCTCCCATGCCCAGGTTCTTCATGGCACCGCCAAAGCCGGCCTGCTCATGTCCCTTAAAGTGGGTGAGGCTGATCACGATATCGGCATCCATGAGCGCCTGACCGATCTTGGCCTCGCGCACGTACTCGCCACCCTCGACCGGGACGAGCGCCTCGTCGGTACCCTTGAGGCCGTCGGCGATGATGATCTGGCAGCCCGTGGCATACGGGGTAAAGCCGTTCTGGTAGGCGGTGTCGATGTGCTCGAGCGCATTTTTGCGGCTACCGACGTAGAGCGTGTTGCAGTCGGTGAGGAAGGGCTTGCCGCCCAGCTCCTTGACGACATCCGCGACGGCGCGGGCGTAGTTGGGGCGCAAAAAGCTCAGGTTGCCCAGCTCGCCAAAGTGAATCTTGATGGCGACGAACTTGTTCTCAAAGTCGATCTGCTCGATACCGGCGTGACGGATGAGGCGCTTGAGCTTGTCGAGCTGGCTCTCGCGAGCATGCGTGCGCAGGTTGGTGAAGTACACCTTAGCGGGTGCTGCGGGTGCAGTTGCGGTCATAGATCTATCCCCTCGGTCTATATGGCGTTACAGACATAGAGGATGGTACCAGTTAAAGCAGAGGTAAAGTCAAGTACGGCACCTAGTCATTGGGGACGTTCTTAAATGACTACTCCTGCACCTTGAGGGCTTCGGCCAGGCTGACGCGCTTGATAGAGCGCGCGTGCAGCAGCGCCACGACCAGGTAGGTCGCAAAGCCAATGCCCACGCATGCAGCCATGGACCAAGCGGGCACGTAGATCTCGATATTGCCGTTGTAGGCGAGCAGCATCGAGCGGAAGATGGCTGTGAGCGAGCCGATGATCACCGGCAGGCTCAGCACGAGCGACACCGCCACGCACAGCGTAATCGAGCAGATGTACAGATGCGAGATCTCGCCATCGCGATAGCCAAAGACCTTCATGTAGCTGATCGACCGGGCGCTATGGTCGATCACAGCCTTGGTCAGCAGGTACATAAACAGCAGGAAGATAAACACCGCGAGCCCGACCATCATGCCGATCATTTTGCTCATCATGCCGATGAACTGGTCACCCACGGCGCGCATGTCGTCGGGCGTGGTGTCGCCGGCAAAGTATCGCGCGTCGAGGTCGAGCTTCTCGTCGCTCACGTAGCCGTTAAAGTAGGCGGCGTCGTTGCCGAACAGTTCGTTAAAGTCGTCGATACTCATATAGATATTCATGTCCGACTTGGAGCCCCAGGCACAGTCCTTGCCCGCGTACTCAAGGGAATAATGCTCCCCCTCGTACTTGTCGATGAGCGTGACCTTCTGACCCTCGCTCCAGCCAAACTTGTCGAGCAGGCCACCGCCAAAGACGGCGCGCCCATCGCCAACGTTGAGGTCTTTCCAATAGCGCGAATCGGACGAGATGCCGTAGACGGAAATCGTCTCCTCGCCATTACCATCGCCGCGGTTGTATTGTAGCTGGTAAACGGCATATTTCTCGGCCTGCGCGATTGCGCCCGCGCCGTTGTCGGTCGTATTGACCGGGTGGATATCATCGTTGTCGGTGTCGATCTTAGAGGCCTTGTCGATCAGGTCGATAGCCTCGTCGCGGTCGCAGCCGAGGGCATCGGCAAGGTCATCGAGGCGCGCATAAAGCGCATCCTTCTTGTCCTGGACCTTGGCGAGCGCGTCCTGCGCCGCGGCCAGGCTCTCGGCAGACGGAGATGCGGTCGCAGCATCGGCTGCCGTCTGCGCCGCATCGGCCGCGTCGTCAAGATCGTCATCGGCATCCTGGGCGGCGGTGAGGAGTGCGCCGTCAACCGACTGCAAGCGCTCGAGTGCCGACCACTGCCCGCGCTCCTCGGCAGTGCCCTCGAGCTCCAGCGACGCCTTGAGCGTGTACTGGTGCTCGGCGACCAGGCTTGTCTCGAGGTTGTCCGCATAGTGCGTCATCGTGGGCAGAATCGCCAGGCCAAAGAGCAGCAGTAGCGACGCAAATGCAATGCCCACGAAGAGCGTGGCGAAGTTGCCCAGATTGCGCAGGAAGATACGCAAGCGGAAGCGGGAAACAAAACCCATGCGCTCCGGCAGTTGCATACCACGCTTGGTACCCGACTTGCCGCTCGCCTCGTGACGAAGGAACTGCAACGGCGTCTTGCCCATTTTGCGAAGCAGGCCCGCCAGCGTGATGAGGAGGAGCGCGGCGGCGGGAACCACGGCGCACTTCACAAAGATCTCCCAGCTCCAGTACACCTGGAAGGGCGGCAGGCTATACGAACCGTAATAGAGGCTGCGCATGGGCTCGGTAAAGAACACAACGCCGAGCGCAGTGCCCAAAAGCGCCGCGACCACGCCCACGATGGCGGGAAGTGCCAGGTAGTGCAGGACGATCTCGCGACGGCGATAACCGCTGGCGAGCAGCGTGCCGATGATGGCGCTCTCCTCCTCGATGGTGGCGTCGGTAAGAACCACAAAGACGAACGCCATGATCACGATGATGATGTCGAGCAGCGTCATCCACATCATGGAGTCGCCGTCTACGTCGTCGTTCGCATAGCCAATGCCCTGATTGGAATCGGCATCGATCAGATCGTCCACGCGCGCATCGGCATCGGTCAGCGCCTCGACCATATCCTGCTCCGCATCGATGCGATCCGCGGTGGGGAGGTCGCGATCGGCAAAGGTAAAGGAGTAGGTGTAGGCGGGCGCGCCGCCGGCATCCTCGAGCGCGGAAAAGCCGGCGTCGGTGACCTCGGCCACGCCATAGGTGATGGTGTTCACCGTAAAGTCCGAATTGTTGAGGAACAGCGCCTGGCTATCGGGCTGGGTCATGATGCCGCAGATGGTGTAGGTGCGGCCCTCGAGCTCGACCTTATCGCCCACGGCGAGGCCGTTGTTGGTGGCAAAGACACGGTCGATTGCCACCTCGTCATCCGCCTTGGGTTCCTTGCCCTCAGAGTAGGACGCGATATCGACCTTGGTGCGGTGCGCATAGGTGCGCAGCGTGCGCTTGGTGCCGTCGTCGCCGGACACCTTTTTGCTGATGGCGTCGATGGAGAAATTCTTGTAGAGCGTGACGCCGCCGACGTCGTCTGTCGCGTCCTCGGCTGCCTTGAGCTGGTCTTTGGTGGCCTCGAAGGAGGTGGTCACGCGGCCGTCCTCAATCGTGTACGCATCGCGCATGTCGTCGATAAGGCAGCCGATGGAATGCGCCGCAAGCAAAAAGCCCGATGTAAGGGCAATGCTTCCGCACATAAGCAAAAAGATGCCCAGGTACTTACCGATATTGCGGCGCAGCTCGCGCGGGAGACGTTTTGCGAGAGGTGTCATGGCGCCGCCTACCAATCGAGCTCGGCGGCTGCGACGGGCGACTCGTTGAGCTCATCCTCGACGATGCGCCCGTCGCGCAGGCGCAGCACGCGATTGGCCATGCGCGCGATGGCGGCATTGTGGGTGACAATGATGATGGTGCAGCCGTAGGTGCGGTTGACATCCTCCATGAGCTGCAGGATTTCCTTGGACGTCTTGTAGTCAAGCGCGCCGGTGGGCTCGTCGCACAGCAGCAGGCCCGGGTTTTTGACGAGCGCACGGCCGATGGCACAGCGCTGCTGCTGGCCGCCCGAGACCTGGCGCGGGAACTTGTTGCGGTGCTCGTAAAGGCCCAGCGAACGCAGCAGGTCGTCGACGTTGAGTGGCTTTTTGGACAGGTGTGCCGTGACCTCGATGTTTTCCTTGATGGTGAGGTCGGGCACCAGATTATAGAACTGGAACACGAAGCCCAGCTCGCGGCGTCGGTATTCGCCCAGGTCGGCGGCGTTGAGCGTGGTGAGGTCGCAGCCGTCCACCAGAATAGAGCCGCCGTCGGCATCCTCCAGGCCGCCGATCAGGTTGAGAAAGGTCGACTTACCCGAGCCCGAGGGCCCCAGCATGACGCAGATCTCGCCGCGGTTGATGGACGTGTCGATGCCATCGAGTACCGTCAGGCGCGCATCACCGTCGCCGTAATGCTTTTTGAGATCCTTAACCTGGACATAGGCTTCCCGCGTTGCCATGGTATCCCCCGTTGTTAGCCTCGTACTACTTTATGAGCGTAATAGTAAACCATGGCGAACTATTTTGGAGCGAGGCCTGGATTTTATTTCAGACTAGTCATTGGGGACACTCTTTCGCCACCCGGCAGCTGGGGACGCTCCTTTTCTGCCGGCAGTTGGGAACAGTCCTTGGCAACCCGGCCGGCAAGCCGGCGGTTCGGCAAAGACTGTCCCCAATGACTAGTCGTTTAAGTCTGTCCCCAATGAGTACGATGACTAGGTGACTAGGCGCGGGATTTGGTGCGTGAGAGGGCCAGGCCTGCGGCGGCGATGGCCACGGCAAAGAGCACGGTGACGCCCAGATCGCAGGCGATGTCGCCCAACACGGCAGACATCAGGTCCGAAGCGAGCGCCTTGCCGATCGCGTCGTTCACCCAATATGTCGGCACAAAGTGCGCCACGGTCTGCACGGCCGGGCCCATCAGCGACAGCGGCATCCAAGCGCCGCCCAAAAACGTCATGAGCATGCCGAGCAGGTTGCCCACACCGTTGAGCAGCTCCTCGCGCGCACCCAGGCTCGAAAGGGCAAAGCCAACGGCCAGCGGCGTGCACGCCAGGGCAAACGTCGCCGCCAGTGCCAGGCACACACGGCCCACGCCGACCTCGGCGACCGCGCCGGCAAAGCCCACGACGCCCATCATGCTCGACACAAACCAGATGCAGACGGTGAGCACGGCGGCGGCGGCAAACACGGCAAGCGAACGTTGGCGCTCGGAGATTGGGCCGGCATCCATACGACGCACGCGCTCGGGCTCGTTCATGCCCGAGAACACCAACCCCACCGATACGATGACCGACGAGATAATCGCGTACGCGCCAAAGTTGAAGTACGACTCGAGCGTGGCGGCAGCAGCCGAGTCGACCTTGACCCGCTCGATCTGGACCTCCGCGCGCTTTGCAGCGGCATGTTCGGCGGCCTTGGCAACGTCGCCGTTGGAGGCAGCGGGCTCAAGTGCGGCTGCAGCGCCCGCGAGCGAGATCCAGCGCGAAGCCTCGGCAGACGAAAGCGCCGCCGCCATAGTGCCGGCACCGTAGGTCACATCGAGCTTGGGCAGGGACTCCCCCGCGCGGGCAGCCGCGACCAGGTCGTCCTCGAACCCCTCCGGGATAAAGAACACGCAGTCGGCGCTGCCCTTGGCGCTGTTGCTCTTGGAGAGCGCGTCCGCAAGGTCGTACGTGTCATCGCCGACGCCCGTGACCAGGTCAAACCGCGAACCTAGGTGCTTGGTGAGCGCACGTGAAAGATCACTGCCATCGCGGTCGACCACGATCACGTTGGCGTCGTAGGGCTTGTACTCGGTGAGCTGCGACGAGTTCCAGCTCACCGATGCCGCGATGAATACGCCCATCAGCGAAATGAACACCGTGTAGATGAGCAGGTAGAACGGGTGTGCCAGCGCCATGCGAAGCGCGGTCTTAAAGGTGCTCATAGCGGCTCCTTCCAAAGATCAGCGTGGCGGCGGCAACGAACAGCAGCGCCATAAGGACCAGCGCGCCGGCGCGAACGGCAAAAGGTCCCAGGTCCTCAAAGAAATACAGGCGGTTGAACATGTCGCAGATAAGCTTGACGGGATTGAGCCAGCACTCGGCCGGGCAGGCGCGGGCGACGTCGTCGGCAAGCGCCATCGCCGGCTCGCCGTAGAGGCCAGCGAACAGGGCGCACGTGGTAGCAAAGCCCGTGAGGATGCCGGACTTGGACGCCTTGCCGCCCTTAACGGGAAGCGTGCCCACAAAGAGTCCCAGGCCTGTGGCGGCAAGCGCGGAAGCGGCGCCGCCCACCAAACACAGTCCCTCGAGCCCGCAAAGATGCCGGCCAGCGATGCCGTCTTGGAAAGACCGCCCACGCAGCGACGCGCGCCAAGGCCGGACAGATTGGGCTGCAAATCGACGACGCTCAAAGCGGCAAACTCGGCAGACATCATCGCAACCAGGCCAAAGAGTGCGTAGTAGTAGATGACCGTGCCATCGGGCGTGGTGCGTGTCAGGCTTACGCGGCGGGTGCCGCCCTCGAGCGACAGGGCGCGCGCAACCGCCTCCGGGTCGGCGAGCGCCGCCGGGTTGTCCTGGGCAATCTGGGATATGAGCTCGGCATTTTGTGTATACGAGCTTGCCACCGTCTCCAAAATGCTGCGGTCGGTGAGCACCGACGACGCACGTGAGTTGTCGTAACTCGATAGCAGCGTGAGTTTGGGCGCGCCCACGTCGTCGACCGTATAGACGCCCGCGACCTCGCCGGCCTTGAGCGCACGGTTCGCGTCGGCTGCGTCGTCGCACTCGTGGATCTCGAGCAGCTGGTCGTCGCCTTCCTTGGCAAGCGACGTCGCCACGTCCTTAAAGGTCGAGGCGTCCCAGGCCTCATCCGCTACGACGGCCACCGGCACCGGGTCGACCGTGCCGTCGGAGCTGAGGTTCGCAAACATAAACATGAACATCGTGGAAAGCGCGACGGGAAAGATCGCGCCCCAGACCCACGTACTCGGCCGGCGCAGCAGCGTCTTGACCGTGGTGATGATGGTGCTGAACATGGCCGCCCCCTAGTCGCGCAGCTCGCGGCCGGTGATCTCAAGGAACACGTCGTTGAGGGTCGGCGGCTCGCTCCACACGCGGCCGAGTGCCACGTCGGCGGCACGCAGCGTGTCGAGGATGTCGACCAGGTTGTGCGGACTCGCCTCGCAGGTGCAGACGAGCTCGCCGCCGGAAAGCTCGACGCTGAGCACGTGCTCGAGGGCGCGCAGTCGCTCGACCGTGGCGGGCTCGACGGCGCCGACCTCGACGGTCACGCGCTCGCCCATCTGAATCATGCGCTTAAGCTCGTCGTTGGTGCCCTGCGCCAGCACGCGCCCGCCGTCCATGATCATGATGCGGCTGCAAATCTGCTCGACTTCCTCCATGTAATGGCTGGTATACACCACCGTGGCGCCCTCGTCGCGCAGGCGGCAGATACCCTCCAGGATGGCGTTGCGGCTCTGCGGGTCGACCGCCACCGTGGGCTCGTCAAAGAAGATGAGCTCAGGCTTGTGCGCGATGCCGCAGGCGATGTTGAGGCGACGCGCCAGGCCACCCGAGAGCTTGCCAGGGCGGAACTTAGCAAAGTCGCCCAGGCCGACAAAGTCGATTGCCTCGTCTACCAGCGCACGGCGGCGCTTGCGGTCGCTGACGTAAAGGCTGCAGAAATAGTCGATATTCTCGCGCACGGTAAGCTCGTCGAATACCGCCACCTGCTGCGGCACCACGCCGATGCGGCGCTTGAGGTCGTAGCGAGCGGGCGCCATGGGTTCGCCGAACAGCTCAATGGTGCCTTTGTCGTAGGCGAGCAGCTGCAGAATGCAGTTGATGGACGTGGTCTTGCCCGAGCCGTTGGGGCCCAGCAGGCCAAAGATCTCGCCGGGGGCGATACTCAGATTAAAGTGGTCGAGCGCGATAAGATCGTCGTAGCGCTTGACGAGGTTTTCGACGTGGACGATGTCTGTCATGAGGCGGCCCTTCTGTTGCTTGCGGCCCGGTACGATTGCATCATCGCAAGAGCTGACGGCGCGCACCAGTGAGCTTTGTCACGAGTGCGGAGGTCTTGGTCGTGCGGCCTGCTGACGCGACCGCCCCGCCGCGTGGGAGGAATGTCACGCTTGCTCTGAGTGGCGCCTCCCCCGTGCGCGGCATCGCGTACAATACCCGTATGAACAGGCTTTTCGACAAATCGATCGTGCTGGCGTGCTGTATTGCGGCCGCCATGGGTCTTGCTGTGGACGCTCGCCTGGTCGCGGCGTTTTGCCTTGGCGTTATTGCCACCTCGCTGGCCGAGGTCGCACAGGGAAACCGCGCCCGCCGTGCAAGCGAGGCCGCGAGCTACGTCTACATCATCGCAGCTGTCTTCGTGCCGCCGTTTGTGCCGTTTGCGCCTCTCGTCCTCTATGACATCGCGCGGCGCGTGCGCCGTGAGCACGCCTGGGTCGCGCTGGGCATTGGCTCCGTCTTTGCCTTTGCGCTCGTCGCGGACCTTCGCACCGACGCGCTTACCGCCCGAACGCTCCTGCTGGCCGCCATCCTTTCGGTTGCCGCCACCTTGCTATCGCTACGTACCGCCCAGTTGGAGCGCGAGCAGCTGCGCATGCGCCGTACCCGCGACGAGCTGCAGGAACGAGCCCTCGCGCTCGAGGCGCGCAACCGCGATCTTGCCGACCGCCAGGACTACGAAGTCGAGCTCGCGACGCTCGCCGAACGCGCCCGCATCGCGCGCGAGATCCACGATAACGTCGGGCACCAGCTCACGCGCGCCTCACTGCAGGCCGAAGCCCTGCGCGTGGTCCACGCCGACGAGCCCGGCGTCGCCGCCGATTTCGCCGACGTCAAACGCACGGTTGACGAGGCGCTCCAGCTCGTACGCGCCAGCGTCCACGCCCTCAACGACAACGCCGTCGACCTCTCCGTACAGCTCGAGAGCATCGTTGAAGGCGCACGCTCGGACGGCGGCCCGCAGGTTGAGCTTGAAGTTTTGGCCGAGCATGCGCCCGCAAATGTCGCCAACTGCTTTGCGGCGGTCCTGCGCGAGGCGCTCTCCAACACCATGCGCCACGCATGCGCCCAGACCGTCACTGTACGATGCATGGAGCATCCGTCGTTTTACCAGCTCATCGTTACCGACGATGGCGCGGGCGGGGTCCAAGCAAGCGGCCGCGGCGCTGCGGAGGGCATGGGGCTCGCCTCCATGCGCGAGCGCATCGAGGCGCTTGGCGGCACCTTCACCGCCGGCCCGCGTGCCAGCGCCGGCGGCTGGCGCGTGTTTGCCACCGTTCCCAAACAGCAAGGAGATGAGGACCGATGAGGCTCATCGTTGTCGACGACGACCGCTTAGTGGTCGATTCGCTCAAGATTATCCTGGGCGCCCAGCCGCAGATCGAAGTGGTGGGCACCGGCGCCAATGGCGACGAGGCGGTCGCGCTCTACAGCGAGCACGCGCCCGACATCGCGCTGCTCGACATTCAGATGCCGGGACGCGACGGCCTTTCGGCGGCACGCGAAATCCTTGAGCGCGACCCCACGGCGCGCGTGGTGTTTCTGACGACATTCTCGGATGACGAGTACATTGTGTCGGCGCTTAAACTGGGCGCCCGCGGCTACCTGATCAAGACCGATGTCGCCGCCATTCCGCCGGCGTTGGCACAGGTCATGGATGGCAAACGCGTGCTCGAGGGCAAGGCGATCGAGGATATCGATTTTAATGGGGCGGGCACCGAAGCCGACGCGCCCCGCCGGCCCACAGCCTTTGCCGGCCTAACCGACCGCGAGTTCGAAGTCGCCGAGCTCATCGCCCGCGGCCTCGACAACAAGGAGGTCGCCGCCACCGCCTACATGGGCGAAGGCACCGTGCGCAACCACATCAGCTCGATCCTTGCAAAGATGGGCCTGCGCAACCGCACGCAGATCGCCATCGCCTACCTGCGAGGGTAGTTGCCCAACGACTGACCGCCCCGGCATAGCAAAATGGCTGTCACCGATTTAATACCATTTCAAAACTATGCCGGTTTACGGGGCTAAACTCAGGACCCCCATCCATACCCGCGTTTTCTGCAAAATGACGGCTCGTCTACCTGCGATTTTATTTTCACGAATATCGGCATGGTTGGGGACTCGTGACTCAGCCCCGTAAACCGGCATAGTTTTGTTCGGGCGGCCCTGCACGAGTGCCTCCGCCAGCCTCACGGGACCAAAATGATCCGTTTTCCTCCGCCCCCAAGGGATCAGCCGGAACCGCGCGCCACGAAACCGGCCCATCTACTACGTTTGACTCGACACCCCTGACCATACCTTCGTTTTGAGCATAACCGCAGGCGTTCTACCTGCGGTTATGTTTTGGCGTTTTTTGGCATGGTTGGAGGTAAGGGGCCAAACGTAGTAGATGGGCCGATTTCGTGGCGCACCCACCTCCCCCACGCACAAAAATGCCGCCACGGAGGAGGGAGATGCCTCCGTGGCGGCTGGGGGTGGGGTGGGGGCTACATTTCTGGCTCCCCGCCGGCCGCCCGGGGCCTTTTGGCCCCGGGCGCTACCAGCGTGCCTAACGCTTACGGATACCCCAGACCAGGGCACCGACACCGGCCATGGCGATGACAAATGCCATAAGCAGAGCGGCAGCCTGCTGGTCGCCTGTGGTGGGCAGGAAACCCTTGACCGTCTTGACGATGTTCGTCACGGTCTTGGGCGTGCCGGGATCGGGCGTCGGCACGGGCGTCTCGGGCTTCTTGTACGTGTTGTTGAACACGATACCCTCGACGCTCTTATCGCCCTTGGCAAAGGCGACATTCGCCTTGAGGTTACCCTCGCCGTCATCGGCCACGTTGACGGTCGCGGTAAAGACGGACTTGTCGTAGGTCATACCGGCCTCGTCGCCCTTGACCTCGCTGATGGTGTAGACGTACGTACCAGGCTCGTCGTACTCGAACTTGTCGAAGTTGATCTTGCCGTCGGCATCGTTGGTGACGGTGGACTCGATGTCCTCGCCAACGAGCTTAAAGCTAAACTCGTCCTTCTTGAGCTCGCGTCCCTCGAGCACCTTGACCGCGCCGATGGAAACCTGCGTAGGCATGGCGTGATACTTGTTGGTAAAGCCAGCCGACTCGGTGGTTCCCTCGAGCTTGTGCGTCGCGGTCAGCGTGCCGTCGCCGTTGTCGGAGACGGTGGTCACGACGGTGTAGGTCGTGCCGTCATAGGTGACGCCCTTGTACAGGCCGAGCGCGTTGGGGCAAGCCTCGCGCAGCATGTACGTGTGCGTGCCGGGTGCCTCGTAGCGGATCGGGCTCAGCGTAACGTTACCGTTGACGTCGTTGGTACCGCTAGCGACAACCACACCGTCCTCGAGCAGCTCAAACGTGAACTCGCCAGCTGCAAGATCGCGGCCGGTCAGACGCTTGACCGTCTTGACCTGATCGGTCACGGACGAATCGGTAGGTGCCACGCCGTAGGTGTTGGTAAACGTGAAGGCAGCACCGTCGCCGCCGTCGCGCTTGACGATCAGATGTCCGGCACCGTCATCGGTCACGGTGTAGGAAACCTTGCGCGTGGCGTTGGTGTCGTTGGTCACGCCAGGGGCGCTACCGGACTCGGTCACCGTGTAAGTAAAGGTGTGCGAGCGCGGAGCGGTGGGGGCTGCGGGCTCGGGCTCGTCGCTGGGCTCGTCGGCGTTGGCATCGGTGTCGGCCTCTTCAGCCTCTGCCTCGTCGGCCTCGGCTTCGTCAGCTTCGTCTGCCTCGGCCTTATCGGTCGCATCGTCCGTCACGCCCAGAGCGCGGTTGAGGTCCTCGAGCGTAAAGTGGATCTTGCCAAAGTCCACGTTGCCAGCCGCGTCGTTGGTTGCGGTCGTGCGCTCGGGCATCGGGGCACCAGACTCGTCGGCGGTCACGGTAAAGGTGAACTTGCCCGTGATGTCAGCCGGGGTCAGGCCCTCGGCAGCTTGGAGCTTCTTAATGCCGGTGAGCGCGGCATCGACGGCTTCGGCGCCGTAGACGTTCTCGAACAAGGGCTCGACGCCGCCGTAGTCGACCGTTGCCGTCAGGGTACCGTCACCGTTGTCGACGACGATAACCTTAAAGCCAAAGCTCCACGTTGTAGCGGAAACGCCATTCGGCAGCCCGAATAAATCTTCGTAGGCCGTGTAGTTAATGGTCCAGGCAAGCTTACCGTCCTTATCGGTACGATAAGCAAGCCCAGCAGCCTCAAGATTAGCAAGCATCTTAGTGTCGTAGTGCAGCGTATCAAAGCTCACGTGCCCGCCGATATTGGGCTTGAGGTTTTCGTATGCCACAAGCTCACCCTGATAGGCGATGCCGAACCAGAACTCGCCGTCGGCCATCGGGCGACCGGTCAGAGTCTTGGTGGCAACGACCTGAGCAGCGGTGCCACCAGGCGTGTTGGTCGTAGCGCTGTAACTGTTGTGGAACGGGACCAGGGCACTCTCGACCTTGTTCTCACCGCTCTTGTGGACCGTCGTATGCGTACCCTCGGGACCGCCGGAAACGGTCGTGGTAGCGGTAAGCGTACCGGCGCCGTCATCGGCGATAACGATCGTCACCGTGCGCTCGGCGTTGTCGTAGGTGTAACCGGGCTTGCCGTCGTTCTTCTCGGCCACGGTATATTTGAAGGTCTTGCCGGCGTCAGCCTGCGTAAACTTGACCTCATGGCCCGCCAGAATATCAATCAGACCGACCGTCGCCTCTGCCGTTGCAGGGGACTGGAAGTTGTTGGCGCCGGGCAGCAGGCCGAGCGCATTGGCCGAAGCCTCGTCGGCGGGCTTCACGGTAAAGGTGAACTGGCCCTCGGTCATGGGACGTCCGGAGAGGCTCTTGCTGAGCTTGAGGCCGCCGGCCGCGGCGTAATCGAGCTCAGTGCGGTACGTGTTGGTAAAACGTCCGCTTTCCTTCTTGGTGACGTTGGCGGTCAGGACGCCCTCGCCGTTCTCGGTCACGGTCACTTCGGCGGTCGCGACATGTCCGTCATACGTCATGCCTGCCGCATTGCCCGCGTTCTCGCGGATCTCGTACTTGTAGGTTCCGGCAGCCGTGTAGCGGATCTTGCCGAAGTTGATGGCGGCGATGCCGTCCTTCGCGTCCTTCTTGCTCACGGTCACGGTTGCGGGGTCGGGCAGCGGGGTGCCCTCGGCGGCGGTAATGGTAAAGCTGAACTCGTCGGAGTCCGTCCAAGCGCGACCATCGACAGCCTTGCTCAGGCCAAAGTCGAGGTCTGCATCGGTCGGGGTCACGCTGTAGGTGTTCTTGAAGGTCGCAGCCGTGAGGTCCTTCAGGACATGCTCGGCCTTGAGGGTGCCGTCGCCGTTGTCCGTTATGGTGGTCTCGATGGTGTACTTGGCGTCACTGTAGGTGATGCCCTTGCTGGTGGTTCCGCCCTTGACCTCGCGCAGCGTGTAGGTGTGCTTGCCGGGCTTGTCGTACTTCACGGCGCCCATCGTGATCTTGCCTTCGGCATTGTTGGTGCCGGTGGCGACGACCTTGGCGTCCTCGTCCTCGCCCTCGACGAGCTCGAAGGAGAACTCACCGGCAGCAAGCTCGCGTCCGGTCAGGACCTTATTCGCGGTGATCTGGTCGGTGACGCTGAACTCGCCCGGATACGGCTTATAGCTGTTGCTGAACTTCGCCTCGTCGGCGCCCTTCAGCTCATGTGCAGCGCTGAGCGTGCCGTCGCCGTTGTCGGTGACGGTCGTCTCGATGGTGTAGGTCTTGCCGTCGTAAGTGATGCCGTTGTTGGCGTCGCCCGGGACCTCGCGCAGCGTGTAGGTGTGCTTGCCGGCAGCAGTGTACTCGATGGGGCTCATCGCGATATTGCCGTCGGCGGCGTTGACGCCCCTAGCAACGACCTCGTTGCCCTCGACGAGCTCGAAGGAGAACTCGCCTTCCTTGAGGTCGCGCCCGGTCAGGGACTTGGTCGCCTTAATCTGATCGGTGACGCTGGAGCTCTTGGGGGTCACCGTGTAGGTGTTCTCGAAGATCGCCTCGTCGGCGTTCTGCAGCTTGTGCTCCACGCTGAGGGTGCCGTCGCCGTTGTCCTTGACGATGGTCACAATAGTGTACTCAGCGGTGCTGTAGGTAATGCCGTTTTCGGTGGTGCTGGCCTTGGTCTCGCGCAGCGTGTAGGTGTGCTCGCCAGCCGCGGTGTAAGTGACGGAATCCATCACGATCTTGCCGTCGGCATTGTTGGTGCCGGTGGAGACCACGCTATTGCCCTCGACGAGCTCGAAACGGAACTCGCCGGCCTTGAGGTCGCGCCCGTCCAGGGACTTGGTCGCGGTGATCTGGTCAGTGACGCTGGACTCCTTGGAGCCAGGCTTATAGGAGTTGCTGAACTTCGCCTCGTCGGCGTCCTTCAGGACATGCTTCGCCTCGAGCGTGCCGTCGCCGTTGTCCGTGATGGTGGTCTGGATAGTGAACTTGGCATCGCTGTAAGTGATACCGCCGGCGTTGCCCTTGGCCTCGCGCAGCGTGTAGGTGTGCTTGCCAGCCTCGGTGTACTTCACGGCGCTCATCGTGATCTTGCCGTCGGCAGCGTTGGTGCCGGTGGCGACGACATCGTTACCCTCGACGAGCTCGAAGGAGAACTCGCCCTCCTTGAGGTCGCGGCCGTCCAGAACCTTGGTCGCGGTGATCTGGTCGGTGACGCTGGAGCTAGACGGCGTCAGGTTGTAGGAATTCTTAAACTCGGCGGTCTCGGCGCCCTGCAGCTTGTGCGCAGCGCCGAGCGTGCCGTCACCGTTGTCGGTGATGGTGGTCACGATGGTATAGGTCTTGCCCTCGTAGGAGATGCCGTTGCTGGTGGTTCCGCCGTTGACCTCGCGCAGCGTGTAGGTGTGCTCGCCAGCAGCGGTGTACTCGATGCCAGTCATCGTAATCTTGCCGTCGGCAGCGTTGGTGCCGGTGGCGACGACATCGTTACCCTCGACGAGCTCGAAGGAGAACTCGCCCTCCTTGAGGTCGCGGCCGTCCAGAACCTTGGTCGCGGTGATCTGGTCGGTGACGCTGAAGCTCTCGGGGGTCAGATTGTAAGCGTTCTTGAACTCGATGCTCTTAACGTCCTCGGCGCCCTTCAGCTCATGCGTAGCCACAAGCTCGCCCTTGCCGTTGTCGGCAATGGTCGTCACGATGGTGTAGACCGCGTTGTCATAGTCAATACCACCGGCGTCGCCTGCAACCTCATGCAGCGTGTAGGTGTGCTGACCGATCTCGGTGTACTTGATGGGCTTGAACGTAACGTTGCCCTCGGCGTCATTCTCAACGGTCTCGATAAGCTCAGAGTCCCCGCCCTTAACCTCGCGCAGCTCAAAGCTGAACTCGCCGGCTGTAAGGTCGCGCCCGGTCAGGACCTTGGCTACGGCAATCTGACTGGTAACACTGGACTCAACAGGATTCGTAGTGTAGGTGTTCTCGAACTTGGCCTTGCCCGAGGTCACCTCCACGGCAGCGCTGAGCTTACCCTTCTTGTTGGGCGTTACCGTCACGGTAATCTCCGCAACGTTTCCGCTGTAGGTGATGCCGTCGACCGTGGTCCCGGCGTTCTTTTCGCTGACTTTGTAGACATACGTGCCGGGCTCGGTGTAGGTGATCTCACCGAAGCCGATCGCTGTGTTGTCCTTGGTCACGGTCGCGGTCGCGGATGTGGGCATCGGGGCGTCATTCTCGGATGTCGCGGGTAGCGCGCAGAGATGTGGTGTAAGAGGCGGGGCATGCCCCGCCTCTTCCCTTTCTTGAAAGGGAGGGGACACCGCCTAGAATTCGTCGTTGGAGTAATGAAGGTGACGAATGGAAGGAAAGGCGATGCCCCAAGAAGAGAGTGTACTGCGCCTCGGCCGCGACGAGGCC
>JAXJMO010000023.1:0-28473 GCA_036313175.1 Collinsella sp. | reverse complement strand
GCCCCGCTCCGCTCGTCCGCTAGTTTCCCTGCGCGCCCGAGATGCCGTTTTGCAGGGCGTTCCAGGCATCCGTCGCCATGCCGCCCAAGTTCTGCGCGGTATCGCCCAGGTTCTGAGCGGTGTCGCCCAGCTCCTGCGCCTTGTCTCCCAACTCCTGCGCCTTGTTGCTCAAGTCCTCCAGCGTATTGGAGCTCGAGCTGTCGGTACCGCTTTGGCCGTCGGACGAGTTGCCCGAACTGTTCTTGTGCGTGAGTTGAATTTCGAGGTTGCCGTTGTCGTTATAGTAGGCAGAAGTAACGACCCAGTTGGCATCGACGACGGGCGTTGAGCCATCATCAGTCAGGACCACGGCATTCGAAAGATCGGCGCCGCGCGACTTGAGGATCTTCTTGGCGTTGGACCAGTACTGCCCCGGGATATCACTCAAATCGACGGTGCTAGACGAGGCGGACTCGGTTTGCTCGGCAGTGGTATCGGCCGTTGAACTCCCTCGCTTGTTGAGCATGCCCGACACGATGGCAAACACAACCGACAGCGCAAAGAAGATCGCCAGCACGATGAGGATCTTCTTAATCACGCTCGACGAACGCGACGGCGTCTCTTCCTCGTCCTCGCCATATTGCGAAATCGACTTGGGGTACTCGCGATACGGCTCGCGCGACTCGTAGCGAGGCTGCGCCGTGCGAGGCATATACGTCGTCTGCTGAGGCTGCGGAATGGGATTCTGCGGCAGGTCATCATAGGGATTCGGCGTCGAGGCGGCATAAGAATCCTGCGGCGCGTAATCAAACGGGTCTGCCGCCGCGTTGCCATAGGGGCTTTGCAAAGATGCAGCGTAAGGGTCCTGCGCCGCGTCGCCATAGCCCATAACTCGTGTGGGCTCGGCAGAAGGCTGCGTCGCGGCGGGGTCGACATAACCGGGGTTGGGAACAACGCGGGTCGCATCGGCGCTATCGCCAGCCTGCGCGGAACCGCAGCCGCCCATCACGGTTGTCTTGTCCTGATCCATGCAACGATTCCTTTCCGTCGCGCGTGAGCCTCAAGTTATCCATGCATTCTACCCGCGCAAAAGCCTATGATGGGCAGAGTCCGTCGGTATCTACAAGACATGCGCGGGCCTAAGGATCAAAAAGCCCCGCCGGGCCTTGTGGGCACGGCGGGGCGGACAAGCAGCTATGGACAGCAGACTTAGAACAGGCCGGTGATGTTGCCGTCGTTGTCGACGTCGATGTTCTCGGCCGCGGGCACCTTGGGCAGACCCGGCATGGTCAGAACGCTGCCGGTCAGCGCGACCACAAAGTGGGCACCGGCGGAAACCTTGAGCTCACGCACGGTGATGCGGAAGTTCTCGGGAGCGCCCAGGGCCTTGGCGTTGTCGCTAAAGCTGTACTGCGTCTTGGCCACGCACACCGGCAGGTTGCCAAAGCCGTTCTCGCGCAGCTCGGCGAGCTGACGCTTGGCAGCCGGCGTAAAGTCGACGCCGTCGGCGCGGTAGACCTTGGTGGCAACGGCCTCGAGGGCGTCGGCCACATCGGCGCCGTCCTCGTAAGCAAACTTGAGCTCGCTCGGCTGCTCGATCAGGCGCATGACCTCATCGGCCAGGTCGAGCGCGCCCTCGCCGCCCTTAGCCCAAACCTCGGACAGCTTCACATTGACACCGAGCTTCTGGCACTCGGACTCGATGAGCTCGAGCTCGGCCTCGGTGTCCGTCGGGAAGCGGTTGATGGCGACCACGCAGGGCAGACCGTAGACATTCTGAATGTTGTCGACGTGACGCAGCAGGTTGGGCATGCCGGCCTTGAGGGCCTCAAGGTTCTCCTCGTTGAGGTCGGCCTTGGCAACACCGCCGTTGTACTTAAGCGCGCGGGCGGTCGCGACGATCACGACAGCGCTGGGGCGAACGCCCGTCATGCGGCACTTGATGTCGAGGAACTTCTCGGCACCCAGATCGGCACCGAAGCCGGCCTCGGTAATGGCGACATCGCCAAAGCGCATCGCCATACGCGTGGCCATGATAGAGTTGCAGCCGTGGGCAATGTTGGCGAAGGGACCGCCGTGGACAAACGCGGGCGTGCCCTCGAGCGTTTGCACCAGGTTGGGCTTGAGCGCGTCCTTAAGCAACGCGGCCATGGCACCCTGGGCCTTGAGGTCGCGGGCACGGACGGGCTCGCCGGCAAAGCTATAGCCGACGACAATCTCACCCAAGCGTTCCTTGAGGTCGTTGATGCTCGTAGACAGGCACAGGATTGCCATGACCTCGGAGGCGACGGTGATGTCGAAGCCGTCCTCGCGCGGCACGCCCT
This sequence comes from Collinsella sp., assembly GCA_036313175.1. Classification (GTDB taxonomy): domain Bacteria; phylum Actinomycetota; class Coriobacteriia; order Coriobacteriales; family Coriobacteriaceae; genus Collinsella. The sequence goes on along the minus strand of JAXJMO010000023.1, from coordinate 26,170 downwards.
GGGCCTTACCACCAATGCCATCGATAACATGGCGCAGCTGACGGTCGTTCATGTCGACGACGCGCTTCCAGGTGATGCGCTTAACGTCAATACCGAGCTGATTGCCCTGCTGGATGTGGTTATCAAGCATGGCGGCCAGCAGGTTGTTGGCAGCACCGATAGCGTGGAAGTCGCCGGTAAAGTGCAGGTTGATATCCTCCATGGGGATCACCTGAGCCCAGCCGCCACCGGCAGCACCGCCCTTAACGCCAAAGACAGGGCCGAGCGAAGGCTCGCGCAGGGCCACGGCACTCTTGACGCCGCGGCGACGCAGGCCATCGGCCAGACCGATGGTCGTGGTGGTCTTGCCCTCGCCCGCAGGCGTTGGGTTGATAGCGGTCACGAGAACGAGCTTGGCCTGGTGATCAGTCGGCTCGTTGAGCAGTGAATAGTCGACCTTAGCCTTGTCGAAGCCGTACGGAATAAGGTGCTTAACGTCGACGCCGGCGTTCTTGGCCACCTCGGTAATAGGCAGCGGCGTGACAGAACGTGCGATTTCGATGTCAGTAGGCATGGGCGGTCCTTTCGTTACCGAATGAGAAAAAGACCAATTCAGCATAGCACGGGCGCGCAATAGTAAAACGCCCATAACCGATGAACGGCGATATGTTTACCCGATGCCCAGCGATAGCCTACAGATGCGCTAAAACAAGCCCATTCCTACAGGGTCGGTTCAATACCCAAATGCTCAAAGGTGCGAAGCGTTGCCTGGCGGCCCTGGGGCGTGCGAATCATCAAGCCGCACTGCAGCAGATAGGGCTCGTAGACATCCTCAAGCGTACCCGGGTCCTCGCCCACCGCGCTAGCAAGCGTCGTCAGGCCCACGGCACGGCCGGAGAACGTCTTGGCAAGCGTCTCCAAGATGCGAATGTCCATCCAGTCCAGACCAAGCTCGTCGATCTCAAAGAACTCGAGCGCCTGACGGCAAATGTCAAGCTCAATAGGACCGTTGCCGCGCACCTGCGCGTAGTCGCGCACGCGCTTGAGCAGACGGTTGGCAAGACGCGGCGTACCGCGGGAACGCGAGCCGATCTCGAGTGCACTGGCATGGTCGATCGTCACACCCAGAATGGTCGCCGAGCGTGTCACAATCTGGGCGAGCTCCTCGACGGTGTAGTAATCCAGGCGATACGAAATGCCAAAACGGTCGCGTAGTGGGCCGGTCAACATGCCCGAGCGAGTCGTTGCCGCTACCAGCGTAAACTTGGGGATATCCAGGCGAATCGAGCGCGCCGCCGGACCCTTGCCAATCACGATATCGAGGGCAAAGTCCTCCATCGCGGGGTACAGGACCTCCTCGACCGAACGGTTGAGGCGGTGGATCTCGTCGATAAACAGCACATCACCCGGCTGCAAGTTAGTAAGGATGGCCGCCAGGTCGCCCGTGCGCGCGATGGCAGGGCCACTCGTGGTCTTGATCTGAGCGCCCAGCTCGTTGGCGATAACGGTGGCCAGCGTGGTCTTGCCCAGGCCCGGAGGACCCGAGAAGATCACGTGGTCGAGCGTCTCGCCACGGCTCTGCGCCGCTTCGATCAACACGCGCAGGCTCTGCTTGATGTGCTCCTGGCCACAGTAATCGTCCAGGCGCTGGGGGCGCAAAGTGCGGTCGACATCGAGGTCCTCGGCCGTCAGCTCCGAGCCCACCATGCGCTCGCCGTGCGCCATGGATGCCGCCGGCGAGTTACCGGGCGTCGCCCACAAGTCCTGAGAGTCATCGGCTTCCCACATCACGCATCCATTCCAAGTCGCTTAAGCGCCGCGCCGAGCAAATCCTCGACACGCATATTCTGCCCATCATACCCGCTCAGGGCAACATCGGTCTCCTGCGGGCTAAAGCCCATGGAAAGGAGTGCCGCACGGGCATCGTCGATCGCCGAGGGAGCGGCAGCGGACACGGGCATCGCAACCTGTCCGGGAATCACGTCGACCGGCACAAAGCCCTTATCCTTGGCAAAGGTGCTCTTGAGTTCCAGGATCAGGCGCTGAGCTGTCTTTTTGCCCACACCGGGTACCTTGGCCATGCCCTTGTCGTCCTCGGCCATCACCAGCGAATACAGCTGCCCCACGGTATAGGTGGAAAGCACGGCAAGCGCCAGGCGCGGGCCAACGCCCGAAACGGACACGAGCCGGTCGAACATCGTGCGCTCATCCTTTGAGGAAAAACCGAAAAGTGTCATGGCGTCCTCGCGCACCTGCATACGCGTGTAGAGACGGACCTCGCCGCCGGGCGTCGGCAACGTGGCCGCAGTGCTGCCCGAGATGCCGAGTTCAAAGCCAACGCCCGACACATCGACGACAGCAGAGCTCATCGTGGCCTCGACAAGCGTTCCGTGGAGCTGGGAAATCATCAGTATCCGGTTCCTCTCTGTTGATAGAACTCGCCACCGGTGAGGGCGCGGGTGCGGCTGAGGTTTACGTGGCAGATGGCGCAGGCCAGGGCATCGGCGGCATGGTCGGGATGCGGGTCGTGGTCGAGCTGCGTGAGCGTGCGCACCATGTAGGCGACCTGCCGTTTGTCCGCGGCGCCGGTGCCCACAACAGCCTGTTTGATCTGCATGGGCGTGTACTCGCCAATCTCGAGCGCGCATTCCGAAAGCGCCACGAGTGCAGCACCGCGGGCATGAGCCGTAGGGATGGCCGAGCGAACGTTGGCGCCAAAGTAAATGCTCTCGATAGCAGCGGTATCGGGGCGGTAGCGCTCCACGACACCCTTGAGGTCGCGGGCGATATGCGACAGGCGCACCGCGAGCGGACTTCCGGCACTGGTCTCGATGCAGCCATAGGCACGGCAGCGAACCTCGCCACGACGCTCCTCGATAATCCCCCAACCCGTATGAGCCAAACCGGGGTCAATGCCCAAGATAACCAAGCCAACCTCCCCTCGTCTTTTTCAAAGCACAAGGCAAGGCCCCGCGCACTATTCACGAACGTCTGTTCTAGAATAACACAACAGCGACCGTATCTAGCAAGCAAGGTTGAACCATAGGTTGAGCATAAGTCAGCGAGCGAGTCCCTGCCGTGGCAAGGTGTCACGAAAGAGGAGCGCCGCGTACTTCTGTACGCAAGCGACGGTTTGAGCGGCAGATTGCCCGGCAGGGGCTCGCGCAGCGTCGACTCGTTACGCGGTTTGGTAAAACCGCGTAACCTTGGCCCTATCCCAGAGTTAGTTTTGAGAGAAAAAGGGGAACTGCCTTGGATCCACCGGCGGGTGCGGCATCGGTCCGCCCTGGGGCCCACCTTGCGGGCCGCCCTGACCGCCCATCATCTTATCGATGGCGTCCTGAACCTCGCCCTCGAACTTTTTCATTCCCTCGTGCAAACGACGCTGACCGTCCTCGGAGCGCAGCTCCTCCATTTGCTCGGGCGAAATACCCAGTAGCTCGCCCAGCACGCCCATCATCTCGTTTCGCACGCGCTCGCTCGTATCCTCGTCAGCAAAACGGCGCACCTCGGCGCGCGCCAGCGAATCGACCGTCATACGCTCCTTGCCGTTAAGCCCCAGGTCGGACCACGCGAGCATATACGGCCAGGCACGCTCGGCAAACGAACGGGCCGAGACGATCGGCGCCATCGGCAACATGCGGCGGGCAGCCTCACCCTGTCGAACGAGCATCAGCAGCAGCGAGCAAGCCTCAGGCTTGCCAGCGGCCATCGGGATGTCGTCGAAAGCTCGATTGCGGTCCACGTGCGCCTCGAGCGCGCCATCGACCTCACCCGGCTCAAGCCCGCCGAGCAGCTGTGCCGCGCGGTCGAGCATATCGACCGGACCGTCGATCGTCGAGAGCGCTTGCGCCAGCACGCGCTCCATGCAATCCTCCACCGCGTTGAGCGTCACGAGCTCTTGGGGCACCACGGCAGACGTGCGGTTGCGCACACGTGCCACAAACTCAAGCGTCGACAGGTACACATCGCCAAAGGGCGCAAAGTCGCCCTGGTAGCCGCCGCAAAGCGCCGGCGCCGCCAGCGCATACTCGGTTTTGGACAGCGGGCTCAGCGCCATCGCACCCAGCTCGAGCGCCGTGTCCTCCAGCATGAGGCCCAGCGTGCGCGAGCGCAGACGCTCGGCATCGCCCGCCGACACGTCGCGATCGAGCACACGCGCCGCATCCGGTGCATCGCGCTCGACGGTGCGAATGTGCAAACGCTCGGCGATGGCACGGACGGCGGCACAGCGGGCAGCCTCGGCCTCCTCCTGCGCCGGCGTAAAGATACGGTTGCGCCCCAGCACCAGGCCAATTACGTTACGCGAACCCAGAGCGTCAACGGCCAGCGCCGCCAGCAGGGATGACGGCAGGTCACCCTCGAGTGCCACCACAGCACGCGACGCACCGTGGGCCCGAGCGTTGTCGCGCACGGCGAGCACCAGCGCCTGCCACAACCACTCCTCGGAACGGAACTCGGGCAGTTCGTGATCTTCCAGGGCATCGAGCATCACGCCGCGCTGAATCTCCTGAACCAGCAGGCTCTCCTCAAAACACGGCGCCTGGGCCACCACGCGACCGCAGTCGTCGAGCACAAACGAACCGCCGGTATACACCGACTCGTCATAGGCACCGACCGGCGCCATGCAGGCAAACCACACGCTGCGCTTGGATGCGATCTTGCGGTAGGCGCCGCTGCGAACGGCGGCAATGGCGGCAGTCTCGCGGTCGGTCATGTCAAACGCGTTGAATTGGAAATACGCGATGAGGTCGACGCCGGTCGGCAACATCTCGAGCTCGCGGTCCAAGTCAAAAATCACGGCGATGCGCACGCCGTCCACGTCGAACACCGGCGGCGCCCAACGCGTGTCGTTGTTCTCGCCACGCTGCAAGGCAATGCTCGAACGCGCCGGCACCACATGACCGTCCTTGAGCATCATGTAGTCGAGCAGCGGCTGGCCTTCAAACGAAACCGCCGCGGGCACGATGCAGATCATGTCAAGCTCCTGGATACGCTCGGCGACACCAGTCAAGCCGGCAAGCATGTCGTGCTCAAAGTCGGCAGCGCCCACCAGGCCACCGGGCATGGCGCCCATAAAGAGCGGAGCTGGAACGCACAGCACGCGCGCTCCGCGCTCGTGGGCCAGACGAGCCTGGTCCTCGATGCGGCCGCAAATGCCCTCAATATCACCCAGGCGCATATCGATCTGTGCAAGCGCGAGCTTCATGGCCCAGCCCTTTCCGTCGTAAACCATCGAAATCGTAGTAAAAGCGCCGGCCGCATAATGCAGTCGGCGCTTGCATGTGCATATGCTAGCTATGATACCCCGAGCGGGGACGCGCTCCTAGAATGTCGCGGACCACAGCCCGTGCAGGTTGCAGTAGGCATAGACGGTACCGGTCTTGGAGCCGCCCGCGAAAAACGTCGCGGGCTTCATGCCGGGCTGGAGGTAATGGACCTCCAGACGGCCCTCGGCCTCAAGGGCGATCCACTCAATGTAGTGCTCGGGCAGGCTGGGGTGCTCGACCGAGCCAACGCGTGCGCGAATCACGTGACCGTCGCGCTCGGTCTCGACGACGGGCACGTGCTTCTCGTGCGCCGCGTCCTCAGTATTTGCGGTCAGCTCCGTGCAACCGGCAGGGGTCGCAACGCCGTCGCCAAGGGCAGCGATGAGCTTACCGTCGGGGTCCTTAAAGAATTTCGCCATGATGTTCTCCTTTGCTGATGTGCCAATGTTCTTGATGGTTCTTATGCCCAAAGGCAGACAAACCATCCACGGCATTGCAAATGAACACATAACGGATCAGGCAAGCGGTCGGGCCAAAATGCGTCGACCGTCCTGTCCGCTCCAGCAGTCCCACCCCGCGCGCGGCTAGCGACCGTCGCCACCGAGCAGTGCCAGAACATCCTCGCGCGTGAACAGCGCCGACGAGATACCGTCGCCGCCGAGCACGCTGTTGACCAGATCGCGCTTGGACTCCTGCATCTGCATAATGCGTTCCTCGATCGTGTCCTTGACGATGAGTTTGTACACGGTCACGGTGTGCTGCTGGCCAATGCGGTGGGCGCGGTCGGTCGCCTGGTCCTGCGCCGCCACGTTCCACCACGGGTCGTAGTGGATGACCACGTCGGCAGCCGTCAAATTGAGGCCCACGCCGCCCGCCTTGAGCGAAATCAAGAACACCGGCACCTCGCCCGCCTGGAACTGCGCAACCATCTTGGCGCGGCTCTCCTTAGACGATGCGCCCGTGAGCTTAAGGAAGGCGATGTCCTCCTTGGCCAGGCGCTTGCCGATGATATCGAGCATGCCCGTAAACTGGCTGAACAGCAAGATGCGGTGACCGCCGTCGAGCGCTCCGTGGACGAGTTCCATGCATGTATCGAGCTTGGCACTCCCCGCTTTGTAATCCTCGTAGTGCAGGCGCGGGTCGCAGCAGATCTGGCGCAGCTTGGTGAGCTCGGCGAGCACCTTGAGTTTATCTTTCTTAAACTCGGATGCCTCGCGGTGCTGCACCTGCTGGGCGATGCGGTCCTGGTTTGCCAGGTAGAGCTTGCGCTGCTCTCCGGTAAGCTGCGCCATCACCGTGTCTTCGATCTTCTCGGGCAGGTCGGCCACCACGTCTTCCTTAACGCGACGCAGCACAAACGGCGACACAAGCGCCTGCAGACGAGCGACGCTGTCGCCCTCGGCATGCTCGACGGGACTCTCAAAGCGCTTGGCAAATGAGTCGCGCGTACCCAAAAGGCCCGGCATCAAAAAGTCGAAGATGCTCCAGAGCTCGGACAGGCGGTTTTCGATGGGCGTGCCCGTCAGGGCAAAGCGCACGCCGGCCGGCAGGCGCTTGGCGGCGCGGGCCACCTGGGTGAGCGGGTTTTTAATGTACTGGGCCTCGTCGAGCACCACGCGGGCAAAGTCCTGCTCGATGTACTCGTCGATATCGCGGCGCATGAGGTCATACGACGTTACGACCACATTATGCTCGGCCACGCCGGCGATCTGCACGCGGCGTTGAGCCTTAGTGCCCACGATGGCGCACACATCAAGCGAGGGAGCAAAGCGCTCCAGCTCGGCGGTCCAGTTGTACACGAGCGACGCGGGGCATACCACGAGCGTGGGCTTGGTGTCCCCCGCCTCCACGCGCGCCAAAATGTGCGCGATCATCTGCAGCGTTTTGCCCAGGCCCATATCGTCGGCCAAGATGCCGCCAAGGCCCAGGTGCTCAAGCGAGCCGAGCCACTGATAGCCGTCGACCTGGTAGCCACGCAGCGTGGCCTTGAGTGAGGCGGGTACCGTAAAGTCCATCTTGCCGAGCGTGTCCAGGCGCTCGACGGTGCGGCGGAACGCGGCGTCGCGATCGGCCTCAAGCGCTGGCGTGCGCGCGAGCATGCTATCGACAAAAAGGGTACTCGACGCGGGAAGCGACACGCCGTCGAGCAGGTCGACGGCATCGACGCCCAGGTCCTCGGCAAGGCCAAACGCGGCACGAGCGCCCTCGTCCAGGCGCACGATGTCGCCCGACGTGAGACGCGCAAACGTCTGGTGACGCTTGTAGGAATCGAGGTAGATGGCAAGGTCAGCCGCCGAAAGCCCGCTCGCACCCAGCTCGACGTCGAGCAAGTTGCTCTTGACGGTGGCGCGCACCGAGAGCTTGGGCGCAGGGCGTACCGAGATCTGGCGCAGGCGGTCGCTGAGCATGACCTCGCCCAGCTCGGACAGGGCAGACAGGCCCTCGGTCAGCAAGTGGAACAGGCTCTCGTCGTCGCGCTCCTCAAACGCCAGGCCGCCCTCGTAAAAGTCGAAATACAGGGCCGCCGTATCCATAACGCGAAACTCTGCTATCTCGTCGCGCGGAGGTACGCCCGGGCGCTGTTCTTCGAAGGGGCTTCCCGGAGCGCCCAGGCTAAAGAGATCTGCCGACCAATCACCGTAGGCAACCGTAATCTTGCAGGTCACAAGCCCGTCGTCGACACCGATTGCCATGGCAAAGCTCGGCTCGGGCGCCACGGTGTCGAGCACGGCGGGAGCGGTGAGGTCAGTGTATTCGCGCAGCACGGGCAGTGCCATGCGGCAGAATTCGCCCACCTGCTCGGCGGCGATATGGACCGGCGTGCGACAGGGCAGCAGACGCGACAGAAACGGTGCGGCATGCTGGGCAAACGCCGCATCGGCGCGGCGCGCGCGGTGCGTGTCGACCAGATAGGCAACGTCGCCCGAGGCAAAGCAGTACATATCGGCGGGCAGGCGCAAGTCGTAGCTGCCACCGGCCGCCGGCGCGATCTTGGCGGCAAGGAGCGGCGGTTGTTTTGCCGAGACCTCGTCCTCCCCCACCGGCGACAACTCAACCGCCACCTCGTAGGAACGATGCGTCGTCGTTCCCCGCGACCAGGCGGGCTCAAAGGAAATGGTCCGGCCACGCAGCAGGTCCAGCATGTATACGATGTCGTGCTCGGACAGCGGCAGCTGGCGCTCGGCGACAAAGCCGCTGCGTGCAAAATCGTACGACGCCGAACGCGAACTCGTGATGTCGCTCAGATACACAACCGTTGCCACAACAAGGTCGAGCAGACGCACCGAAACCTCGTCAAAGGCCTCGGGCGTATGAAGGAATGTGAGCTTTTTGCCGTACGAGAACGTGCCGCCGCGCACGTAGGCGGCGGCCATGCCGTCGATATCCTTGACCACGTAGGACACCGAGCCGCAGCGGATGCGAAGCTCGAGCGCCCAGCTAAAGCGGTCGGCAAACAGCGGATTGTAGTACGGCACCAGCGAGGGCTCCAATACCGCCTTGGGGGCATCAGGGTCGACAGTGCCGGCGAGCTTGCGGCGCATGCCCGCCAACTCATCCATGCGCGCGTCCGAAAGATCGGAGAGCGCCTTCATGAGGCTCGGGCTCGTGGGGACGGGCGCCGGGAAGGGAAAGTTGGGATTGACGACCGGCACTTTGGGCGCGGTGCGCGCGGGCTGTTTCGGCTGCGCCGTAAACGTGCGGACCGGCGTGCGCAGCCCCTCGACGGGCTCGGTGCCGCTTGCGTCCAGATACGCAAGAGCCGTGGCGATGGCGTGCTTGCACATGCCGGGGTAGCGATAGGCAGCGGGGCAATCGCAGTCGTAGTCGATCACCTCCTGCTCGTCCATGTCGAGCGCCACGTGCGTCTTGTACAGGTCACCGCGCGAGCCGCGCACTGAGCCCTCAACCGTCACGTTTTTGGAGAAGCGCGAGCCGCTGTCCTCAATCGACAGCACAGCACCGTTGAGCATGAGCGAACGCCCCTTCATAAAGGTGCCGCTCAGCGCCGCCTCTTTCCGGAGCGCCTGCACAAACGTCCCCTGCGCCATCACTTCCTCCAATCTCACCCGGGGTAGCTAATTTGGGACGGGGCTATTTTAGCTACCCCCATATGTCGGTTGAGATGTATTCCGACCCCGACTCATTCGCCGTCAGTCAAAGGGTAGCTAAAATAGCCCCGTCCCAAATTAGCTACCCCTCAGCAACGCCGTCCCTAGATCACCGTTACTCTGCCTTGATTACCCACAATGGCCTTGGCCTCGGCCAGCAGCGGAATCGAGCGCGCGTTGACCTTGGCAGGCACCTCGGCGCGCAGCACGCGCCCGTCCACCTGCTCGATAAAGATCTCCACGCGGTCGCCGCCCGGGTTAGTGGTGAGCACCGTGGCCAGGCGGGCCATATTGCCCTGGCTAAAGCGGCTGTTGGGTACCATGACCTCAAACACCTTAGGCTTGTTGTTCTCCTCGTTGAGCTCCAGCGGCACGATCTCCTGCGCGATGATCTGGTCGCCGCGGTCCGAGCGCTCGAGCTTGCCCTTAATGCGCACAAAGGCGTCGGACAGCTGCGCGCCCGTCTCGGGATCGACCTCGCCGTACAGGTACCCCTCGGCCTCCTTGTAGGTCTTAGGGAACACCACGACGGTGGCCTCGCCTTCCATGTCCTCGAGCTGCACGATGCCCATGGGGTCGCCGTTTTTGGTCACGCGCTTGGACACGCTCGAGACCATGCCGGCCCACCACAGCGCCTTGCCCTCGGGAATCTCCTGGTTGATGGTGCCGCCCGTAGGATTCTGAACTTCGTAGCCGGTGTCGATCTGCGAGAACGAGAAGTCGCGCGCTTTGCTGAGCGCATACTCAAACGGGCGCAGCGGGTGGTCCGAGACATAGATGCCCAGAACCTCCTTCTCCTGGCTCAGCTTAAGGTGGCGGTCCCATTCCTGGCCGTCCGGATCGGGCACGCTGACCTCGAAACCCGAGCCCTCAACATCACCAAACATGTCGAAGAACGAGGTCTGGCCGCTCGCGCGGTCCTTCTGGCGCTTTATCGCGGCGTCGATGATGTTCTCGGGGTTGTTCTTGTCCACAAAGTGCATCATCTGGCGGCGCGGATAGCCCGTGGAGTCGAAGGCACCTGCCTTGATCAGCGATTCGATCACGCGGCGGTTGGCCTGGCTCGAGTCCACGCGCTCGACAAAGTCGTGCAGCGTCTTAAACGGGCCGCCCGCCTCGCGCTCGGCGATAATCGCCTGCGCCACGCCGGTGCCCACGCCGCGGATGCCGGCCAGACCAAAGCGCACGCCTTCCTTGGTAGCCGTGAACTCGGTGCCGGACTCGTTGACATCTGGCGAAAGCACGGGGATGCCGTCGTGACGGCATGCCGAGACGTAGTGCACGATCTTGTCGGTCTTGCCCGTGTAGGACGTCAGAACGGCCGCCATGTACTCGTGCGGATAATGCGCCTTGAGCCACGCCGTCTGCATAACCAGGATGGCGTAGCCGGCAGAGTGCGACTTGTTGAAGGCGTAGGACGCGAACTCGAGAACATCGTCCCAAATCTTCTGGGCGACCTCGCGCGTGTAGTTGTTCTTGATAGCGCCGTTCATCCAGTGGTCGTAGGTGGTCTCGTCCGAGCCATCCTCCCAGTGGAGCACCGTCGACGTGAGCAGCTTGATCTTTTTCTTAGCCACGGGCTTACGGATACGCGAGTCCGATTCGCCCTTGGAGAAGCCGCACATCTCGACGGAGATGAGCATAACCTGTTCCTGGTAGACCATGGTGCCGTAGGTTTCGCCCAGGATGTCGTCCAGACGGTCGTCGTAGGAGACGGCCGGCTCCTTGCCGTTCATACGGTTGATGTAGGACGAAACCATGCCGGCGCCCAGCGGGCCCGGGCGGTACAGGGCGATCAATGCTACGACGTGCTTGTACTCGGTGGGCTTCATGTTCTTGATCGTGGCCGTCATGCCGGCGGACTCGACCTGGAAGACGCCGGCGGTGTGACCGGAGCCCATGAGCTTAAAGATCTCGGGATCGTCAAAGGGAATATCCTCCTCTTTGATGTCGATGCCGAAGTTCTTTTTGATGTTGGCCTTTGCCTTGGAGATAACCGTCAGCGTACGCAGGCCCAGGAAGTCCATCTTGAGCAGGCCCATGTCGGCGACGGTATGGCCCTCGTACTGGGTAATCTCGACGCCGCCCTTGGTGTCGAGCTTGGTGGGCACATGCTCGTTGACGGGGTCACGGCAGATCAGAACGGCGCACGCGTGCACGCCCTCGCCACGGGTGAGGCCCTCGATCGAGAGCGCCGTGTCGATGATGCGGCGGGCGTCGTCGTCCTTTTTATAGGCCTCGGCAAAATCGGGGTTAAACAGATCCTCTTTGCCGGGTTGTTTGTCGAGCACCTGCTTGAGCTTGACCTTGGGGTCGCTCGAGACCATCTTGGACAGGCGCTGGCCCATGTAGACCGGGTAGTCCAGGACGCGCGCGGCATCATTGATGGCCTGCTTGGCCTTGATGGTCGAGTAGGTGATGACGTGGGTGACCTTCTCGGGGCCGTAGAGCTGGCGAACGTGCTCCACGACCTCGAGGCGCCGCTCATCGTCGAAGTCCATATCGATATCGGGCATCTCGGTACGCTGCGGGGAGAGGAACCTCTCAAACATCAGGCCGTTCTCGAGCGGGTCGAACGCGGTGATGTTCATGGCGTAGGCGACGATAGCGCCGGCGGCAGAACCACGGCCGGGGCCGACGCCGATGCCGTTGTCCTTGGCCCATTGCACGTACTCGGCAACGATGAGGAAGTAGGCGGCAAAGCCCTTGTCGCAGATGACCTTGTATTCGTACTCAAAGCGCTCTTTGATGTTGACGCCACCGATCTCGCGCGTGGCCCAGTCGTCACCGTAGTGCTGGCGCAGGCCCTTCTCGCACTCGCGGCGGAACTGGCTCTCGTGCGTCTCGCCGGGATCGAGCAACGGGAAGCGCGGCAGGATGATGGAGTCCCAGTCGAGCTCCACGTAGCACTTGTCGGCAATCTCGAGCGTGTTGTCGCAGGCCTCGGGGCAATACGGGAACATCGCCCGCATCTCCTCCTCGGTCTTCATGTAAAACTCCGAGCCGGTCATGCGCATGCGGTTGGGGTCGTCGACTTTGGCGTTCATGCCGATGCACATGATGACGTCCTGCACGGGCGCGTCCTCGCGGCGCAGGTAGTGGAAGTCGTTGGTCGCGATGACCTTGACGCCCACCTGTTTGGCGATGTCGATGAGCGTGCGGTCCATCTGCTCGTCGGTCAGACCGTTGTCGGTGGTGATGCCGTGTTCCTGGATCTCGATGTAGAAGTCGCCGGGGTCGAAGGTGTCGCGGAAGGTCTCGGCCCACTTGATGGCGCCTTCCATGTCACCGCGGTCGATGTATTTGGGGATGATGCCGGCGATACAGGCGCTGGTGCAGATCATGCCCTTGGCGTGGCGGCGCAGGTTGTCGAGCGTCACACGGGGCTTGTAGTAAAAGCCCTGTACGGCGGCCTCGGAGACCGTCTGCATCAGGTTGACGTAGCCCTCCTGGTCCTTGGCCAGAAGGATCATGTGGTAGAGCTCGGGCTTGTGGTCGCGGGCGAGCGTCTCGTCCGGCGTAAAGTAGACCTCGCAGCCAAAGATGGGTTTGATGACCAGGGGCGGCTTGAGCTCGTCGATGTTGCCCTTCTCGTCCCACATGGCCATGTCCTTCACATACTGGGCATGCTCGCGCGGGTTTTCCTCGGGATCGGGCTCCACCAGCTCGTCGCGGCGGTCCTTTTCCAAGAAGGCCTTGTCGTGGCTCCAGGTTTTGTACTCGGGCGTGTTGTGGTTGACGGCGTCGCAGGCCAGCGCCAGGTCGGGTACGCCATACATGTAGCCGTGGTCGGTAATGGCCACGGCGGGCATGCCCAGCTCAACGGCACGGTTGACCATATCCTGGATACGGGTTGCGCCGTCGAGCATGGAAAAGACAGTGTGGTTGTGCAGATGGACGAATGCCATGTGATGAGCTCCGATGCGGGTTCGTGTTCTGACTGAACGATTTTACCCCACGGCACGGACAGCACCCGAACCTAGCCAAACCCACACGGCTCCTCTTGCAGTTGCGGTGAAATAGTTCCCGCTTGGGCCATCTGGGCCGCAATACAGGAACTATTCCACCGCAAGTTATCTGAGGGCTAGAGATTGTAGGTGACTACTTGGGGCTCGGCGGGTTCGACGAAGATGGCTGGATCCGGCTGCTCCACGCGGACGAACTTGACGGTCACAGCCTCAAAGCCCGCCTTGCGCAGAACATCAGCGTAGACGCGCGCCTGCAAGGCGTGTTTCTCGAGCAGCTGCTCCGGCGTCTCATCCGGCGTGCCACCCGTCTTGTAGTCGATGACCAGTGCGCGCGACGGATCCGCCGGGTCGGTTGCCAAGGCATCGATGGCGCCCTCGGCATAGGCGCCGTAGCGGGCGATATCCTCGTCCTCGCAGCCCAGCGAGAAGAACGGCACCTCGGCACGGATGCACGGCCACGCGAGCAGCTCGGCACGAACCGACGACTTGAGCCAGCGATCCAGAGCGACATCGAAGCGCTCGCGCTGTTCCGGCGTCAGGCGCCACAGGCGAGCCAGGGCGTCGGCACGCTCAGCGGGCAGCGCATCGGCACCCATCTCGATGAGCCACTGACAGGCGGCGTGGAAGGCCGAGCCCAACGCCATGGGATTGCCGGCGGGCTCAACGGCGGCCACGTCTGCATCCGTCATCTCCGAGCCATCCGACTCCGCATCATCGCCTGCCTCGTCCATGGGAACACGAGCCTCGGCGGCACGGTCTTCCGTCTCGGCATGGAGTGCCGCGGCGATTGACGAGTAGCTATACGAGTCACGCATCGGATACGGACAGATGCCCATGCGCACGCCCACTGCCTGGGGATACACAAGCTCAAACGAATCGGGCTTGGGGTCGGCAGGACCGGGGACGATTGAGCGCGCAGCATTATCGGCGGCATCGACATCGCCGCGAACAAGCCTGCCCTCGGCATCCAGCGAAGCGTTAGCCTCAAACGCCTGCTCGCCAAACGTAAAGTCCGCCAGCGAGATGAGCTCGTAATCGCCCGGCTTGGAGTTGTCGAACACCAAACGGTCGCTATCGAGCTGCGGCATGTCCAGAGCGTCCGTCGGCAGGATGCGGCGCAGCACGTCGTAGGTCAGATCGGTCTCGACGTCGAAGGTCGGCGCCGTCACTTTGCCGCGGCTCACGCCGGCATCCATCGCCAGAATGACCAGCTCGCGCGCTCGCGTCATGGCGACATAGAGCAGACGAGCCCGCTCCTCGAGCGAAAGCTGCAGGTCGTCGTTACGCAGGCGGGCAAATGCCTCGGCGGGAGAGCCCGTCGCGCAAACGTCCTCCATGAGCTCCGGCGGCAACCACAGCGACGTGCCCTTGCCCTTAAACGCGTGTTCAAACTGCTTTTTGACGTCATCGCCCTTCACAAAGGTACCGTCGGCGAGCTTAACGCCGCCGAAGCGTGCCGGCAGTGCCACGACCTGCGCTCCGCCCTCGACGCGACCCATCTGTGCCGCACCGGACGATTTGCGCACGCCAAAACACTCGGCAACCGCTACGACCGGATACTCCAGACCCTTGGACGCATGCACGGTCATGATGCGTACCGCGCCGTCACCCTCCTCGTTGAGGGCGCCCGGGGCCTCCTTGCCCGCCAAGAAGCGGTCGAAGGCGAGCGCGATGGAGCGCGGCGAGTTGCCGAACTCGGCCTCTGCCTCGGCCACAGCGTCGAGCGCCTTGAGCACGTTGGCGGCAATGGCCTTGCCCTCGGGGCCGCGCTGCGCCAGACGCACGAACCAGCCGGAGGCATTGACCACGTCGCGCGCGATGGCGGCGAACGAATCGCGTCCCACGCGACGAAGCGCGTAGCGCAGCACCTCGCGGGCGCGCGTTACGAGCGGCAGGCCCTGCAAGCCCGGCACATCGGAATCGCTCATGATGCCCGCATCGATGTTGCGACGCGACGTCTCGCCCGTCTGCTCGTCGAGTTTGGTCGCCAGCGCCAGGAACTCCTGGGCGCCGAGTGCAAACATCGGCGAGGCCAGCAGTGGCATAAAGCCCTGCGCCGTATCGGCCGGATTGGCGAGTGCACAAACCAGGGCGCGCACCGTCTGCACCTCGGCAGCTTGGGCAAAGACTGAGCCGCCCGCGATGACGCAGTCGAGCCCCTGGTCACGGAAAGCTTGCGCATAGACATCGGCGTTGGTCATGCGACCCAGCAGCAACACCATATCGCCCTGGGGCTGCCCCGCTTTGACGAGCGCTTGGAACCGCTCCGCAATCGCACGAGCTTTCGCCTGCGTTCGCTCCTGCGTGCTGCCACCGGCAACGAACAGCGCCTGGCGGCGCGAAGCCTTTGCCTTGAGCTTGTCCTTGCGTTTGTCGCTCGGTTCAAGATCCAAGAACCCCTGCATCAAACCACCGGTATCGCCGTCAAAGACGCGCGCCACATAACGCAGCACCTCGTCGTGGCTGCGGAAGTTGCGGACAAGCTTGACGAGCTCGCCGGCGGGGGCATCGGATGCGACAGCCGTCTCGGGCGCAGCAGAGGAGCCCACCTTGCGCTCCTGGCGGCGAAACACCTCAACCTCGGCGCCTCGGAAGCGGTAGATCGACTGCTGCGCATCGCCTACGGTGCACAGCGCGCGCTCCCCCGCGCCCGTCAGATAGCGAATCAAATCGACCTGCATCTGGTCGGTATCCTGAAACTCATCGATCATGACCATCTTAAAGCGGCCCTCGTAGGCGGCTCGGATGGCGGGATAATCGCGCAGCGCCTCGTACGCCATGCGCAACAGATCGTTATTGTCGAGCGCGGACTGGTCGGCCTTGAGCGCACGGTACTCCGCCTCTACGGCACGGGCAAGCCCCGCCAGTGCATCGAGCGCCGGGCCGCCGCAGGCAAGCACGATATTGATAAACGCATCGGCTGCCTCGGCCTTGAGTAGCTCCACCTGCTCCTTAGGAAACGCCTTGCTCGCGCGCGGCATGCCGCACGACATCATGAGTCGCGCCGCATCCTCCATGGTTTTGCCGCTCGCCTCAAACGCGTCGATGGCGTCGAGTGCTACCTGCGCTTTCTCGGTCGTGGCCTTGCTTGTGCCCAGCGCTGCACGATAAGCATCGGCAAGCGCCGAGGTGTCGGCCTGGCCGCGCGCCACGCACACATCGTCCATACCGCCCGGCAGCTGGCTCGATAGCTCCAGCAGGTCGCGCACCAGGCCTTTGATGGTGGTACCGGCGCCAAACGGCCCGCCCTCGCCCGCCATGGGATACCAAGCGTAGAGGGCCTTAAGCGAAGCGGTGAGCTCGGGCGCGGCATCGGGCGCCGTCGCGCGCCCCAGCACATGCTCAACAGCCTGATCCATAAGCTCGTCGGTATCGGTGAGCACCGTGAACTCGGGATCGATGCCCAGCTCCAGCACGTGCGCGCGCAGGATACGCGAGCACATGCCGTGAATGGTCGAGATCCACGCGTCGTCGACGGTCAGTGCTTCCTCGTCCATGCCCTCTTCGATAAGCGCACGGCGCACACGGTCGCGAATCTCGGCCGCAGCGTCTTTGGTAAAGGTAATGGCGAGCACCTGGTCCAGATGCTCGACAAACGGACCGGATTCGGGCGAGAGCGCGTAGACGATGCGGCGCGTGAGGGTAAAGGTCTTGCCCGAGCCGGCACCCGCCGAGACAAACAGCGGGCGGTCGAGCGTTTTGACGACTTGCAGCTGTTGCGGCATCAAAGTCGAAAAATCCATGGTCTACACGTCCCTCCTTACAAACGTTCCTTCGTGGTTATACGAGCAGCGCGCATGCGCGGCCTGCGCCGACGTCGGGTCGACAGCGGCGACGTCGCCCGCCTCGAGTTCGTGCAAGCGCTCGGCGATGCCGGCCTCCACGCGGTCGAGCAGCGCATCGAAGTCCATGTTGCCGCCCTCGCCGGGAAAGCCCTTCTTAAGACCCGGAATGCGACCGTCGCCGCGCTCCCGCTCCAACAGCTCGGCGCTCGCGGCACCGCGCAGCGCGGGCTTGCCGCCCTTGGTCGAAAAATAGAGCGCAGCACGGGTATCTAGGCCCAGCGCCCGACGCATGGCCTGCGCGTAGATGAGTGTCTGGGTATGGGGCGGCAGCCAACGCGGGTCGTCGATGGGGGCCTCGCCCGACTCTTCGTCGCGCACCGTAGGGTCGGCGAGTTTAAACTCCTCGACACCCGAACGATGCTTGTAGTCAATCACCACGGCGCGATTCTCGGCATCCACGTCAACGCGGTCGATACGCCCGCCGAGCGGCCAACCGGCATACTCGACCTTAAGCTCATTAAAGGCGAACTCAAGGTAGCGCGGGGCAAAGGGGGCAAGCGCCTCGGACTCGTAGGCGAGCACGCCTTCCAGCTGCGGCAAGATCTCGGCCACCTGACGCTCCTCCACCGGGGAGAGCGGCACCAGCGGGCCCTCAGTACCGCGCTTGCCCGCATGCTCGGCCAAGGTCTCGGCAAAGACCTCGCGCAGCAGCTCCTGTGCGCGCGGCAAGTTCTCGGGCGTCACGCGCTCCATGCCCTCTTGGGGCAGACGGGCATGCAGGTGTTCCAGCACGTCGTGGACGAAGTTGCCCTTTTCCATGTTGCCAAAATCCGCGTCGATAGACTGGGGCTTGACGCGATACGAGACAAACCAGCACAGCGGGCAGGTGGAATAGGCCTCGATCTGCGAGGCGGACGTCAGGCGCGGCACAAGCGGCGCGTCCTCGCCCTCGCCGTCACGACGGCGCAGGACCAAATACGGCACGGCCTCGGCACTCAAATGCTGAGGGGCTTCACAGGTCACGCGCTCGCGCTTGAGACCTTCGCCTGCCGCGGGATCGAAGTTCCTTACGATATCGCCCTCACCCACGCACTTCGCCTTGTCGGCGTCAGCGGCCTTAGCGTCACCAGTGGTCTTAGCGTCGTCAGCGGCCTTGTCGGCGTCAGCTTCCCTAGCAGCTTCAGCGGCCTCGGCATGCGCCCGCAACTCGGTCCACACGGCAGCCGGGTAGCACTCGCGCGCTTGGCGATCGTGCGTCACGCGGGCAAGCGCAACCGGGCCGCGTGACGCCTGCATCGCGTGGCCAAAGCGCACGCGCAGCAAGGCCGCGGGCTCAAGCGTCACGCCCTCGCGACCAAGGCTCGCCGCCAGCGTGGCCAGCGGCCCCTCCTCGTGTGAGAGCGGATAGCTGTCCAGATCGACATCGGCAAACAGCACGGCATCATAGCTGCCGGGGCGCAGAGCCGCCGCATCGGCAAGCGAAGCAAAGCGAGCCTGGGCACGTGGCGCACGGTCAACCTCGTGGGTCTCGTAATCGTAGGCGGTGCTACGCTTGTCCACCTTGGTGCGAATGCCATCGAGCACGGGCACGGTCGCGGCCTGCGACACGTCGAGCGCGCGGGCGCCATTCATAAGGATGTCGATGGCGTGGCGCAGCAAGGCCACCTCCGCCTGGCGACGGGCTTGGCCATCTAAGCTGCCCAGCGAACGATCGGGCAACGCCTCGGCAACGGCAAGCATGGCCTTGAGCGCCGTCACGGGCTTGTCACGCCACAGCGCCTGGAACACGTCCGAAACCACACACGGCACGTTCTTAAACCAGTTCTCGTCGCTCGCCGCCTTGCGCGCGCCCCTCACCTGGCCCTGGACGCTCTGCAGCAGACTCTTAACGCCCGCGGTAGTCTTGCTGCGCGAGAGACGCATATTCTTATCGAAGGTACGGGCATTGACGGCATCAGCGCCCGAAAGCGGACTGTAGATCCAGTCGGTAAGCTCCGGCGCGGGCCACCACTCGGTCTTTGACGCCATGCCCTCATCGGCGGCCTTCATGCGCTCGATCAGGCCGGCAAGCGCCGCAAGCTGCCTGCCCGCAATGGATTGGGAAAACGCCGTGAACTCAACTGTCTCGGCAGCAATATGACGAGCCGCCAGACGAGAGGCGAGCTCACCGAACAGCTGGGGTGCCCGGGCAGAAACAACGAGCACGCGCGCGGGGTCGGCGGGCGTTGCGGCGCCGTCGACCTCGGAACCCTGGCACGCTTTTACCAAATCATCAATTGCGTCCGCATAGACATGAGCACGGGCATGGGGACCAGCGACCTCAATAAAGGCAGGCTGAGCGGCGGTCCTGCAAGCGGCATCAGACGCGACGGCGTCCTCCTCCAGCGGCGCGGCCTCAAACAGCAAACCGCGGGCATCAAATGCCGCGGCAAGCTCCTCGCGCATCGCCGCCTGCTCGCGGGCAAGCAGCACGACGACCTCTCCCCCGTTGTTCGCCACGGCAGACAGCAGCTCGAGCAGACCGTGCGTAAACGACGTGATACCGCGCACGCATACGGCGCGGGTGCACGCCGGCAGGTTATCGGCCAGGGCACCGGCCATAATGTCAGCCGCCTCGCAGGGCTCGACCATATCTCGACGGTCCAAACCACCCGCGTAGGCACGCAAAAGCTCGAACACACGAGCCTCGGCATCGCTTTTTGGCTCAGGCTGGCAATTGTTGCCACGGCATCGCTCGGCCGCCGTCCCCGCCACACCCGGTAGCACGTCGCGGGCCATGCGCGCAAGCATGCGCACCGTGCCCTGGCTGCGCGAAAGCGGCTGCAAATCGGCATCGTCGAGACGCGTGACCATGTCCGAGAACAGCATCTGGCGCTGCAGGTTGTCGACGAAACCGCGCCCGTCGCCCAAAAGCTCCCAAAGCGAGCGAAGCCACGATGTAGGCGTCTTGTAGTCGATACCCAGCGAAATCCCGGCTTCCGCCGCATCATGACGGCACAGGTCGAGCTCGGCAAACGTTGGCGCCAGCAACACGGCACGCCCGTGGCGGGCAATAAGGTCGGTAAGCAGTGCCGACTCGGCATCGCTCAAATCCGTGCCGGCATTGGTGGTATAGATTCGAACAGGCATGGTCCTCCGCTCAAACTGTTCGCAATAATCAATGTATCCATCCTACCCGCCCAAACGGACAGATTTGCCCCACGCCAACAGATTTGATCCCTTGGGGACGGAGGAAAACGGATCATCGAGGAGGTCAGTCTAACCCGGTGATCCGTTTTCCTCCGTCCCCAAGGGATCAAAAAACCGCCCCCGGAGGAGCGGTTTTGTACAATTCATTTTTGCCGCTGGCCTACTCGCCATCCTCCAGCTTGATGAGGATCTTGCGATAGCCACCGTACTCGCCGTTGAGCGCCTTGGATACACGGCTCACCGTGGTGGACGAAGCGCCGGTACGCGCCTGAACCTCGACATAGGGCTCGCCCTCGTCCAGGTAACGCGCGACCTGCAGACGCTGCGATAGATCGCAAATCTCACGCGGCGTGCAGATATCGGTCAAAAACGCTTGGATATCTTTCTCGTCGTCCAAAAGGCTAAATGCGTGGACCAGCTGCTTGACATCAGGCTTGTCAAACATGTTCTCGATATTCATCGATCACCGCCAAACCCGCCAAAAGGCATCGAAGTTGATACTGACATCGGACATCGTTCGCCCGTTCTATGCAATAGGGCAACGCCTGTGGCTTTTGCCCGTAGCAGTGTAGCACACCACCAAACTAAAGCGACAAGACTCTCTGCCAGCGGCGCGTTTTTCAGGACGAACGCCGTTTAGAAACCATATGCGCACGTAAGCTCCATGAATATCTGAGACAATGGGCGCCCAAACAGGGCCGTGCCCGCGCATCTATCCGAGTTGCAAAGGCATGTGCCTCTCACGCCTCTTTGCCACGTCTTGCGCAAGAAAGGATTTCCACCATGCGCTTTATGCTTAACTGGCTCTTTACCTCAATCGCCATCGCGATCGCAACGTTTCTCGTCCCCGGCATTCAGCCCTTCGGCATAGCCGACGCCTGGGTGTGTTTTGCCTTCGTGGGACTGTTCCTCAACATCGTCGACTCGCTCGTCAAGCCGTTCCTGACGGTCATCTCGCTGCCGCTCACTATTATCACGCTTGGTATTTTTCAGCTCGTAGTCAACAGCTTTATGCTCGAGCTGGCCAGCTACCTGTCGGTCAATCTGCTGGGCGCGGGTATCTCCATTGCCAGCTTTGGATCGGCCTTTATGGGCAGCATCCTGGTATCCATCATGCGCAGCATTCTCGACAGCGTCGCCAGGAACTAAAGCGACCGGATTCGGACCGCCACAACACACCTAAAGAAGGCCGTCCATCGCAACGATGGGCGGCCTTATCATTTGTCAAGCCTCAGAGGGCAAGAAAATCTACCATTTCTGCCCCGTCCCCAAATGGCAGGTGGGGCTAGATGACGTAGTCGTAGCCCTCGTTGGGGGCGACGAGCGCATCGAGCGTCACGCCGTCGAGGTAGTCATTGATGAGCTTGTCCAGGTTCTTCCACACGCCGAGTGTAGGGCACTCGTCCGAACGCGAGCAGCCCTTGCAGTCTCCGTCTAGGCATGCGACCGGCGCCAGGCTGCCCTCGGTCAGGCGCAAAATCTCGCCCACCGTGTACTGCTCGGGCGGGCGCGTGAGCACATAGCCGCCGCCCTTGCCGCGCATGCCCGAGAGCATATTGGCACGCACGAGCGTGGCCAAAATGTTCTCCAGATATTTCTCCGAAATCCCCTGACGCGCGGCGATCTCTTTGAGGGGAATGCGGCCTGCCGCCTGGTGCTCGGCCAGGTCGACCATAACGCGCAGGGCATATCTGCCCTTTGTGGAAACCAACATATATAGTGCTGCCTTTCGGTCTTTTAATTCGTAGAAATTCTAGCCGAAAAATTGGTTTTGAAAATACCTATTCCCGTCAAGCTGGTTAATCGACTCGTAATAATCTTCTATTTCCTATTGCGTTACTAGGCTTTACTGTCTACTATGCTTGCCAACAGCAAAAAGAACAACCCATGAGGTTTGTGGGTTTCGCTGTTACACACACCGTGAAACCACACGGTATCCAGTCATTTGAACACTTTGGAGGTTCACCATGAGCAATGTTTACACGTCCATCGATCAGCTTATCGGCCACACCCCGCTTCTGGAGCTCACTCACTTTGAGGCCGATGAGGACCTCAAGGCCCGCGTACTCGTCAAGCTGGAATACTTCAACCCCGCCGGCTCCGTCAAAGACCGCGTCGCCAAGAACATGATCGACGAGGCCGAGAAGGCCGGCAAGCTCGTGCGCGGCGGCGACTACACCATCATCGAGCCCACGAGCGGC
The DNA here is from genome assembly GCA_036313175.1 of Collinsella sp. Lineage (GTDB taxonomy): Bacteria > Actinomycetota > Coriobacteriia > Coriobacteriales > Coriobacteriaceae > Collinsella. The sequence goes on along the minus strand of JAXJMO010000023.1, from coordinate 3,669 downwards.
AACACCGGCGTCGGCATCGCCTCAGTGGCGGCGGCTCGCGGCTACAAGGTGATCATCACCATGCCCGAGACCATGTCCGTCGAGCGCCGCAAACTTATGCAGGCATACGGCGCACAGCTCGTGCTCACCGACGGCTCCAAGGGCATGAAGGGTGCCATCGCCAAGGCCGAGGAGCTGCAGAAGGAGACGCCCAACAGCATTATCGCCGGCCAGTTTGTGAACCCCGCCAACCCCGCCATCCACAAGGCCACGACCGGCCCCGAGATCTGGGATGACACTGACGGCGAGGTCGATATCTTCGTCGCTGGCGTTGGCACCGGCGGCACCGTGACCGGCGTGGGCGAGTTCCTCAAGGAGCAGAACCCCGAGATTCAGGTCGTCGCCGTCGAGCCCGCCACCTCCCCGGTGCTCTCCAAGGGCCAGGCCGGCCCGCACAAGATCCAGGGTATCGGCGCCGGCTTTGTGCCCGACGTCCTCGACACCCAGGTCTACGACGAGATCATCCCCGTCGAGAACGACGACGCCTTTTCCACCGGCCGCGCCGTGGGCCACAAGGAGGGCGTGCTCGTGGGCATTTCGTCCGGCGCCGCCGTGTGGGCTGCGCTGCAGCTGGCCAAGCGCCCCGAGAACGAGGGCAAGACCATCGTGGCGCTGCTCGCCGACACCGGCGAGCGCTACCTGTCCACGGCGCTCTTCCAGGACTAGGGCCCGTCGCCCATAGGTTGAGCCCAGGGCGAACCGGTCTCCTCTCTCCCGGCAGTCTGAGCCCATCCCATCAGGGTGTCCCACGAGACGTCCGAACTTGTTACAATGTCTGCGGCGCGGAACCAGCCTCCCGCGCCGCTTTTCTTTTTTGGCCACATGCCACCAAGGAGAACCTCCCCATGCACAACAAGCGCGTGCTCGTCGCCATGAGCGGCGGCGTCGATTCCAGCGTGACCGCGTACCTGCTCAAAAGACAGGGCTACGAATGTGTCGGTGCCACCATGCGCCTCACCTGCCCCGTGCCCGATCCCGTCACGGGCATGAGTAAGGTCGACCGCGACATCGCCGATGCAAAGGCCGTCGCCGAGCGCCTGGGGATACCCCACCATGTGCTCGACCTGCAGCAGGCCTTCGACCGCAATGTTATCGAGCGCTTCGTGACCGCCTATCAGGAGGGGCTGACGCCCAACCCGTGCATCATCTGCAACCGCCATATTAAATTTGGCGCGTTGCTCGATGCGGCACTCGATATGGGCTGCGACTACATCGCCACAGGTCACTACGCCAAAACGAGCCAGGCGTCCGACGGAACCTGGCAACTGCATCGCAGCGAGGACCCTAAAAAGGACCAGAGCTACTTTTTGTATTCGCTCACGCAAGAGCGTCTGGCACGCACGATCTTTCCGCTGGCCGGGCTGGACAAAGAGCGCGACGTGCGCCGCATTGCCGCCGAGCAGGGCTTCATAAACGCCAAGAAGGCCGAGAGTGAGGATATCTGCTTTATTCCAGACGGCGACTACGCGGGCTATATCGAGCGCCGCTGCGGACATCCCGCTGCACCGGGCGACATTGTGTGGCGCGACGGCAGCGTGGTCGGACGCCATAACGGCGCGCTGCGCTATACCATCGGCCAGCGCAAGGGCCTGGGCGTCGCGATGGCGCATCCCGTGTACGTAACGGGCGTCGACGCCGCCAGCAACATTGTGCACCTGGGCGAGGTCGACGACCTGACGGCCACAGCGCTCACGGCCAATGACTGGATCTGGAGTGCCCCTGCCGACCACATGGAGGCAGAGCTCACGTCCGGCGGCATTCGTGTAGGTGCCAAGTACCGCTACCGTCAGAAAGACCAGGCAGCGACCCTTACACGTGGCGAAGACGGACAAATGCTGCTAACTTTTGACGAGCCGCAACGAGCCATCGCCCCCGGCCAGGCCGTTGTAGTCTATCGCGGCGACATCGTCCTCGGCGGCGGCACGGTGACCGGCGCACTTAAGTAGCCCCATCCCCTTCATAAGTTGCGGTGAAATAGGGACTGTTTAAGCGTTTAAAACCGCCAAACAGTCCCTATTTCACCGCAACTTAGAGAGGACGGCCTCGGTCGGTACTGCCGTATCAGCCGAGGCCGCTGCATCGCTAGCGCTGTACGTAGGCGCGGACGAGCTCGAAGGTGTTGCGCACGCCGTCCATGTGGCTACGCTCGTAGTTGTGGCTCGCATACACGCCGGGGCCGATCAGACCATGGCGAATGTCGTAGCCGGCAGAGAGCGTGGCTTCGACGTCCGAACCGTAATGCGGATACACGTCGATAGCGTAATCGAGCTCAAGCTCGCGCGCGATATTGGACAGCGCCGTCACCAGGTCGTAGTTGTACGGACCGCCCGAATCCTTGGCGCAGATCGACACCATGTGCTCGGTGCAGCCTAGGTCGTCGCCCACGCAGCCCATGTCAACGCTGATCATCTCGCGCGTGTCGGCCGGCACGAAGGCGCCGCCGTGGCCCACCTCCTCGTACACGGTAAAGAGCAGCGAAACCTTACGCGAAAGCGTCACCTCGCCAGCGGCGACGGCACGCGCCAAGCCCAACAAAATGGCGGCCGATAGCTTGTCATCCAGGAAGCGGCTCTTAATGTAGCCGCTCTCCGTCACCGTCGTGCGAGGATCCATAGCGATGATGTCGCCGGTCTGAATACCCAGCTCGAGCACATCGTCCTTGCTGTCGACGTTCTCGTCGAGCAAGATCTCCATGTTCTTCTCGATGGTCTTGACCGGCTCGTCGGCCACGTGCGCCGAAGGCTCGGTGTTAAGAACCACGCCCGTGTAGACATTGCCGTCGCGCGTGTAGACGGTGCAGTTCTCGCCATCGGCCGTAGACCACTGATGCCCACCGAGCGTCGTGGGGCGCAGGCGGCCATTGTCCTTAATGGAACGCACCATGGCGCCTAGGGTATCGACATGGCTCGCCAGTACGAGCGGCTCGCCCTCGCCGCCAAGCTCAACGAGCACGTTACCCTTATTAGAACGCTCAGTCCCAAACCCCATATCGCGCAGGGTCTCCATCAGATAATCAGTCGCCGCACGGGTATAGCCGGTAGGGGAGGCAATAGAAGTCAGCGTCTTAAGCTGTCCTGCGATATAGGAGAGCGTCTCCTCTAGAGAAGCATCAATATTAGAAGTCATATGCATCCTTCCAAGTAAAACTAAGACCGAGTCCCGATTTTAACCGTTCTGCACGTGCAATGCCCCAGGAGCCGAGCCGCCTCCAGACGTCCCCGCACCAGTTTTGTGCACGTGCACGGTTTACAATCTCAATCTTGCATAAATCCTATTGGTATTTGCATAGAAATGAGGCATCTTTTTGCTTCGTCTCAGGGTGCCCCACCTTGGACCGTGCAAAAAACGGAGTATTCAGCACCGTGGGCCCCAACGGCCCCATCACGAACGACAAAACGACGCGGTTACAGCAGTGTTGCAGGTCGTCGCAAAGCAGAAACTCAGTAACAACCCCCTCCACTCATCGATAGCCCGCCCACAATGGCTGTCGATGGGCGCCTGCGGATCACTACCGCCCATTCACAACGTTATGCATTTTTAAGAGCTTGTTGAATACTCCCAAAAATGCACGCAGGGAAGTGCACCACCTATCCGCAGCGGGCAGTACGCCTTGGTTTTGTCCGTCTCAGG
>JAXJMO010000022.1:0-20718 GCA_036313175.1 Collinsella sp. | reverse complement strand
GGGTCGAGGCGGCATAGGATATCAACCGTATTCCAGATTCTAGGACGCCGGGCCGACTCGCTTCGGATGGGGCTCTACACCAACTTTCTCGACACTACCAGCAGTTTAATAAGCTGCTCGGGGGCCTTGCTGCTTATGGCCGGATGATTTCTAGCCGACCGTATCGTCAGGCGTGGGCGAGGGGTCGGGAGTGGGCGTGGGCGTAGGCGTGCCGCCATCGCCGCCGGTCGAACCACCAGTGGATCCGCCCGTCGAGCCACCGGTGGTACCGGTACCACCGGTGGTGTCGCCGCCCGTGGTCTCGGCGGTCGTGGTCGTCGTGGTAGTCGTTGTGGTAGTGGTTTCCTCTTCGTCCTCGTTCTCGTCCTTGTCGTCGTTCTCCGTCTTCTTGGTGTTGTTGGTGCCGTAGAACTTCCAGACGCTGTTGTTCTTGTAGGTGGGCGCCGTTCCGGTCGCAAACTCCTCGCGCTCGGTACCGGTCAGAACGGTGTTCATAAATCGCTTAAAGACAGGCAGGTTGGTGCTGTCGCCCAGCAGGTCCGTGCCGTATTTTTGGATGGGGATCTCGCCCGCGGAATAGCCGGTCCACAGGGCGCACGCCAGCTGCGGGGTATAGCCGCAGAACCACAGGTTAGTGGTGTTGTCGGTGGTGCCCGTTTTGCCGGCATAGGGCTGGTTGACGCTCAGGGCGCCAGCAGCACCCGTGCCGCCGCCCTGCATGACGCCGGACAGAACATCGGTGACCGCGGCGGCCTCGCCCTCGGTAAGCACCTGTGAGGGATTGTCGGTGTGCTGGTACAGCACCGAACCGGTACGAGAGTCAATCTCGGTGATGGCGATCGGCTGGCGATAGTAGCCGCCGTTGGCAAACGTCGCGTAGGCGGCGGCCATCTCGAGCGGCGAGATCGAGCCGGTGCCGAGCGTCATGACGGGAACGTCCTCGATGTTGTCCTTGGCGGGATCGATGCCGAGCTTTTTGACGAGCGAGATGATCTTGCTGTTGCCGACGGCTTCTGCCACCTGGATGTAGCCGGTGTTGGAGGAGTATGCCGTTGCCTGCTTAAGCGTGATGTTGCCATAGCTATGGTTGGCGTAGTTTTGGACCTCGGTCGTGGTGCCCTTGGCCTTGAGCGGCGAGTTGCAGTTGAGGGTGACGTTGGGGTTCATGCCGTTTTGGATGGCAGTTGCCAGCGTAAAGGCCTTAAAGGTGGAGCCGACGGGACGCTTGGCCGTGGCATGGTTTACGTGGTTCTCGTCGGCGTTGTAGTCGTAGCCGCCCACCATGCACTTGATGTAGCCGGTCTTGGGATCGACGACGACCATGCCCATGTCCAGGCCGTCGAGCGAGAGCGTGTCGAGCTGCTCGCGGACGGCATTTTCTGCCACCTGCTGCATCGTGGGGTCGATGGTGGTCTTGACGGTCAGACCGCCCTTAAAGAGCACGTCGGTCGAGAACTCCTGCTCCAGCAGCTGCTTAACATAGGCGACAAAGTAGGGCTGCGAGTATACGTCAACGCCGCTGCCCGAGATTTCGGTCACGTTGAGGGTGATGGGCTCGGCCTGTGCGGCATCGTGCTCCTCCTGCGTAATGTGGCCCAGGCGCAACATGTTGTCGAGGACCTTGTTGCGGCGAGACAGTGCCAGATCGGGATTGACCGTGGGGTCGTACTGCGAAGGCGAGTTGGGAAGGCCGATGAGCAGCGCGGCCTCGCTCAGGGTGAGATCGGCGGCGCTCTTGGACAGGTAGGTCTCGGCTGCGGCCTCGATGCCGTAGGCGCCGTGGCCGTAATAGATGGTGTTGAGGTACATCATGAGGATCTCGTCTTTGGAGTACATGTCCTCCATCTTGACGGCGATGTAGGCCTCGCGCACCTTACGCTCGATGGTCGAGTCGAACTGCTCCTCCTGCAGGATGGTGTTGCGCACCAGCTGCTGGGTGATAGTCGAGGCGCCTTCGTGCCCGCCGCCGAGGGTTGCCACCGCAGCACGCGCGATACCCCACAGGTCGATACCGCCGTGCTCGTAGAAGCGCTCGTCCTCGACGTCAACGGTGCCCTGCAGCACGTAGGGGGAGACCTCGTCCTTGGTGATGGACTTGCGGTTTTGCGTGTAGAAGCTTGCGATCTTGTTGCCGTTGCAGTCGACGATCTCGGTGGGCTCGCTCACCAGATACGCGTTGGCGTCGGTGTAGTCGGGCAGATCGGACAGCCAGCGGTTGACGTTGCCGACCATGCCGATGCCAAATGCCACGCCCGCGATAAGCAGAAAGCCCAAAAACGAGAGCAGGATTATGGGCAGGGCATGCGTCTTTGAACGGCTGCGTCCCTGTCGTTGGCGAGGACCCATATATTGACCTCCAGGTATGTCGTGCCGGACGGTGGATGTGCCGTCTGGGCAGGATGGACATAAGTTATTACACGATAAACCAAACGGGGCGCGCGAGGCCTCGTGTATGCTGGAAGACGGCATTTTTCAGAGTGAATGCATACCTTGGTAAGGAGTTTGTCGATGGCGATTCGGACGATGGGGCCGAGCGGACAATACGAGACTGGATTGGATGCTGCTGGTGCGGCGCTGCCCGAGTTGCTGGCGCCGGCGGGCGGGCTCGACCAGATGCTTGCGGCCATCGCCGCGGGTGCCGATGCCATCTATGCGGGGTTGGGCGGCTTTAACGCCCGTGTGAGCGCCCATGGCTTTACGGATGACGAGTTTGCGCGCGGCTGCGCCGTGGCGCATGCCCATGGCGTGCGTGTGTACGTAACGCTCAACGTGTTCGTGTTTGACGATGAGTTGTCCGACGCGGTGGTGTTGGGAGCTCATGCACTGGAGCTGGGCGCCGATGCTCTGATTGTCGCCGATGCCGGGTTGGCCTGCGCGCTGCGCGCGGCGATTCCCGGGGTCGAGATTCACCTGTCTACGCAGGCGGGCGTTCATAGCGAAGACGCCGTGCGGCTTGCCGCCGATGAGCTGGGGGTCGAGCGCGTGACGACGGCACGCGAGCTGACGGTCGACGAGATTGCGGCGCTATGTGCCACGGGTGTGCCCATCGAGGTATTCTGCCACGGTGCGATTTGCATCGGCTATTCGGGGGCGTGCGAGTTCTCGGCCCTGCGGCGTGGCCGCTCTGCGATGCGCGGTGATTGCACGCAGCCGTGCCGTCTATCCTATGACTTGGTGGACGAGGCTGGGCAGAGTGTTGCCGCCGTCGAGGGAGATCGCCTGCTGTGTCCGCGCGACTATCTGGGTATTGCGCATCTGCCCGAGCTTGTAGATGCCGGCGTGGCGTCGCTCAAGATCGAGGGGCGCATGAAGAACCCCGATTACGTATTCAACGTGGTGCGGGTGTGGCGCCGGGCACTCGATGTGCTGTGCGACGGCGCGTGGGACCCCGATGCCGTGGAAGAGCTTGAGCGCGAGCTGGGAAGGTCGTTTAACCGTGGGTTTACCGATGCGTACCTGCGAGGGCGTTCGGGTGCCGAGCTGATGAGCTTTGAGCGCGCAATTAACCAGGGCGTGCGCGTGGGGCGCTTGGTCGCTGTGGGCCACGAAGAGGTGACCGTTGAGCTCGACGCCGCCGTGGCGGCGGGTGACACGCTCGAGATTCGGTTTTATCCGGGTGTCGACGCGCGTCCCGATGTGCCCAAGCGCTGGCCGCAGGTGCCCTGCCCGGTGGATACCGCAGCGGGGAAGCGCGTCGTCGTGCATTGCAAGCGTAAGGTGGACACGGGCTGCGAGGTATACCTGATTCGCAGCGCCGGCGTGTTGGATCAGACGGCGGCGGTGTTGGAGCGCATGCGGGCCGAGGCGGATGCGATTGCGCCCGTTGCGCGTGCCGTCGAGGTACTGCTCTTTGAGGGCGTTGCGGTGGATGGCGGTGCATCGACGGAGTTGGTGGAGTGCGCGGTTCCCACTCGCATGGTTTTTGCTTGGCAGCTGATGGATGCCGACCCGCGCGGGGAACTCGATTTGTCCGACGCCGTTGTGGTGCTTGACGAGGTGTGCCGCGCGAGTGACGCTGACTGGACCCGCTCACTGATGCAGCGTGCCGGGCGCGTCGTCTGCCGCAACCTGGGACAGGTGGTGATCGCTCGCGAGCTGGGCGTGACGTTTGACGTGGCGGCGCCGGTGTTCTGCGCGAATCGGGCCACGCTTACCTGGCTGCGCGGACTCGGTGCGGGGCGGGTGTACTTGCCGGCCGAGTTGCTCGGCAATGATGCGGAGCGTATTGCCGAACTGGCTGCTGAACCCGGCGTCTTGGGTCCGGTCGACGCCGACCGTCCCGAGCTTATGGTGTGCGAGCACTGCCTGCTGACCGCCGAGGGCGTCTGCGCCACCGATGCGACGGGACAGGTCCGTTGCCGCGACTGCTTGCGTCGTCGGCAGGCACGCTATCTGGTCGAGCGTGACGGTACACGTCTGCCAGTTGCCATTGACGCATGCGGCAGGACGAGGATTTTCCTGTCGTAGGTGCCGCGTCGCGTCAGTTTGTTATCATAAGAGAGTTTATGGACTTCCAGCACCGCCGTTTTCGGCGAGGGTGCTATAGCAAAAGGAGGATACCCAATGCTGTCTGTTGACGAGCAAATGCGTATCATCACCTCGGGCGCCGCGCAGATCGTTCCCGAGGCCGACCTTCGCAAGAAGCTTGAGAAGGGCGAGCCCCTCAACATCAAGCTCGGCGTCGACCCCACCAGCCCCGACCTGCACCTGGGCCACGCCGTGCCGCTGCGCAAGATGCGTCAGTTCCAGGACCTGGGCCACAACGTCACCCTCATCATCGGCAACGGTACCGCGCTGATCGGCGACCCCTCGGGCAAGAACTCCACGCGTCCGCAGCTTTCGCAGGAGCAGATCGAGGCCAACGCCGAGACCTACGTGAGCCAGGCCATGAAGATCCTGGACCCCGAGAAGACCACCATCGTGCACAACGGTGACTGGATCCTTTCGATGGACCTGGCCGGCCTGCTGCAGGTGTGCTCCAAGTTCACCGTCGCCCGCATCCTTGAGCGCGATGACTTTACCAAGCGCTACCAGTCTCAGACGCCGATCGCCCTGCACGAGTTCCTGTACCCCGTGATGCAGGCCTTTGACTCCGTGCAGATCAAGGCCGACGTGGAGATGGGCGGCACCGATCAGCTCTTCAACCTGCTCGCCGGCCGTGAGCTCATGGAGAAAATGGGCATGGAGCCGCAGATCGCGCTCACCATGCCGCTGCTCGAGGGCACCGACGGCGTGCGCAAGATGTCCAAGTCCTATGGCAACTACATCGGCCTGACCGACGCTCCCAAGGATATGTTCGGCAAGACCATGTCCATCCCCGACGAGATGATCGGCAAGTACTATCGTCTGGCCAGCTCGCTCACCCCGGCCGAGGTCGACAAGATCGACGCCGCCCTGGCCGATGGTTCTGCCGACCCCTACGAGCTCAAGCGCGCTCTGGGCCGCGACCTGTGCGACACCTACCACGGCGCCGGCGCCGGCGACGAGGCTCAGGCCGAGTTCGACCGCGTATTCAAGGAGGGCCAGCTTGCCGACTTCCCCGAGAAGCATGTCGAGCTGACCGTCAACGACGAGGGTCAGATCTACCTCGCCGGCCTGCTCAAGGACCTGGGCCTTTCGGCGAGCGCCGGCCAGGCTCGTCGCGATATCGACGGCGGCGGCGTCAAGATCAACGGCAAGGCCGTGGCTCCCAAGAGCTATAACATCGATCCCAGCGCCCTCAAGCTTGGCGACACCCTCTCCGTGGGCAAGCGCAAGGGCTTTAAGTTGATTTAGTTACGCGGTTTTACCAAACCGCGTAACGACTCGACGCTGCGCGGGCCGCATTTGGACAATCTGACGTTCAACTTCAAGGGCGCGACCAGAAGGTCAGCGCCCTTTCGTTTCACGTCACCTTGTCTCAAATGCGGCCCGCTCGCTGTCGTTGCCAAAACATCGGCGCTTCCGTGGTTGGCACTTGGGGACGTTCCTTTTGTGCCGGCACTTTGGGACACTCCTTGTCATTGGTGCAAAGTAACCTGCCCCCATTGCGCCAAGCGGCGTGTGCCGTTAAGCGGAGAGGCGTATTGTTGACCCATCGTTTGGGCATACAATGGCTATTGGTTTGCTGCGGTGAAGGCCTGTCCGCTCCGCAGCTTTTTTCTACGGTTAAAGGAGTATGTATGTCCGTTGAGGTCATGAGGTCTGTGATCGAGGCCGCCGAGGGTCGCGTGCCCGTCGACACGCTGTTTGCCAACGCGCAGATCGTCGATGTGTACGGCCAACGCGTAGCGCCCGGTAGTGTTGCCGTCAAGGACGGCGTGATCGTCGGTGTGCTCTACGATGGTCGCGACGATGCCGCCGGTACGTATGAGGCTACCGAGGTCATCGATTGCCAGGGCCGCTATCTTGCCCCCGGTTTTATTGACGGACACTTGCATATCGAGTCTTCGAACATCCGCCCTGCCGAGTATGCGCGCATGGCGGCGACGCGCGGTACCACTACTGCCATTGCCGACAGCCACGAGATTGCCAACGTGGCGGGGCTCGACGGCCTGCGCTTTATGATTGAGGACGGTCGTCGCGCTCCTATTTCCATCAAGTACATGATGCCCTCGTGCGTGCCCGCACTGCCCGACGAGCAGGCCGGTGCCGTCATCACCGCTGCCGATATGCAGGCGTTTTTTGTCGAATATCCGGGTGATGTCTTTGGTCTGGGCGAAATGATGAACCTGCCGGGCGTCTTTATGGCCGATCCCGAGACCTGTGCTCGTATCGACGCTGCCAACCAGACGCCGTCCAAACAGGTCGACGGTCATGCCCCGCTCGTTGCCGGCAAGGACCTCAACGCCTATGCTGCGGCAGGCATTATCGCCGACCACGAGTCGACGATTCCCGAGGAGGCGCTCGACAAGCTGTCTCGCGGCATGTACGTGATGCTGCGCGAAGGTACGTGCAGCCATGATCTGGCCAACCTGTCGCCGATGCTGCTGGAGAATCCCGCGCGCGCCCGCCGCTGCTGCTTTGCGACTGACGACCGCGCCCCTTCCGATGCGCTTGCAACCGGCATGATCGACAATGCCTGCCGCGTGGCGATTGAGGCCGGTATCGACCCCGTGGTCGCTATCTCTATGGCGTCCCTCTCCACGGCCGAGGCGTTTGGCCTGGATCACGGCTGCCGCGACCCGCACGAGCTCCGCGGTGCGATTGCCCCGGGCAAGCGTGCCGACCTGCTGGTGCTCAATGACCTGACGTTTGCCACGGCTCCGCATCGCGTATATGCCGCCGGTGCTTTGGTGGCGCAGGACGGCACCTTTGTGGGCGAGATTGCACCCGAGATGGCCGAGGTTGCGGCCCTTGCCGATGAGCTGCGCGCCTCCGTTAAGCTGCCGAAGCTATCGCTCGACGTGTTCGACTATGCCTTTAAGCCGGGCGAGGCCGTGATTGACGTGGTGCCGGGCAAGGCCATCACGGGCATGGTTCGTCCCGAGACTGACGAGAACTTGCGTCGCATTATGCTGATCGAGCGCCACGGCCGCGGCGTGTCGCTGCAAGCCGAGGGCGCCGACGGCGACGGCCCCGCTGGCCTGGGTCTTGTCGGCAAGCACATCGGTCGCGGCTGGGTGCGCGGCTTTACCATCACGGGTGGCGCCATTGCCTCCACGATCGGCCACGACTCGCACAACGTGTGCGTGGTGGGCGACAACGCCGCCGATATGATGGCCGCCGTTGAGGCCGTGGGCCAAGGTGGTCACGTGCTAGTGCGCAACGGCGAGGTCGTGGCTCGCATTCCGCTGGCGCTCGGTGGCCTTATGAGCGAAGGCGCGGCCGAGGACGTTGCCGCGCAGCACGACGACTTTATGGTCAAGGCGCGCGCCATGGGTATTGAGCCGCCGCTCGACCCCATCATGGGCATCATCTTCCTGCCCCTGCCGGTCATCCCGACGCTCCGCATCCGCCCCGAGGGCATGTTCGACGTCACGACCTTCACCTACGCCGACTAGTCATCGGGGACGTTCTTAAACGACTGGCCGTCGGGGTGGCGTGTCGCCTGGCGCCGCGACCGTAGGACCTCTGGCATGCGTGAGCTATTTGCCAGGTCCTTGTAACGTTTACGCCCGCGGAGTCTTATTTGAGCTCCCTTTGGGTACGTTGGAATCGGATACACGTTCGATTCCAACAAGCCCGAAGGGAGCTTTTCTATGTTTAAACTGATTGCATCCGATATGGACGGCACACTGCTTGACGAAAACGGCCAGGTGCCTCCCGAGACCTACGAACTGATTCTGGCGCTACACGAGCATGGCGTGCATTTTGCCGCATCGTCAGGCCGTCGTTACGACCGCCTGTGCGAGTTCTTTGCACCTGTTCGCGACAAGATGGACTTTGTCGCCGCTAACGGCGCCCAGGTCTACGCCGACGGTAAGATGGTAGACCGTGAGGTGTATTCGCACCTGGCGATTCGAAGGCTCGCCCAGGCCGTCGCGACGTTCCCCAATCTGCATCTTGCGCTTTTTGACCGAACCAAGTCCTTCTTGCTCGATGACGAGTGCAAGTTCGTGCGTGAGGTCGATAAGGACCTTCCCAATGCCGAGCGCATTTGGGAGCTGCCCGATCCCAGCGTAAATATCATCAAGGCGAGTATCTTTTGCGATGACGGTGCCGTTATGGACAGCGCTTACGTACTGCAGCGCGAACTCGGTCAGCTCTTTACTTTTGCGCCTTCGGGCAACGCGTGGATCGATGCCATGCAGCCCGGCGTGTCGAAGGCCTCGGGCATCGCGCAGCTCGCGGAGCATTACGACGTTGGACGCGACGAGGTCATGGCGTTTGGCGACTCGATGAACGACTACGAGATCATTCGCTTTGTCGGCACGGGCTGCGCGATGGAAAACGCGCGTCCCGCGCTCAAGGCGGTGGCCGATCGCGTGGTGGGTTGTAACCGCGACCACGCCGTCCAGCAGGAGCTCCGTCGCGTGCTGGAGAGTCTCGCTTAATCCGGCAGATGGGGACGTTTCTTTTCTGCCGGCAGTGGGGGACAGTTCTTGCAGCTTTTTCGCGAAGAGTGTCCCCAACGACTAGTCATTCAAGAACGTCCTCAGTGACTGGCCAATGACTAGGCGAGAGCGGCCATGATGGTGCGGGCGACGCCGTCGTGGTCGCTGTCATATTCGGTGATGGCATCGGCGGCCTCGCGGTCCTCGGGCTCGGCGTTGATCATGGCCATGCCGTGGCCCGCTGCCTGCAGCATGGGGATGTCGTTGATGTTGTCGCCGAACGCCCAGGCGTCGGCGAGACGCTCGCCCAGGTGCTCGCAGAGCCACGTGAGGGCTGTTCCCTTGGTGGCGCCCTCGCCCATGACCTCGATATTCATGGCGTACGAACGCGTGACCTCAATGTCTCCGAGCGTGTCGAGCTCCGCCGCGATGGCGTCGCGATCAGCCGGGTCGTGCCAGTACATGGCGATGCGCTCGAGCGTCTCGACCTCGTCGATCTTGCTGTCGATATCCATGTCGATCGGTGTTCGTGTGCGCTTGAGCGAAGCCGCGATGTGGGGGTCGCCGCCGCAGAATTCGTCCAGGCGCGTGTAGAGCGAGCGGGGGAGGAAGCACTGCCCATCCGCGAAGATATCGAAGGTCACATCGTGGCCGGCGGCGATGCGATGGATGCGATGGGCAATGCCGCAATCGAGCGGACGGCTCAAGATGCACGTGGCGCGCGAGGCGTCGGTGGGCACATCGTCGTCGAGCTGCCAGACGCTGGCGCCATTGGCGCAGACCGCGTAGTGCACGGCGGGATGGGCGAGAATGGGCTCAAAGATGCCCGACAGCGGACGCCCCGTGCAGGGAACAAACTCGATGCCACGACGTGCGAGCTCGTCGAGCATTGCCCAGGTGGCATCGCTCATTTGCTTATCGCTCGTCAGCAGCGTCCCATCCATATCGGAAAACACAATCATTCGTTGCGATCCTTTCTACTGGCATAAAAAGCGTGGCCGAGGGCTTGGGTCCCTGGCCACGCTCGAGTTCTATAACGGTCCGCGTCCTAGCGGTAGGCGAGCGGCTTGTACTCCAGCGGCTCGATCACCGGACGATAGGCCGGGCGAATAATACGGTGCGCGCAGAAGAGCTCTTCCATGCGGTGTGCCGACCAGCCGGCCATGCGGGCGACGGCGAAAAGCGGCGTAAAAAGCGTCTCGGGCACGCCGAGCATCTTGTAGATAAAGCCTGTGTACAGGTCGATGTTGGCGCAGATAGGCTTGGTCATGCCGTGGTCGCGCATCACCTGCGGTGCCAGGCGCTCGATGCGCTCGATGAGTGCGAACTCTTCGCCCAAGTCCTTTTTGGCTGCCAGTGAGCGCGCGTAACGGCGGCAGACCTCGGCGCGCGGGTCGCTGAGCGTATAGACGGCGTGGCCCATGCCGTAGATGAGGCCCGTGCCGTCGAAGGCCTGCTTGTCGAGGATCTTGCCCAGGTAGGCCGCGACCTCGTCCTCGTCCTCCCAGTTGGAGACATGCGCGCGGATGTCCTCGTGCATAGACACGACCTTGGCATTGGCGCCGCCGTGGCGCGGGCCCTTGAGCGAGCCGATAGCCGCGGCGTAGGCGGAATACGGGTCGGTGGCCGAAGACGACAGCACGCGGCAAGCGAAGGTGGAGTTGTTGCCGCCGCCGTGCTCGGCATGCAGCATGAGCATAACGTCGAGCAGCATCGCCTCATCGCGGGTGAACGCCATGCCGCCGCGCAGGACCTGTAGGATGGTCTCGGCGGTGGAGAGACCGGGCGTGGGGTGCGGCACGTGAACCTCGGAGCCGCGAAGCTTGGCGACCGAGGCCATGTGTGCGAAGGCGGCAATGCGCGGGAGACGTGCGAGCATGGAAATGGCGACGTCGATTTCGTGCTCGGGCGTGATCACGTCTGGTTCGGCATCGAAGGCGTAGAGCAGCAGTACGGCGCGCTGGAGCACGTTCATGATGCTCGACGACACCGTGGTCATAGGGAACTCTTTAACGTACTCGTCGCTTAGATGTCTAAAGGCGCCCAGGCGCTCGCAAAAGCCGTCGAGCTCTTCCTTGTTGGGCAGCGAACCCGTGATAAGCAGATAGGCGACTTCCTCGTAGCCGTAGCGATTCTCGGCCTGGGCATTGTTGACCAGATCCTCGATGCTGTAGCCGCGAAGCGTGAGCTTGCCCTGATCGGGCACGACCTTTCCGTCGACCTTGTTGTAGCCGTGCACATCCGAGATACGAGTGAGGCCCGCGACCACGCCCGAGCCGTCGGCATTGCGCAGGCCGCGCTTGACATTGTGCTCAACAAATAGGCCCTCGTCATAAGGGTCAGTCGGCAGGCCATAGTAGAGATTTTCGCTTTCGGGCGAAATCTGGCGGCTCGCTTCGTAATCCAAGACCAGGCGGCTCAGGTGGTCGTCGAAGCGGTAATAGATTTTCTTGGCGTCGTAGGCCATGCGCGCTCCTCTCCGGGCCGCATCGGGGTGACTTGCATGGGCATGCGCGCGTCAGGCTATCCCCAGCGGCTTGCTCGCTACAGGCGGTACATAAAGTTGAAGACGTCCTCGCGCTGGATGGACACGTTGACGCCCGAAAGCTCGCCGGCCTCGGCCAGCGCCTTCTGCAGCTCGGCGAAGTCGAGCTTGGACTCGGCGGTATCGGCCAGCATGGTCATGGTGAAGATGTCCTCGATAATGGACTGCGTGATGTCGCGGATGTCGACGTTGGCCTCGCCCAGAACGCGGGTGACGCCGGCGACGATGCCGGGGCGGTTCTTGCCAAGGACGGTGATGACGATACGGGAGGACGAGATCTCGGCCATGGGAAACCCTTTCGCGTGGTTGCGGCGCGCGCGGGGCGCTCCGCTACGGTACAGTGTTCATCATTGTACCTGTCTGGCGCAAAAAAGGCGCGCTCGCTGCGGCGTTACATGCCTGCAACATGAGCGTAAGGGGGAAGGCCGTACGGGGAAGAGCCGTCTGGCGCGTGTCCGGCTCGTGTTGGGTTGATTTCCGATCTCAGCCGAACACATTGAGCGGACAGGCCGTTCCCGCAGTCAGCCGAACGCCTCCGACGGCTGATTCCGAACTGGAAGCGGAGGGCATCCCCGCCCTTCGGTAGGGGATACCGCTCCGCGGCGCATGCCGCGGGCGGCGCCCCTATCGGACCACCGTGACCTCAGTTGGGATGGGCCCAGCACTGCCGCGTACTCGGTGAGCTAGAGCCAACTGTTCATCTTCACGTCGCGTATGGCGATATTTCGGTCGTCCGGCTCGGTGATGCCGTAGCCGAACGCCTGGAGCGTCTCGATGGACTCCTGGATCCTCTGTTGGAACATGGGACCCGGATCGACCCTCGGCCCGAGGTGC
The DNA here is from genome assembly GCA_036313175.1 of Collinsella sp. Classification (GTDB taxonomy): domain Bacteria; phylum Actinomycetota; class Coriobacteriia; order Coriobacteriales; family Coriobacteriaceae; genus Collinsella. The sequence continues at coordinate 8,364 of JAXJMO010000022.1, read as the reverse complement.
CCGCGCCAAAGGCACGGCGTGGCGCGCAGCATGTTATGGATTTTGGAGATGGGCTCGATGTCGGCGTAGACGTTGAGCGTCGCCATGGCGTCCTTGTGGCCGAGGATCGATTGGAGCGCCTTGATATCGCCGCCTTGGCGGATCCACTGCGTTGCGAACGTGTGGCGAAGGCCGTGGAACGTGATCAGCTCGTCGTTGGTGCCCATGAGGCCGTTGGTCTCCGAGAACGTCTTGAACGCCCTGCGGATATAGCTTGTCGTCGCGAAGGTCGCGCCCGGCTCCGACAGGATGTAGCAGTCCCCGATCTCGACCGCCCCGGTAAGGCCGCGCAAGCGCAGCTTTCCGCAGTCGATCTCGTGGGTCTCCTTCAGGAAGGGGAGTAGGCCGACCGGGTCGATGGGGATACCCCTGGCGTCATGGGTCTTGGTGTCCTTGATGAACGAACCCATTCCCTTCGCGTACGCCACCGAGTGTCTGATCGAGATCAGGCCCGTCTCGAAATCCACATCGCACCACCGAAGGCCGCAGACCTCGCCGATTCGCATCCCCGTGTGCAGGGCGAGTACGACCGCCCTCTAATCCTCGGCGGACCAATCGAGTCCGAACTCCTTTCGGGCATCCTCTTCGCTCATGACTTCGAGAAGGTCTCCGGGTTGGCAACGAAGGGCGAGGCATAGCTGCTCGAGTGTGTTGAAGCGAATGCCGCGAATATGCCCTTTTTTAATACGGGACAGGTTCACGGGCGTGGTTCCAATCCTTTCGGCAAGTTCGTTCGAGGAAATCTTTCGCTCGGCCATGATCTTGTCGAGGCGAACAATTACGGGCATGGCGTTTCCTTACGCAATCTCGTCGGAGTCGAGGTACAGCTCTCGGGCGTACAAGAAGAGCTGGGAAAGCATGAACAGGACGATGCCGAGAACCAGAGAGGTCCAATCGAATGATGAAGCGATCTCTTGGGCGCCGACGGCCCCCTCGCCGCCAAACATCGAAACGGAGGTTTTGAGTGAGCCGGCGTAGAGGCTGGTGGCAGCTTGAACAACGAAGAGAATGCCGAGCACCTTCAAGCATGTCGCAGACCCTTTCTTGAAGGGGTCTCCGCTCTTGATCGTCCACACGAGAACGGCGCTGAGGATGGTCGTAGCGATACCGATGACGGCAGGGACCAATGTCGAGATCGCAAGGGCTGGATACGCGGGGGAGTCTGCAATTACAGGGTTGTCGAGCACTTTGATTGCTGGCTTTAAGGAGAACGCCACTTGTGCGATGGCGGTGGCGCAAAGGGTCGCAGAGGCTATCGCACATGCGATGCGGAAGGAATGAAGCCGGGGAGTGCGATTGTCGGAACTCATAATAACCTCCGAAGAATTTAAAAACTCAGGTTACTTTTTAACAGTTTATGTTAAATTGACTTTGCCGGCAAGTAATAAGGGCCGAGCATTTTGTTCGGCCCCTCTGTTCCGACTGGATGAGGTTAAGGTTGGCGATGAATATGCTCAAAATCTCGAAGGCGATCTTTAGGTCGCTTCTCTCCTCCAGGTCGCTCTGTGTTGTCGTTGTTGCGTTGATGGTTCTTTGTGCTCTGCCCGTCTTCAGGAGCGCGGCTGACATCGACGGACGGGTCGAATACCTCGAGTCGGGAATAACCCGTGTTGAGCAGGAATTGTCAGCATCCTATGCGGATGCGCTTGTGAATGCGGGGGAGGACGGTGTCTATACCTCTTCATCAAGCATGCCCGCGCTTCTGTACCCTCTTGCCGCGGGACGTCTTATCTTGGCACCGCTCTCCCCCTACTTCCGTTTCTGCAGATATCGGATGGAGAGTACACCTATTATGACGGATCGAAGGAGTACTTGCTATGGGTCGCAACGGCCGTTGCCGTCTCGTTCCTTGCCGCGCGTCTTAACAAACGTGAAAAGCTCATCATCCAGGCACCGATGGGCGAGCTGGGTAGACTTGTTGCATCGAGCGTATGGGCGAGTGTTTTTGCAATGCTTGCCGTCCTCGCCATCAATCTTCCAGGGATAATCGCCGCGCTTGTGAAGAATGGCCCGGACTCGCCGTTCTATCCGATAGGCTACATTCAATATGCGACTCCGGTTATCAAACCGGCTTGGCTGGTGTTCGCGCAGACGGCCATCTTGCAATTCTTGGTGGCAGCGTTCATCTCGCTTGTCTTTCACCTTGCCGTGAAGATTGCCAATAACCCTACGCTTGGAATCGTGTTCGTATGTGCCCTGATGGGGGTGACGATGGTTCCCGGGTATTACGGAAGATCCATCGCTTTACGTGAGTTCGCCCTGTTGAATCCCCTTACGTATGCGAACACTGAGTTGACCGTCGGCGCCTATAGCCCGTACCCGACAACGCAGATAGTGAATCTGCCTGGACTTTGCTTCGAGCGTGGCGCGATTGCCCTCGTATGCGCAATCGGGATCGAGGTGCTGGCAATTAGCCTGCTTTGCGTTGCTGGAAAGAGCGGCTGCGCGTGCCCGATATCCCCGATTTGTCTTGAGAGAGGTTCCTTCACTGCATCGAGAACGGCAACTCGTTCGAGCGCTTGTGCCTCCGCCGTTGCATACGTAAGAACGATGGGGAAACTGCTCCTGCGTTCTCCTACCCTCGCCGTATGCGCGATTGCAATGTCGACGACGATGCTGGCCCCGGCTCTGGTCGAGATGTTTCCTGACGCTGATAACGTTTCCGCTGTTCGGTATAGGGATGGGGAGCTCCGTTCAATAGATCGGTATCTAGAGCAGAACGCTGCGAATATGGACTTCGAGGGCAAAGCGGCCCTGGAAGACATGCGGGATGCTCTTTCGGGTTTCGTGTACGCGTCTATGCCTGCGGAGGGGTTTCGAAGCCTTGCGACGTACGAGCGCGCTCGAGGTGAGCTGGGCGCGGCAGATGCGACTCTCCTGCAATCGATCGGAATCGAGCCGGAGACTCCTTCTCGTGCGGAGGCGCGCGCCCTTCTGCTTGAGTCGATCGCGAGCTTGCCGGACCCCAAGGTTTACGAGTTAAGTACGAAGATGCCCCCATTAATCCTCCTTTCGTATCTCCAGGCAGCGCTTCCCTCCTTATTTTTGCTGTTGCCCGTGGTTGTCACATCGCTCGCGTGCACCCACCTGCAGTGTCGTTCCCTTCTGGTTCTCCAGATCCCCGCAACAGCGCATGTACGTTTTCTGACGGCTGTTGCGCTGGCTCTCCTGCTTGGCTTGGTGCTGCTTTTGGTGTCGATGGTTCCCGCTGTCGTTGTGTCCGTGATTAAGAACGGTGCGGGTGGATCGGAGTATCCCGTCGCTCTCATTCGGGCGGGAGCTTCGACAACGTCCACGGTGGGGGAGGCGGTGTTGTGCAGTATTCCGTTGCTGGTCATGGCATACGGCGTGATTTCCGTCGTCGCTGCGTTGACAGCAGCGATTAGCCGCAACCCCGTTGTCACCGGAATGGTTTGCGCGGTTCTCTTGGTGTTGGGTTCGTTGAGCGCTCATGTTGAAAGCGTGGGCATGGGCGTCGCGCTGCTGGCTCCATTCGCCTCGTTTGATCCCGCTTCCCAGGTGGGGACGATTGGGTTCCTTGGGCGAGGGACGAACGCGATGCCTTTTGGAGAGGTCGTCGGCGCATCGGGCGCTCTGCTGGTGGTCTTGGGCGCCGTATCTCCGTTGATGGTGCGCCTGAGTGTTCCAAAGATCGAAAGGGGATGATCTCGATGATTGACCTTCAAACGCTGACGATCTCTTATGGAAAGAAGGTGCTCGTAGATTCGGTGAACGCTGAGTTTGCCCCGGGTACGGTCTACGGTCTCGTCGCTCCGAACGGGCATGGAAAGACGACGTTGCTGCGTGCGATGGCAGGTTTGCCGGGTCCTCGCGTGGACGGGAGCATCGTTCTGGATGAGGTGCAGGGTACGGGTGCGAGAGAGGTCCGTTCTATGATCTTCTATGCACCTGGTGAGGGGACGCTGCTGTATCCCGGATTGCGTGCGGAAGATCACCTCAAGATGGTTTGCGATATGTGGCCGCATGCTCGCGATATCGAAGAGATAGTGGAACAAACGCAGATAGGCGAGTTCGCGAAGATGAGGATCCGCACTCTGAGCCAGGGCATGAAGCAGCAGCTTACCCTGACGATTGCGTATGCGACGGGCGCGCGGTACCTTCTATTAGATGAGCCCATGAACGCGCTCGACCCCAGCAGGGTGGACTTGCATTCCGAGATTCTCAGGAAGCTGGCCGATTCTGGTACGTGCATCATCATGTCATCCCACATCTTGGATTCGGTCGATAGGCTGTGCGATGAGATTCTGTTTTTGAAGGATGGGAGGCTCATTAGAAGCATTCCGCAAGATGATGCTGCGCCGAAGTCTCCTGGATCCCATTTCGCAAAGCCTGCCGGACGCGCCGAGGGTGCGCTAAGCACGTATCGGCGACTCTACGAAAAGGGCGGGTAGAAATGCAAGTTAAAAATCTATGTGGCCAATGTGATACCGTTGAACCCGCATATCGATACCGTTCAGCCATTCGCCTCGCCCCCGCCGCGCGCATCTTCATTCAATCTGTTACTTTTAATCTAACGATTCTTTGAGGAATGCAGGTGCTTCTGAATGTACTGTCGACTTCTTCTCAAACTAATCCTAAGAGACAAGGCCGTATGGATTTCCACGCTCGTTCTTGCTGCAGCCTTTTCCGTCCCCATTGCGTTCAATTCACCCATCTACGGCCCCTTCTTTATGAAGCAGGGCATGCAGGGCTTTGTCGACGCATTCAATACGCGCGCGCCCCAGGCCAGCGGCACAGACCTATCGCCAGAGCAGCAAGATGACGCTGAGCTTGCAAGATACGCGAACGCCGCCCTCGCCGCTCAAACCGACGCCGCCTTTCTCGACTCTGCCGAGAGCTACTACGCGCTCATGGACGAGGGCTTCCAATCCGGGTCCATCGTGGGGGACCAGGAGACCAATGACGCAGCGCTCGCATATTGCCGCGCTCTGAGCAGCTCCGGCATCGCGGATATCCCGGCCTCCGCAAACGACCTGCCATTCCTTTCCTTCCTGCCTTACGCCATTGCCGCGGCGCCGTCTTTCCTTCCCTTCATCCCCTTCCTTCTCTCGTCGATACTCCTGCTCGGCGCCACAAGGCCCGGGACCCTGGCGGCGAAGGCGCCCGCACCCAAATTCCGGCGCCTTATCCAAACCGTGTTTTCGATAATTGGCGCGGGGACCGCGATGCTCCTCGCCGGCCTTGCGCCCGGGAGTATTTACGCCTTGGCCCTAAACGGCTTCGGGCAGATCGGGTACCCGATCGCCTTCTTCCATAACGGCGCGCTCACTACCACGACCGCGGGAAACGTCTTCACGACCATACTTCTCGCGCTGCTCGCGGGTGGAACCTTGATATCCGTTTGTTCCGTCGTCCTATCGACCGCAACGAGGCGCGTCTTCGCGGGCCCCCTTACCTCCGCGTTGCTTGTCGCGGCCCCGGCATTCCCGTTATTGTCCGATTCGGCACTGGGGCATAATGCCGCGCTCGAGCTCCTGCCGCTGGCCGTGTTCTCGCCTATCGAGGCAACGGGTTACGTAGGATGCTTCCCGACAGAATTCATTGGCTCCGGTTCGGGCGGCGCATCGATGCTTGCCGTGGCCCTGGTATACGTCGCGGTCCTTTTCGCGGTCGGCGCCGTTGCGGCACGTTCGCCCAAACAGGCTGGACCCGCTAAAAAGCACCATGGGCTTGAGCTCCTGGACGTGAGCGTGGGATACGGGAGCACGACGATACTTTCGATCGGATCGCTTTCCTTGGGCCCGGGAACGGCGGCGGGGCTCGTCGCTCCCAACGGCTCGGGGAAAACCACCCTTCTTGAAGCGCTGTCGGGCCAATTTCCCACCCGCATCCGCTCGGGAAGCCTGGCGGCAGACGGAATCTGCCAACGTCGATCAGCCGAATTCGCAGAACTCGTCTACCTGAGCTCTTCGGGCGGCGCGGATCTCTACCCCACGCTATCGGCCCGCGAGCACCTCTCTTTCGTTAGGGAGGCGTGGAAATCGGCCGCCGACATCGACCCGCTCTGCGACTCCCTCGGAATCTCCCCATATCTCGACAAGCCGACCCGTAAACTCTCGACAGGAATGAAGCAGCAGGTAAAGCTTGCCATGGCGATAGCGACCGATTGCCCGTACCTCATCCTCGATGAACCGCTGAACGGCCTCGATCCGGGAAAACGGAAAACCTCCTGCGACGCGATGCGCAGCGAGGTGGCGCGGGGACGCAGCGTGCTCATCTCAAGCCATCTACTCGACGACCTGGCAGACCTCACCAACTCGTTCTACTTCATCGAGGCCGGCACGCTCGTGGAAAAGATCGAGTCGTCCTCGCAGACGCTCAAGCAGGAATACCTCGATACATACGAGGGAGGTGAATGACATGATAGGCAAGAGCTATGCAAAGATAGCGATTGTTGGCTTTGTACTTTGTCTCGCAATGGTGCTATGTGCATCGTTTGCGAAGTATAGGTCCGAGCAATCGTTTATTGATGGCGCTGAAAACGGTTTTGGCATAGACGGGATGTATGTCAACGATGGCGCGACCAGGACGTCTATGGCGATTCTTGCAGGCGAAGACATGGAGTGGCAAATCTGTAATGACGATGGCTCTTGTCTGAGTGGTCGTTTGGCCGCAACGAGCGATCCGAATTCGTTCGATCTTCTCGACAATGATGGAGCGGATTGCGGTTCTGTTCACCTTTCATATGCATCGCGAGATGGGATGGACGGCATCCTCTACGTCTCCCACGAAACTGACGATTTCAAGATGCGCAGAACTAACCGAGCGCCGGCTTTTATCGAGGAGTGAGAGTTCCCGTCGGCCTGCCGATCAGGCCGCCGGGGTATCGAACCCCGCATTCATCCGTACACACACGGATGAATGCGGGAAGTGTCCGGATGAAGTTGATAATCAAGGAAACAAAGCCGTCCTGCCTGGGACGGCTTTGGCCTGGACTTTAACTACAACATCGCAATCGACACTTATCAGCTCGCGCAACGCGCATGGCCAGATCTCGGACGCTGGTGCATGGAGGACCTTCGAGATTTACTGGACATCCAAAACGACGACGCACACCGCGTGCTCGCCGACTGCGAAGACGAGATGGCTGTCTATAATGCGATCAGAAACGGCGTGAAGTCCGGAGATCTTTCTGTGGAACCGCCGCGCCGTCGCGCGAGCCGACCGGGCAACCCGGGCAATCTGGTCCCGGCTCTCCCGGTCGTATTCCTACGATATCGCCCCTAGATCACCAATGTGTCAGATAAAGAATGAGGCAATGGCTATGATCACGCCTACGGCAGATGCAACGACTGCGCCTTTTTTCCTCTCCTTTAGTCCGACGAATAGGGTTGCCGTAAAGTAAAGGGCGGAAATGCAGGCTATGGCAAGCGAAACAAGTTCCTTGGGCGGTTTCAGCAAAAGGTCGCTAGCAAAGAGTAATGCAAGCAGGGCAAAGCCGATTGTGTTCAAATATCTCGATTGATTTTGCGACAACATGGCAACTTCCTTTCAGAACATGCAAATGAAAAGTCGGTACGATGTCATTGCGGTTGCAAAAAAGCCGCCGCTAGGACCGGTTGTCACGAGACCGGCGATAACTTCAGCGGTGCCAACAAGCTAGAGATCGCGCAGGCAAGCCTCCTCCTTCGCGTTCAGCTTGACCTTGTGAGGGACGGTGCGGTTATTTGCAAATCCGTGAGAATCGCACCACGCCTTGGAATATGAATCCGTGCAGCGTCCGCGCTCAAAAAGGGATATATCGTAATTTTCGTCGTAATTGACTCCGACGTAGATATCGCTGCTCTCGGCGGGAGATCCCTCGTCGGCATGGGCTGCCGCAACGGGTACAAATGGTGTCATGACAAGGGAGGGGCAAAGAGTTGCTGAGACGATGGAGGGTAGGCATTTCTTCATGGCGGGCTCCCTAATCTGGCCTTTGATAGTTACTCGATGTCGCCTCCTTCCGCTTTATATCCGTTGTATTCGGCGTATTTCTTTAATAAGGCAAGAGGTTCTTCCTCTCCTTCGGATGAGCCGATGATGTTTCCTTGGTCATCCAGTATGAATACGGACGGAATATGCTCAAGTTCATATTGGTCATTCACGACCTTATCTTAATCTATGTAAATGGGAAAGTCTCCTTCATGGACCGAGGCTTCTTCAATCGTGCTGTCCTCAGAAACATTGAAAAGGTTCTTCCTTATGGCTGCGAAATTATCAAGTTGTGGCATATCCTCTATGAGAGATTCGCAGTGCGGACACCACGATGCCCGGATACCGCATCATCGGTATCAACCATGACGACCTCGCCGACGGTAGCGG
>JAXJMO010000021.1:0-16408 GCA_036313175.1 Collinsella sp. | reverse complement strand
TTAAGTTTGCTGCTCTACAGTCCTGCGCAAGACGGAAAGCACATTAAGTGCTTTCCTTTGCGTGCGGAACTCGCGACAAACTTAACCCCCGCCCCAGCCCCGGAGACCCTCCCTGCCGTCACATTATTCAACCAGTTTTGCGGGCGTGCGCCGCTGCGCGGCTAGCCCGCGTGCTCCTCGGCGGGGTTGGTCTGATGGATCTTGTTGAACTTCCGCCTTTGGCTCATAAAAAACGGGGGATGCGTTGTGCATCCCCCGTTTTTGTTGCGGTTACTCCAGGTCAATAAATTTGGTGCTCAGGATCTTGCCGTCCTTGACGAGCATTCTGGCCATGGTGGGGCCTCGGGTGCCTCTGGGGTAGCTGGCGCTGCCCGGGTTGAGGACTAAACAACGGCCCACTTGGGCTTCTTTGGTTACGTGGGTGTGGCCGTTGATGGCTACGTCTACGGATCCCACCGGAAGGTCTTCGCGGTAGTGGGCTACGGCGAATTTGAGGCCTTCGTAGGTAAAGAGCGCAAGACGATCTACATCGGGACCGTAGTCGCGGTAGTAATCGTTGTTGCCCAGTACGGCCCGCACGGGGGCGATGGTGCATAGGTGCTCGTAGTCCATCTCTGACGTGAGATCGCCGGCGTGGATGATCAGGTCTGCGCCCTCAAGCTCATCCAAGAGCGCAGGCGATAAATAGCCGTGGGTGTCCGAGATGATGTCGATGCGCTTGGCGCTTGCGCTGTTCATGGGATCCCTTCCGCAAAAAACGATTCGGCAGATACATACAAAAAAGGCCCCACGGCTCCGCAGACGATGGGTCTACAGGGCTGCGGGGCCAGTGTGCTAGAGACTCAGAGCCTTCTTGAGCGGCACGACGCGGCGGCGCGAAACCGGCACGCGTTCGTCGACGCCCGTAATGCCCAGCTGGATGGCACCCGAGGGCACCGTCTCGACGTCCGTGACGCACGCCAAGTTGACGATATAGCGACGGTGAACACGGAAGAAGCCAAAGTCGCAGAGCTTGGCCTCAAACTGCGCCAGCGAGGTCGTCGACAAAAAGCGATCATCGACGGTATAGATGCAGGAGTAATCGTCCTTGGCCATGATAAAGCGAATGTCGTCCACGGGAATGAGCACCTTGCGACCGCCCTTTTCCACCGGGATACGCTCGATGGTCACCTTGCTGTCCGTGACCGGCTTGGCGCGCTGCATGACCTTCTCGATCGCGCGATCCAAGCGAGCTTCCTCGACCGGCTTCATCAGATAATCGACGGCATCCACGTCGAACGCCTCGACCGCATGGTCACTATACGCAGTCACAAACACGATCGCCGGCGGATTTTTGAGCTTATGCAGCGCCTCGGCAAGTTGCAGGCCCGAGGCACCGGGCATCGAGATATCGAGAAACACGACATCCACGCGACTTTCCATAAGCATCTCGATGGCGGAGCGGACGCTCGACGCCTCCGTGATCGTGCCGATCTTGCCCGTTTGCTCGAGCAGGAAGCGAAGCTCCGAGCGAGCCGGCGCCTCATCATCCACAATCATCGCACGCAGCATAGGGATAAAACCTTTCGTCAACTAACTACGCCGGGCATCCGCCGCATGACGTTGAGCCCGTAGCCTTTTATTTTACTCTTGAATGTCAAAGATGCTCTCTGACAAATCAAGATGAAGGAGCACTTTGGTGCCCTTGCCCGGCGCCGATTCGACACGCGTATAGGAGTGCGGCCCATAAAAGCGATGGATGCGCTCCGAAATATTGTGCATGGCCACACCGGCGCCGCCACCCTGGGGAGAGCTGGCGTCGGGACGGGCAGAGCGCTCGTCAAACAGTCTGGCGGCGGTACCCTCATCCATGCCCACGCCATTATCGGCCACGGCAATCAAGATTGCATCCTCGCCGTCTTGGTGAACGGTCACGTCGATCCTCAGGGCATCGTCATCGCCCATACCATGACGTACGGCGTTCTCGACAATCGGCTGGATCACGAACGCCGGCACCAGCGTATCTTCCACGTCCTCAGGCACATCGAATGTCGCAAGCACGCGGTCCTCGCCAAAGCGGGCCTTCTCAAAGGTAAGGTAGCGCTTGGTCTGTGCGACCTCGCGCGAGACCGGAATAAGCGATCCCGAGTTGTCGAGCGTGGCACGATAGAACGATGAGAACTCACGAAGCAGTTCGCGGGCCCGCAGCGGGTCGGTGCGCGTAAACGATGCAATGGTGTTCAGCGTGTTGAACAGGAAGTGCGGGTTGATCTGCGCCTGCAGCGCACGCACCTCGGCGCGCGCCGTGAGTTCCTTTTGCACCTCGAGCTCGTGGATGGCGAGCTGTGTGGACAAGATCTCGGCAAAGCCCGAGGCAAGCGCATACTGGGTACGGTCGACGGCGCGCGGGGTCTTGTAGTAGAACTTGAGCGTGCCGACGGTACGATCGCCCACCTTGATGGGGGCGATAATGCCGGCGGGGACTTGGTTGTGCGAGCCGTCCGAGCCCACGACATCCACCATACGGTTGAACGACTGCACGATGCCATGTTCGATAACGTAGCGTGTGGCAAGCGTGTGGATGGGAGTATCGGGCAGCAGTTTTTCCTCAAACTCGCCCGCGCAGGCAAGCACGTTGTCCTCGTCGGTGATGGCCACCGTCATGGCGCGCGTCTCGGGCAAAATGCGCCGGCACACCAAACGCGCCGACTCCTGCGTCAGACCGCCCTTAATGTCCTCGAGCATGGCCGAGGCCACCGAGAGCGTCTCCTCGGTGTACTGGGAGCGCACCGAATCGGGATTGAGCGTCAAAAAGATAAAGATGCACAGAAAGATGCACAGCAGCGCGCAGGCAATCACCGTGGCGATCGGCTCGATACCGGTCACCAAGGCAAAGATAAAGTACGCCAACACGCAAACGGCGCAGACAACGGCGATGATGCGAAAGATTGAAATTGAATTATCGCGCTGGGCGCGGCGGTCGATCATTCAGCCCCCTCCAGGATGCTAATCAGTTGTGCGTCGCGCCAAAGTTCGTCCATGATCTTGGGCCAGAAACTCTGAAAACGCAGGTAGCTTGCGGCGTTTTGGCGGGCATAGGTCTTGGCCTCGTCAATACCATGACGCCAGATGCGCAGATACCCCTCGTGCTCGCGGGTGAACATGCTGCGGACCATGGCAGTCTTGCGCACGCGGTCGTCGAGCTCGCGCGAGATCCACGGACCCGGATAGGGCATGAGTGATGCGGCCGTAACCGGAATGAGCTCCTTTTGGTGCGCAGCGAACGTCAGCTTGGCCCGCTCGTAGTACCAACGGTACACGTCCTGCATAAAGCGTGGCGAGCGCTTCTCGGACTCGGGCGGCAGGTGGCGCACGGTCCACTCGTTGTCGAACCACACGTCGTAGCCAAACATGCGCATGTTAAAGAGATAGTCCAGATCCTCGCCGCGGGTAATAAACGGGTCGAATGCCACGCGGGTAAACGCACGGGCATGCAGGGCCATCAGGCCGCCGCACACGTAATTGGAACGCGAGATGCGGGTGCCCGAGAGCGCCTTTTTCATCCAGCGATTGAACTCGATACGCTTGGTCCACCAGCGATGGCAAATGCCCGCTTTGTCCGTGGGAGCCAGCGGCGACCCGTCGCGATCGTAAAAGTATCCGCTCTTGACTAAAATCGGCAGGCCCTGACGCGTCTGTTGGCCCAGTGCATAGGTCGCACGCTTCATAAAGTCGGCATCGATGACGGTCTCGTCGTCATCCAAAAACACAACCGCGTCGTGCCCCAACACCGCCGCGCAGGCAAGACCCATGTTGCGGATGGCGCCGTAGCCGCGCAGGCTCACGCACTCGCCCGAGCCTTTGGGCGCAATCTGCGCCACGCGGTCGGCAACACGCGAAGCCTGAGTATTGGTAACGATGGTGACCTTAAGTGAGGGATGCGCATTGACGATTTCGTGCACGCGATGGGATACGTCGGCCGTGGCAGAAACCGGACAGACCACCAAGAGAATGATGCGCGGAATGTTGCGCACCTGTTCGAGCGAAGTCAGGCAACGATCGAGTTCCGGGTTGGCGGCATTGAGCGACGTCGAGTGATCGTAGGTGCCGGGAGCGTTTGCTTGGGTATCATCGCCCGCCCAATATGTTGGGATCACAACCGTGGCGTTCATACCTTTACCCTCCTTGCAACACAAAAACGGGGCGCCGCCAAACACAGGCGACGCCCCGCGACCTAGCTGGTTCCATCATACCCACTTGGGCTAAACATTGTTCGGAAGTCAGAATGATTTATGCGGCTACTTCCAAAAGAGTGCTGCAGATAGGCACAATTGCCGTACTGAGCCCGGTTGCCTTACGCCGCCGCCTGAGCCGTGCGGGACAGACGGACCAGCAGCACAAAGCCAAGCACCAGCAGCACGCCGATGGAAAGGACGCCCAGCGACGGGTTGCCGGTCAGCGAGGTGACGACCGACACCAGGAAGGTGCCCATCACGCTTGCGTAGCGGCCAAAGATATCAAAGAAGCCGTAGTACTCGTTGGACTTTTCCTTGGGGATGATGCGGCCAAAATAGCTGCGGCTCAGCGCCTGAACGCCACCCTGGAACAAGCCGACCAAAATGGCGAGCACCCAGAACTCAAAGGCAGTCTTTAAGAAAAACGCGGCAAAGAGCACGATGCCCATGTAGGCGGCGACGGCCACCATGATCATGTTGAGCGTGCCCACGCGACCGGCGAGCTTGCCGTAGATAATGGCGGACGGGAAAGCGACGAACTGCGTAACGAGCAGTGCCAGCACCAGCTGGGTCGAATCGATACCCAAAGCCGAGCCGTAGCTGGTTGCCATGGAGATGACCGTATGGACACCATCGATGTAGAAGAAGAACGCAATCATGTAGACCAGCACGGGCTTGTTGTGGGCGATCTCGCGCATGGTGTGTCCGACCTCGGAGAACACGCCGCCCACGATGTGGCCGATGGTATCCTGGGGGCCGCGCTCGCGACCGTACTTTTGCTTATAGGTGCGAATGAGCGGCAGGGTAAAGATGAGCCACCAGGCACCGGTGATGACAAACGACAGACGCGTTGCCAGCATGGTGGGGACGCCAAGAGCGGGGCCACCCATGATAAGCGCCAGGCAGATGATGAACGGCACGGTGGAACCGATGTAGCCCCAGGCATAACCCGAGCTGGACACGGCATCCATGCGCTCGTCGGTGGTAATGTCGGGCAGCATGGCGTCATAGAACGTCATAGAAGAGTTAAGGCCGATGGTGCACAGCACGTACACGGTCAAAAATGCCATGGCGGACATGGGGATAGCCTGCGCCAGGCAAAGAACCAGGCCCGTGAGGAAGAAGCCCAAGAAGAACTTGATCTTGTTGCCGGCGTAATCGGCAAGCGCGCCCAGAATGGGCATGAGCATGGCAATGACCAGCGAGGCAATCGTCTGCGCGTTGCCCCAAGCGACCACCAGGTCTGCCGAGGAAGCACCGGTATTGATGGCGTTAAAGTAGATGGGCACCACCGAGGTATTGAGCAACACGAGGGCCGAATTGCCCACATCGTACATAACCCAGTTACGCTCGAGCTTGGTGTATTTCATGGACAGGGCCCCTTCGTATTCGCCCGATATGCAGTTAGTTCATCGTACCCCAATTGTCCAGAGGCGCCGGTAAGGATTCGGCAAAGGGGCACGCACGGACCCTACTCCTCGCGGTCGAACTCTTCGTCGGTGCCGAGCACGCGACCGCTGTAATTGACGTGGTTGGTCACGGCTTCCATATCGCCGGTCTCGATAAAGCGGGCGACGGTGAGCTCGTAATCGAGCAGTGCGCGGTCAAAAACCTCGGGGAAGCTCTCGGTCGAGACTTCATCGGTAAAGGGGCTCTTCCATGCCAAGTGGCCCAGATTTCCGGTACGCTCGGGCAGCTCGGTCGTCACGCGGTGCGCAAGGCCGTCGAGCAGCGAATAATCGTGCACCAAGCCCTCGAGCAGGGCAATCGCGCGCGTCTTGGCCGAACCGGCGGGCTCGATAGTGCGGTAGAGCAGCTGCATGTCGGCTACGGCGCCGCCGTACTCTCCCACCGGGATATCGATGCCGTACACGCGTCCGGCAACATAGCTCATCAGCACACCGGCAACGCGATTGATGCGGTCGGTAGTGACGATCTCGCCCGCCGGCGGATAATCCTCGACCGTAGCCCCATCGCGCTTGAGCTGCAGCATCAGCACGTCCAGGTCGCTTTCGAGCACGGCATGAACTTGACTGCCCGAAGCCTCGAGCTCGGGATCGGACTCGACAATGCCAAACTGCTGCTCGTAGACAAAGGGGTGGGCATTGCGATCGAGCACATAGTGCGACAGCAGGCCCAGCGCAAAGGCGCGACCCAGATTGGCATCGCGCGGCTGCAGGTGCGACACGCCGTCGCGCAGGCACGAGAATTGGCGCGACATGCGCGAGCGGTGCATGACCTGAGCAAGCGACATGCAGTCGGAGATGCGCGGCGTGAGCATGTGGAAGAAAAACGGGTCGGGACCTTGGTTTCCCAGGATAAAGGCGATGCGCTCCTCGTCGGACGTGATAACGCCCTGCGGAAGACGGTCGATGCTTTCCTCGCCAAACAGATGATGCGTAATGAGCGCGGGCATAATAATCCTTTCGATTTCATTCGATGCAATCCATTATGCCCACCGCACAGTCATGCCAAACCTGTAACGGCAAACGATGGCACACCGACCCTTACGCTAGCCCCAAGTGCGATTTGACCTCGGCAGCGCGACGACGGGACACGGGCACCGTCGAGCTCACACGGTCGAGCCTGAGCTCCATCAGGCCCGTGGAGCCGATCTCGACATTGTGCACGTCTTCCAAATTGACCAGATAGCTGCGGTGGACGCGGATAAAGCCCTCGGAGGCCAAGCGGCGCTCGAGCGAGGAAATCGACTCATTGATCAGATACGTTCCATCGGCACAGACGGCGTTGCAAAAATCGGCACGCGCCTCAAAGTAGCAGACATCCGCCACGGGAATGAACACCTTTTTGCCCCCGCGATCCACCGTCAGGCGCAAAGGCTGGCGCGGAGCATGGACGACACGGCGAGCGCCCAGGGCAGTCTCGATCTTGTCGAGCGCCTTTGACAGGCGGGCATCCTCGACCGGTTTGACGACGTAATCGACAGCATCGAGGTTATAGGCATCGGCCGCATACTCGGCAAATGCCGTCACAAACACCACGACCGGCGGCCTCTTTAGGTTTTGCAGGGTCTCGGCAAGCTCAATTCCCGAGCGACCGGGCATGGTAATGTCTAAAAACAGCACGTCGGGCTTGTTCGACAGAATCGACTCCACGGCTTCGGTGACATTGCCCGCCTCGGCAATCTGACCCACACGCGTATCCTTTTCCAACAGATAGCGTAGCTCAGCCCTAATTGGGGGCTCGTCATCAACCACCAGGATGTTCCAGCCTTCGGACATATGCGCTTTCCCTCTTTTTCTCTCAATCCAACCGCGTGCTACACCGTCAACGGCGCCGGCTCATGTGGCTCGCCGTTCAACTCAACGATGACCTGCGTTCCCACGCCCTCCTGGGACTTCACGCGCATACCAGAATCTTCTCCGTAAAAGAAATGGATGCGCTGAAGCACGTTGAAGAGCGCCAGGCCGCAACCTCGCTTGACGGAGCCGTCGGCGGTAATGCTCTCGGGTTCCTCTCGGCGATGCTGCTCAAACAGATGCGCGCAGACTTCTTCGCTCATCCCGATGCCGTCATCTTCGACGATGATCTCCAAGCCGTCATCGGTCTCAAAAGCCCTAACACGAATAGAAAGCGGCTCGATCTCGCGCTGCGCATGCTTGATGCAGTTTTCGAGCAGCGGCTGCAAGATAAACGGCGGTACCAGGCTGTCGCGCACCTCAAAGTCGATGTCGACCGAAACGCGCAGACGGCCGTCGCCATACCGGGCCTGCATAAGATTGATATAACGAGTGCCCTGTTCCACCTCGTGCTCGAGCGTGGTGAGCGTATCGGAGTCAGAAAGCGTCTGACGATAGTAGTTGGAAAAGTCGATCAGCAGCGATCGCGCCTTGTCGGGCTCGGTTCGAACGAGCGACACGATCGTGCTAATGGTATTGAATAGAAAATGCGGGTCGACCTGCGACTGCAGGGCGCGAAGCTCAACGCGGGCTGTGAGCTCGTCCTGGCGCTCGAGCTCAAAGCTGGCGAGCTGCGTGGAAATTAGGTCGGCAAAACCCGAGGCAAGGGCCGTCTGGCGCATATCGATGCTGCTCAGGCGAGGGTAATACAGCTCGAGTGTGCCCACGCAATGCCCGCGCACGGTAAGCGGCGCGACAATGCCGGCGCGCAGACGGGGAAAATAACCGCCCGTCTCATTGGAGGTGTCACGCGAAAACACACTCTGCTCGCCCGTCTCAATCACACTGAGCGTTGTCTTGAGCACGACCGGGGTGCCGGCAGGGCACTTTGCCGAGTCCTCGCCCCAGCTTGCCAACACCTGTTTGCCATCGGTAAAGCAGATGGCAGAGGCGATGGTCTCGGACAGGATGATTTTAGAGGCGCCCAAGGCCGCTTCGGGCGTAAGGCCGCGCGACGTGTAGGCGAATATTTTTGATGCGATGGCGAGCGTACGGTCGGTTGCACTCGATGTGAGGTCGTCGGGGACCACAAAGACATACGAGAAAAAGAAGCACAGCATGACCATGCCGGCAATAACGACAACGCCCGGAACGGGATTGGGGTTATCGGTTAAATCCCAGATAAGCAGCAGGATAAGCGCCGGAACGACAACACCGAGCAGGATGGCCTGGACCACATGCTGGGCCGTACGAAAGACCTTGGTAGAGTTGTAGCTCTTGCCCAGAATCAGCCTGTTTAAATCCACCGTCATCCCCTTTTTCTATCGCACCCATAGCAATAAAGAGGGCCGCAAGCGACCCTCTCCATTGCATTATGCAATCAAATACTGTGTTTTACATCCAGTCGTCGATGAACGGTAGTTTAGGCGCTGTATTTGTTGGCCTCGCCAAAGGTGCCCGCCTCGACGATCCAGCCGTCCTTCATGATGACGTCCATGTTGTCGGTGTTGAGCACGTGGATGTCGGCGGCGACGTCACCGTTGACGACCAGCAGGTCGGCGCACTTGCCGGCCTCGATGGAACCGGTCTCGTCCTCGATGTGGCACATCTTGGCACCGTTGAGGGTGGCGCAGGTGATGGTCTCGACCGGGGTGAAGCCGATCTTGTCGACGAACTCGTACATCTCCTCGATGGAGCAGGTGCCGTACGGGGTGACGAAGGAGAAGGAGTCGGAGCCGATCGTCATGACGACGCCGCGCTTCTTGGCCTCGCGCAGGCAGTCGTAGTTGCGCTGCAGCTCCTTCTCGACCAGGGTGCCCTCGTACTTGTCGTGCAGCTCGGGGACGTAGACGGGCGGATAGGTGGCGTACCAGGTGGGCAGGAAGGCGATCGTCGGGGTGAAGAAGGTGCCCTGCTCGGCCATGAGGTCCATGGTGCGCTCATCGATATCGAAACCGTGAATCAGCTGCTCGCAGCCAAAGCGAACGGAATCGTAGGCAGCGGCGTGGTTGTTGTAGCAGTGGCTCCACACGGGGATGCCGACCATCTTTGCCTCGTCGACCACGGCCTGGATCTCCTCGGAGCAGTAGTGCTGGTCGCGACCGGAGTCCCAGCGCCAGATGCCGCCACCGGTAGCCCAGATCTTGATGGCATCGGGGTTCTCGCGCAGGCGACGACGGACGGCCTTGCGCAGATCCCAAGGACCGTCGACCTGGTCGCCCCAGGGATGGGATTCCTTGTTGAGCTCCTGGGTGCAGTGGTGGGAGTCACCGTGGCCGGCAACGCGGCAGAAGCCGAGGCCGGTGGCCAGAACGCGCGGGCCCTTAAAGACGCCCTTGTCGATGCAGTCACGGATCTGGATACCAAAGCGGCCGATCTCGCAGACGGTGGTGAGGCCGTGGGTGAGGCAGTCGTAGGCCTGCTTGACGGCGACGGCCTGCTTCTCGAGGAGCGGCTGCATGACCCAATCGGTGTCATCGTCGGTCAGGTTGCCCGAGAAGTGCAGGTGGGTGTCGATCAGGCCGGGAAGGACGGTCTTGCCGGCGGCATCGATAACCTCAACGCCCTCGGGAAGGTCCTGCATAGTGCCGGCGTACTCGATCTTGCCGTTGTCGTCGACGAGAACGAGGGAGTTCTCGACCGGCTCGGCACCGGTACCGTCGATGAGCTTGCCGCCAACGATTGCATACTTAGTGGACATGGTTCCTCCTTATGGATCCATATATGTGGGCGA
The DNA here is from genome assembly GCA_036313175.1 of Collinsella sp. Lineage (GTDB taxonomy): Bacteria > Actinomycetota > Coriobacteriia > Coriobacteriales > Coriobacteriaceae > Collinsella. The sequence goes on along the minus strand of JAXJMO010000021.1, from coordinate 6,101 downwards.
GGCCGTGTTGGGTCGCGGCCTCACAAAGCTACCCAGGTGATGCCGGGTTCGGTGCGCGGAAGAGAGGGCCCCGCGTACCTGGTCCGCCCCGACTAGGCGTTACTTTTTGCGGGAATTGGTGAAAGCCATGAGGGCCAGGCCAATAGCCAACCAGCCGATCACGATGCTCCACTCCACCATGTTGAGGGAGGCGGGAGAGAACGGGATCACGAGCAGGCCGATGATGATGGCGCAGGCAGCGATAGCGAGGCCGATGCCAAACTTGCCGCCGGGCACCTCGTAGGGACGAGGCAGGTCGGGCTCGGTGAAGCGCATGCGCAGGCAGGCGAGGGCGACCATACCGCAGGAGAAGATGAAGGCGAGAGCCGACACGTTGGTCAGAGGAATGAGCATGTTCTTGCCCAGGAACGGACCGATGACGGTGATAACGCCCAGAACGACGCAGGCGAGCTTGGGAGCGCCGGACTTGGGGTCGACCTCGGCGAACTTCTCGGGCAGTTGGCCCTTGCGGCCCATGGCGAGCATGATGCGGCTCGTGGCGCCGTAGAAGGAGTTCATCGGGCCCATGGGTCCAAGCGTGGCGATGACGAGCATGGCCAGGTACAGGAGCATGTTGATACCCTTGAGGCAGGCAAGCGCGGGAACCGGGCTCTTAACAAACTCATGCCAGTCGAGGATGGTGCCGAACGAGTAGATGCAGACCATGTAGAAGCCGCCGGCGGCCAGCAGGGCCAGGGAGATAATCTTGCCGAACTTGTTCCAGTTGAGGCCCTCGGCTGCTTCCTCAGCCTGCTGAGGAATGGTGTCGAAACCGGCGTAGAAGAACGGGGTCAGAACCAGGACCGACACGATGCCGGCGAACAGGCTGGCGCCCTCGGTAGCGGCCTTGCCGCCGCCAGCGCCGGTGACCTGGGAGAACACGGGCATGGCATTGTCCGGCGAGCCGGTGAACAGCGAGACGCCCATGGCGAGCAGCATGCCGCAGAGCAGAGCCTTGGTCAGGAAGGCCTGGAGCTTGGCGGCCGAGCTGGCACCGCGGAAGTTGAGGAAGATGACGTAGGCTGCGAAGCCGAGCGCGATCAGCGTCGGGAACAGGTAAACGTCGGCGCCCAGGATGGTGTAGAGCTTGACGGCGCGCAGCCACTCAAGGCCGGGCAGGCTGCCGAACATCTCGGACACTAGGGTCGAAATGGCGATGGCCTCCCACGGGCACAGGATGCCGTTGCCCAGAGCCAAAAGCCATCCGGTGATGTAGCTCAGCGTACGGCCAAAGCTACGATCGACATACTCGACGATGCCGCCCGAGATGGGGATAGCGGCCGTGAGCTCACCGAAAACAGCTCCGACGGGCACGAGGAAGATTGCACCCAAGAGGAATGCGATCATAGCGGGAACGGGACCGCCGCCCACGACCATCCAGTCGCCGACCTGCAGAACCCAACCGGTGCCGATGATGGCACCGAAACCGATGGTGAAGAAGTTCCAGAGCGAAAGCGTTTTCTTCATACCGCCGTTATCCTCGACTGCAACTTCTGCGTTCTTGTCCGCCATTGTTCCCCTCCTTTCCTTTTTGACGCCCCTTGACGTCACCCCTTGCGCGGTCTGTTTTGCCGCGCTCTTTTATTTCGTGGCTTTAAGATACGGCCTTGGCGCAGCATGGCCGCCCATGGCTCGACCGAAGGCCGAACTCGCATATGAGCGGCGCCGTTTTTGGGACGAACGGCACGGTTTGCCGTTCATTGTTGCCGCCCGTCCGACGGGCGTACGTTCATCGGACGCATATAGAGATGTTTTTGAGGCCGTGTGTTTTGCGCCTTTCGTACCGTTTACCGAGCTTTTGACGCGCAGACCCATTTGTTGCACATCTTTTTTGTAGGATAGACAGGTTATACATGAGACAAGGCGGTACGAATGGCATACGGATACAACGACGGTGATCAACGGCGACAAAGCGTTCGCCTTGCTGGCCGTACCACGCCGACGCCCAGAAGTGCCACGAGCAGCAATCCACAACGCACTCAAGAACAACCCAGGCCTTCGTCTCGGCAGCAGGCAAGTAGAACGCGGCAGAGTGGCCGTCCGAGCACGGGCACAAGCGCGCAGCAAGATAGCCGCTTGGGCGCGCGCACTCGACAGCGTCAGGCCGAGGTTCCGCAACTACGCCGCAACGGCGCACGTCAGCCCGGCATCCATATCAACCGCTTCTTTTCGCATCCCCAAGGCGGACGCGACCGCAAGCCTTACCGCTCGACATCGCACGTGAATGCCCCCGCCCTGCCGGCTCGTCGACTTCGCCTCGCACTGTGCTCTATCCTTACCTGTCTGGTCTTTGTGCTTATGAGCTCCTGTATGTCCCACGGCTCGGCCGGTCTCGAGCCCACCGCCGAGGACAAGCTGCTCAAGGCCCCCGTCGCGCCCGGTTATTCTTTCGCCTTTTCGACCCCGCGCTCGCAATGGCAAGCCGGCACGATGCCCCATATCTATCAGATCGACCCTGCGTGGTCTGAGCTGCCTTACGCCGGCGGCACCATCCGCCAAAATGCCTGCGGGCCTACGCGCCTCACCATGGTCTATATCTTTAAGACGGGACGCACCGATATGACCCCCGTCGATATGTGCGCGCTTTCCGAGGCGGGCAATTACGCCCCCACCGGTGCAACCGAATGGTCGTTTATGACGAGCGGCGCGTGGCAGTTGGGACTTAACGGAACGGAGCTCCATATCGATCGCGACTCGATGACCCAGGCGCTGCGTTCGGGCTCGCCCATCATCGCATCGGTTCGTCCCGGCACCTTTACCAGCGTTGGACACTACATTGTGCTTTACGGTATTGACGACGCCGACCAGATTGGCGTCTACGACCCCAACTCGGCCAGCCGCAGCGCCCGCCGCTGGGGCGTCGTAGAGGTCCTTAACGAAGTCGAAGCCATGTGGGCCTACTACTAGTCATTGGGGACAGACTTAAATGAGTGGTCGTTGGGGACAGCCTTTAGGGACTGTCCCAAGCTGCCGGCAGGAAAGGAACGTCCCCAAGTGCCGGGCTGAAACAAAAGCCCCGCAGTCGGAGCGGACTGCGGGGCTCATGAAGAGAGGCTAGTTTGTGGGCGCCTTGCCTGGCGCCCACGAGAGAGGCAATGGAGTAGAGGCTACTCGTGGATGCGGGTACCGGAGAGGCCGGCCATGGTCTCGGCGGCCTTGTCCAGGGCACCGATGATGCAGGTGCGGCCCTTGCGGGAACGGGCGAACTTGATGGCGGCGCGGACCTTGGGCTCCATGGAACCCTTGCCGAACTGGCCCTCGTCGGCCAGGCGCTCGGCCTCGTCGGCGGTGATGTCCTCGAGCTCCTCCTGGTTGGGCTTGCCAAAGTTGATGGCGACATGCTCAACGGCGGTCAGCAGGAACAGAACGTCGGCGTCGCAGTCCTCGGCCAGCAGCTCGCCGCCCAGGTCCTTGTCGATGACGGCGGGAACGCCCTTGTAGCAGCCCTTGTTCTCGTAGTCGCGGACGACGGGGATGCCGCCGCCACCGCAGGCGATGACGATGAACTCGTTGTCGAGCAGGTTGAGGATGGAGTCAGCCTCGACGATCTTCTTGGGATCGGGGGAAGCGACGACGCGACGCCAGCCGCGGCCGGAATCCTCGACGAAGACCTTGGAAGGATCCTCGGCCATGAACTCCTTGGCCTGCTCCTCGGTGTAGAAGGGGCCGATCGGCTTGGTCGGGTTCTTGAACGCGGGATCGTCCGGGTCGCACTCGATCTGGGTGACGACGGTTGCGGCGTGCCAACGCTTATAGCGCTTGTGCATCTCGCGGCCAATGCCCTGCTGCAGGTGATAGCCGATGTAGCCCTGGGACATGGCGCCGCACTCGGGCAGCGGCATCTCGGGGGTGCCGATGGCGTCGTGGGCAGCGGCGAAGGCGTTCTGGATCATGCCAACCTGCGGGCCGTTGCCGTGGGTGATGATGATCTCGTTGCCCTGCTCGATCAGGCCGAGGAGAGCGTGAGCGGTGTTGCTCACGGCCTCGATCTGCTCAACGGGGTTGTTGCCGAGGGCGTTGCCGCCAAGGGCGACGACGATACGATCGGGCTTGCCAAGAGGCTTAGACATTGCTGGAATCCTTTCTGTAAAAGGCCTACAACCCATTAATAACCCGCGCCCGTGCGATACGCGAGTTTATTAAGGTTTATATTCTCTTTATCGCTCATTTTATTCATTTTGAAAATAGTTGAACGGTGAACGGTCGCTTTTACCCGCTCAGCGTAAAGAAACCCAGCTCAAGCATATCTACGTCATTTACGTGCAACTTTATTTTAATAGAGCAGGGATTAGACCAGATTATGCAAACTATATCTTTGCTAAACATAAAACAGACAGCGCAAAATCTTACTCGCACTATACGAGATTCTATGCACTTATTGGACGAGTATGCAGCCCTGCAATAACATGGCGTTTTTCATCCAACTTAAGGAATAGACGAGCGCCCATACCGCGCGTCGGCCGGCAGCCGGCGAGCCGTCTCGTCGGCTGCCGCTTCCAGAAAATCAAAAACTGATATTGCGCGCGCAATTGCTGCATGGTACTTTAGCGAAGAACAGCGCGGGCTGGGGCGACAGAGATTTGTCGTGAAGTTTGGGTTCGGCGACCCCGCTGCTGTCTTCTCCTTATCCGCCAGCGAACCCCTTGAGCGACGGATTGAGGAGGTCCTTACTATGACAAAAATGCTCAAGATCACGCTGAATGGCGAGACGTTTCTCGCCGACATGCTCTGGGACAAGGCTCCCGAGGCATGCAAACTGTTCGAATCATCCTGTCCAGTCGAGTCACGTATCTTTTCGGCCAAGATCTGCGATGCCGAGGTAACCTATCCTGTCTCGGGCCCCATCGCCAATTACGAGCACATCGAGAACCCCGTCTTTCACGAGCCAGCGGGCGCCGTGAGCTGGTATGGCGGATGGTCGTCAATCTGCATCTTCTTTGACGTGTGCGAGCCCTTTGGCACCTGCAACATGTTCGCCCGCATCTGCGAAGCCGACCGCGAGCGTTTTGCCGCCGCCTGCCGCAATGTCTGGGACAACCAGGGCATGTACATTAAAAACGAAATCGTCGAGATCGAAACGGAGGCCTAAAGATGATGGATATCAACAATCTGCTCACGCTCGACCTTGCCGAGTACACCACTGCACTTGAGGCCCTCGCCGATCAAATGATGCTCGAGGAACCGCGTGACATCGACTACATGCGCCGCCGCAAACTCGACACCGGCCGCGAATTCGCCGTCTGGAACTTCACCGTCGGTTACTGCATGAACGCCGCCGACGCCCTCTCCCTCCTGCGAGCCCAGGCCAACGAAAACGCCAACGACGGCACCGCCGACCTCGCAACGATCAAAAACAGTGCCGCACGCCTGTGCGACTGGTTCTCGGGCGCCTTCGACGTCACCGGCAAAATGGATGACACCACGGCAATCCTCGCCCACAGCCGCGACCTCTACGCCCAGGTAGAGACTCACGAACAGTTTGCAGCCCTCACCCGCGCCACCGAGCGCTATCTGGTCCAGCTCCAATTTTGGGTTGATCGCCAGATTCCCTGGCCGGCCATCAGCGACCTCGTCCACGGCTACCGCCTACGCACAGAGAGCGGCGAGACAAGATAAAAACAACCAGGCAGCACCAACAATGTCCCGCCACGGGACCCAAAGTGGCAATCAGAGGACTGGAGACGCACGCGGCAGCGTCCCCAGCCCTCTCCATAGCGCTGCGCGTTTCGCGCCAAAGGCGCGAAAAAGCAAAGGGATAAAAGGCGGTAACGACCAAGTCCCCAGCCCTTTCCCAAAGTAACGCGTGGTTTCGCGGCAAAGCCGCGAAGCAGCGAAGGGGACGGAATACCCGACCAACTACGTCCTTCATTCAGCCACACAATCCAAGGACGTAGTCGTAGCAGGATCTGAGGGCTAACCTTCGCGGACACTCCGCAGGACGAAAGAACCCCCGCCGCACGTAGTGTGAACTGCACCCCAAAACTTGGACGGCTTAAATAAGAACTACGCCGCAAGGGACTGTCTCCGGAACTCCTCCGGGGTCAGTCCCTTCAGTTTAACCT
>JAXJMO010000020.1:0-83627 GCA_036313175.1 Collinsella sp. | reverse complement strand
GCTGAGTTTTCCGCAGGTTAAGACTATGTCGCTTTGTGTAAAGCGTCTGAGGGTAAGGCTGCGAATCCTTGCCGCAAGCTCGTCCAGATGAAACGGCTTGGTGAGGTAATCGTTGGCGCCGGCATCGAGTCCGGCGACTTTGTCGGATACTTCGCCACGTGCGGACAGAATCAGTACCTTAGTCTCGCAGTCAGTTTTCTTAAGTTCCCTGAGTACGGTCATGCCGTCGATGCGGGGAAGGTTGAGGTCGAGTACCACGAGGTCGAAGGCCTCAACATTCAGTAGGTCGAGCGCCTCCTGTCCGTCGTGACAGCAGTCGACGCTGTACGCCAAGTTTCGCAAGCTGCGCGCGATTGCGTCACACAGCGCCCGCTCATCCTCGACGATCAAAATACGCATAACAGTCTCCTTGCACATTTCAAATCGCGCTTAACACGGATTTTATAGTCGATATGGTCCAATGGTCGCGTAACGAAAGGAGTGGTTGGGTTGTTCAAAGCGGTAAAACCCGTGGTACAGGTCGCTTTGTTGATCGTCGGAATTGCCATGGTGTGCTTTGGCGTTATGCGTGGCGAGGCGGATGCCGTGCTGGCCAAAGCGATTAGGCTGTGCTTGGAGTGTATCGGAATTGGATAAAAGAGAAAACACTGCGTCGCATGTTTTGGCCCAATTTCGCGGATTCATTCAGGCGGCGGCAACACTTATTACCAACATTCACCTGCCAAACTTTGCCAAAGGAAGCATCTATCAGGGCGCGGGAAAAACAGTCTGCGTACCTGGACTTAATTGCTATTCGTGCCCCGCGGCATCGGGTGCGTGCCCCATCGGGTCGTTCCAGTCGGTGGTAGGTTCATCCAAGTTCAACTTTTCTTACTATGTTACCGGTACGCTCATTTTGCTCGGCGTGCTGCTGGGACGTTTTGTATGCGGCTTTCTGTGCCCGTTTGGCTGGCTGCAGGAGCTGCTTCATAAGATTCCCGGCAAAAAGCTTTCGACAAAAAAGCTCAAGCCGCTCACGTACATCAAGTACGTCGTGTTGCTGTTTGCCGTGGTGCTGCTACCCGTCTTGGTGGTTAACGACGTGGGCATGGGCGACCCGTTCTTTTGTAAGTACATCTGTCCGCAGGGTGTGCTCGAGGGCGCCATTCCGCTGGCCATTGCCAATGCCGGCATTCGATCTGCGTTGGGACAGCTCTTTACTTGGAAACTTGTCGTTCTCATTGCCGTGGTAGTGCTGAGCGTTTTGCTCTATCGCCCCTTCTGCAAATGGATTTGCCCGCTCGGCGCATTCTATGCGCTCATGAATAAGGTGTCCTTGTTGGGGATTCAGGTCGACGCGTGCAAATGCGTCTCGTGCGGCAAGTGTTCAAGGGTTTGTCAGATGGACGTTGATGTGGTCCGCGCGCCCAATCATGCCGAATGTATCCGGTGCGGAAAGTGCATCGGGGCCTGCCCCGTCGATGCCATCAGCTATCGCTATGGCCTGGATGTGTCGGCGGAAAAGCTTCCCTTGACCGCCGATAAAAAGTAAACAAGCTTCGACAAAACGGAGGAATGACTATGAAGCTTTCTAAGATTGCGGCCCTGTTTATGGTGCCGGTATTGGCCTTGTGCCTTGTGGCATGTTCGGCGCCCGGTGGCAATGCGAGCGAATCTGCGAGCTCCGATCCTAAGATCGCAGAACTCACTGCGCAGAAGCCGGCCAATGCCGACGAGGCCGCCGAGCTGTATGCGAAGCTCATGCAGAAGGAGAACGAGATCTTTTCGAGTGATAACGCGCTGTGGGAAAAGGTATTCAATGCGGCAAATAAAGACTCGGCAATGATCGAGGACGGCAGCAATTACGGCGATTTCCTGCTCAAGACCATCGATGGCGCCAAGGATGAGTTTACGGCGGATGAGCTTAAGACGCTCAAGGCCGGCGCGCAGCAGATCAAGGAGATCGAGGACAAGCTCGAGAGCTTGGAGAAGGAGTTCCCCGGCTGTGGAAGCACGCCGAGCGCAGGCGAGAGCGTCGACGCTTCGACCGCTGGCATGACGGCTGGTGCCAATGCTTCGAGCGAGGCGACGAAGTTCCCCAGCTTTACGGGCAAAGACCTGGATGGCAACGACGTGAACAGCGACGAGCTGTTCTCTAAGAACAAGGTCACCGTCATGAACTTCTGGTTCACTACTTGCAAGCCGTGCGTGGGCGAGCTGGGCGATCTTGAGAAGCTGAATCAGGAGCTTGCCGAGAAGGGCGGCCAGGTCGTGGGCGTCAATTCCTTTACGCTCGATGGCAACAAGGGCGAGATCGCAGATGCCAAGGACGTGCTGAGCAAGAAGGGCGTGACATATAAGAACATCTGGTTCAAGTCGGATAGCGAGGCCGGTAAGTTCACGTCAAATTTGTTCTCGTTCCCGACAACGTATGTCATCGATCAGAACGGCAACATCGTAGGGGATCCAATCGTGGGAGCCATCAGCTCCGCCGAGCAGCGCGCAGCACTCGACAAGCTTATCGACCAGGCGATTGCGAATAGCGAGCAGTAAAAAACGCGTAAAGCATGGCGAGGATCGTGCGCCGCTGTGCGGAGTAGTCCGCTGCCTTTCAAGATAATCTCCACCATATAGAGGTCCCGCTCGGGGCCTCTTCTTTTAGGCGCCGTCCCGTTCGTTTTTTGATGCGGTTCCCTACATTCCTCACTGGTGTCGGTGAAAAATGGGGATAGAGTAGGACAAACGCGTCGAATACGAACGGCGGGGGAGAGCGGGCGAATGTGCCTGCGCAGGAGAGGTTGCCGTCCATGCTGGAGCTCAAAGGTATTTGCAAAAGGTACGTTACGCAGTCGTTTACGCAGGTGGCGCTCGACAGCGTGAGCCTGTCTTTTCGGGATAACGAGTTCGTGGCCATTCTGGGACCTTCGGGGTCGGGCAAAACTACGATGCTCAACGTTATCGGCGGACTCGATCACTTTGATTCTGGCGACCTGCTGATCGACGGTATTTCGACCAAGGATTTTCACGATCGCGATTGGGATGCCTACCGCAACAACCGCATCGGCTTTGTGTTCCAAAGCTATAACCTCATTCCGCATCAGACCATCTTGGAAAACGTGGAGCTGGCGCTTACGCTCACAGGTGTGGGGCATGCCGAGCGCCGCCAGCGTGCGCGCGAGGCGTTGGAGAAAGTCGGCTTGGGCGAGCACGTTAACAAGCGCCCGAGCCAGCTATCGGGCGGGCAGATGCAGCGCGTGGCCATTGCCCGCGCCCTGATCAATGACCCTGAGATCGTCCTTGCCGACGAGCCGACTGGCGCTTTGGATTCAACGACATCCGTGCAGGTTATGGATTTGCTCAAAGAAGTTGCGCGCGACCGTCTGGTCATCATGGTCACGCACAATCCCGACCTGGCATACCAATACGCCACGCGCATCGTCAACCTGGCGGACGGCAAGATTACCGACGATTCCGACCCTTTTGATGTCGCTGACGCCACGCGCCGCGAGGCCAAGCCTACGCGCAAAACCTCGATGAGCTTTGTGACGGCGCTGGGGCTTTCTGCCCGAAACCTCATGACCAAGAAGGGCCGCACGGCCATGACGGCCTTTGCGGGCTCGATTGGCATTATCGGTATCGCGGCGATTCTGGCGCTGTCCAACGGCGTAAACGGCTACATCAAAAAGGTCGAGGAGGATACGCTCTCGAGCTACCCACTCACCATTTCCAAGCAGGATTACGACCTGTCGTCCATGATGGGCGGACAGGGGGCTGCGGATGATGACTCGCCTGAAAACGTGGATTCGTCCGACGACAGTGCCGAAACCGATAAGATTCCCGTGGTCACGGCCGTAAAGGATATGTTTGCGAGCGTTAAGTCCAACGATATGACGAGCTTTAAGGCGTGGCTCGACGATGGCGGCGACGGCATCGACAAAGAGGTCAACGCCATTCAGTACAGCTACGGCGTGACGCCGGTCGTGTATCGCGCGGGCAAGGGCGACGAGAAGCCCGTGCGCCTGGTGCCCAACGCGATGACCGAGGCTATGAGCGGAGGCGCGAGCTCGGCGGCAACGGTGAGCATGGAGTCCATGGGGACCTCGGTCTTCAACGAGATGATTGACGACCAGAGCCTGCTCGACAGCCAGTACGACGTCGTCGCCGGTCATTGGCCTACGTCTGCCAACGAGGCCGTGATGGTGCTTTCGAGCCGTGGCACGGTGGGCGACTATACGCTCTATAGCATCGGCGCGCTGGATATCAATGAGCTCAACGACCTGGTCAACAGCGCCATGACGGCCGATGGCGAGGTCGAAACGCCCGAGACCGCCGCCGACTTTACCTACGACGATGCGCTGTCTACGACGTTTAAGGTGTTGTCGCCGGCCGATGCGTATCGCAAAAACGAAGAGACCGGTATGTGGACCGATATGTCTGGCGACACCGACTTTATGGCAGCCAAGGTTGCCGACGGTATCGACGTGCGCATTGTGGGCGTGGTGCGTCCCAACGAGACTGCCAATGCCAGTGCGTTGTCTCCGGGTATTGCCTACACGCACGCGCTGACTCGCCAACTTATGGAGCGCGCTGCCGATTCGCAGATCGTTCAGGAACAGCTTGCTCATCCCGAGACGGATGTCTTTACCGGCAAAACGTTCGACGAGCTGCAAGGCGAGGCCAAGCAGGGCGTGGACCTGGGCAGCATGTTCAGCGTTGACGAGGCGGCGCTCAAGAGCGCGTTCTCGTTCGATACGTCTGCACTCTCGGGTACGGCCGGTGGCATGGATCTTTCGGGCATCGATTTGTCGGGCTTGGATATCGACCTTTCGGGCGTGGGCAAGGACATCGACTTCAGCGACATCATGGCCAAGGCACCGACCCCCGATTTCTCGGGTGTCTTTGATGGCTTGGAACTCACGCCCGAGCAGATGCAGCAGGTGGGCACGCTTGCCAACCGGCTGTTTGTTGGCTTTATGCAGTCCAATCAGTTTAAGGCGCTGACGCCCGAGGACCTTAAGGATGCATCGAAGCTCGCTGCTGCGTTCTCGGCGTATCTTGAGAACGATGCTGCGGCGCAGCAATGCTTGGCGCAGCTCAAAGCGCTGGGCGGAGACGCACTGGCGGAGCGACTGCAGCAGGCTATGACCGACTACGTACAAAAACAGCTCGCGCCCTATTTGCAGCAGGCTATGGACCAGGTGATGCAATCGCTCAGCAACAGAATCGCAGCGACGGTGTCTTCCCAGCTCAAAGCGGGAGCGGCGGGGCTTATGGATCAGATGGCGACGCAGATGTCGTCGACCTTTGCCAGCCTGGCGAGCGCCATGCACGTGGATGCGAGCGCGTTTGCCCGTGCCATCCACTTCAACATGGACGCCGAGGATCTGAGCTCGCTCATGATGAGCTATGCAAAGGCGTCGAAGCTCACCTACGACAACAATCTGACCACGCTGGGCTATGCGGACGAGGCCGACCCCATTTCCGTCAAGATTTTCCCGCGCGACTTTGAGGCCAAGGAACGCGTGCTCGACCATATCGATGCGTACAACAAGCAGGTCAAAGCCGCCGGACACGACGAGCAGGCAATCTCGTACACCGACTATATGGGCATCATCATGGGCTCGGTGACCGATATTGTGAACACCATCAGTTTGGTGCTTATCGCGTTTGTGAGCATCAGCCTGGTGGTGAGCTCGATCATGATCGGCATCATCACGTACATCAGCGTGCTGGAGCGCAAAAAGGAGATTGGCATTCTGCGCGCGATTGGCGCATCGAAGCGCAACGTGGCCAACGTGTTTAACGCCGAGACGTTTATCGAGGGCCTTATCGCCGGCGTTTTTGCCATCGCCGTCGTGGTGCTCGTGAGCCTCCCGGTCAATGCCTGGGCGCTTGCGACCAAGCAGGTTCCCAACCTGATGAGCCTGCCCGTTCAGGACGCGCTGGCGCTCATCGCGATCTCGGTGGTGCTGACGGTCGTCGCTGGCTTGCTGCCGGCCCGCAGCGCGTCTAAGAAAGACCCCGTAGAGGCTCTGCGCTCGGAATAATGTGACAAAGGGGCTGTCCCTTTGCCACATGGAGGAAGGGGCAGCCCCCCTCCTGCGCCTAGCTCGTTTTACCCATCAACGTGATACGGATGCTTGGATGGGTGTACTCGTCAAACTCGTCCTCGGGATCCGTGTCAAACGAGTAATACGCTTTGACGGGGTCGTCGCTCGTCCTGATGGAGATTCTCTCGTAGAGCGAACCGTTCAAGAAAGCCTGCCTAAACTCTTCGGGGAGCTTTTGCGGTGCTAGGAGCTCGGGGCTCACGGTCTTGACGTCTGCGGTTTGGACGACAGAGGAAAGCTCGTCAAAGTCGAGCTCGATGCGGGCGAGGTTGTCCTCAAGGCTCGCATCGGGGTCGATTTCTGCTACGTAACTCACTTCCTTGAGCGTTCCCTTGTTGTCGAAATCCAGGTACGTATAGGTCTTCTGGGTATCGGAGTCGCCGTCGTGCAAGTAGCCGCGGACGTGATAGCCGTAATCTTGATATCGCTCGTAAGGGTCATCGGCAGACACGTACTCGCATGCGGGCTCTAACGTCTTGCGGGCGATGGCGATCTGCTCGGCCGCGGCCGCGGCGTTCTCCTGCATCTCGGTGTTTCCCTGCGCCAGCTGCGGGATATAGGCACCGCATACGATTGCGAGGGGTAGCGCCACAAGCGCGATGATCCACTTTTTTGCACGGGGGATAGGCAAGCCGCAGGCCTCCGCCATGGCCTTTGCGTTAGCGAAGCTCTCGGTAAGCACGTCTGCTGCGGTGGCAACGGCGCCTACGGCAGCGGCGACTTCTGCCGCGCTGCCCAGATTGCGTGCGGTCTCGTTGTCGCTGTTCTTGAGTAAGCGCGCGGCGGCCTGCGTACCGACAACGCCTGCGATTTGTGCCGAGCGGTCTTTCTCGGTCTGCTCGACGACGAGTCGGCGCTGCATTTTCTTCCACTGCTTGCCGCGCATACCAAAGCGTGGCGCGAGCGTGCAGTAGCAGAATATGACGAGCTCGATGGCGGTGAGCACCAGGGCGGTCATCATACCCGTCTCTTGGAAGCCTTCGTGATGAAAGACGATGTCGTCAATCATTTCGAAGGGAATGATCAAAAATGGCAGCACGAATGCCATGGCAAGCGCCGCACCGGCAATCTTGGGGTAGATGCAGTATCGCCGGATGCGCTTGCGTTCTTGTTCGGAAAGTGTAGCCATTGCCGGTCCTTGGTGTCGTGGCGGTCGTTGCGGCGCGCGGGGCGCGTCAGTCTGGGCTAGCGTTGGATAAGAGCATAGAGCAAGATACTCACCGCAATGAGCAGAAGGCCGATGTCCCCAACCAAGATGAGCGCGAGCAAGGATATCTGCGACGTGGTCACGGCGTTTTTGAGCGGCAACTGGAGCGTAGGCCTGCTCTGCAGCTCCTTCACTGTTTACCCTGCATCCCAAGTGCGGCGCAAGTGAGCAATAGCAAAACTTTGTCACGCGTAAAAGCAAGGAAGTCGCAAGGTCTGGGGCGGGGATGCTGGTATACGCCTCGGATACAATCGAAGCCATGCTAGAAAGAGGCTTCGATGATTAAAAAATCGTTCTTTAATCCGTTTTCGTCGCTGCTGCTTGCACTTGCCGGCTTGGCCTTTTTGGTCGACGTCGTACCGCAGGCGCAAGGCCAGACAGGAGTGTTCGCACCTGCCGTGCTGTTTTTGATGTGGCTGGTCGGCGGCCTGGTGCGCCTGTTCTACGAAAACGAAGCCAAGCGCAGCTTCGACCGGCACATGTTTAAGGCGAACCATGCGGCCGTTTGGAAACGTGTCGACGCTTGCTGGATTCAAGTCGATTCCGACCAGCTCGTGCCTGGCGATGTGATTCGCCTGTATGCCGGTATGCTCTGCCCGGTCGATGCGGTCCTTGCCAAGGGCGACCACATCCTTGTCTCCGAATCGTCGCTTACGGGCGAGAGCGGTCAGACCGTCAAGCGAGAAGGGGAGGCCGTCCGTGCTGGAACGACCATCATTGACGGAAAGGCTTCGGCAACCGTTCACGCTCGCGTTGCCGAGGAGCCGCCCACATCGCCGCGGCGCGCTCGGCTAGGCACGCAGTTTGGCGCTGGTGCCAGGAGCATCTGTGCCGCCCTGGTGAGGTGCATGCTCATCGTGCTGCCGTTTGTCATTATGATTCGAGGTTTTGTGCTGGGCGACTGGCCGCAGGCCCTGCTGTTTGCCCTGGGCACGGCCGTTGGCCTGGTCCCCGAGATGCTGCCAGTCGTCACAAGCGTGTGCCTTTCGGGCAGCGCGCATCGCCTTAAGAACAAACAGGTCATTGTTAAAAACGTTGACGCCATGGAATCACTGGGCTCCATGGACGTGGTGTGCGTGGACAAGACGGGCACGCTCACCGAGGACGCCGCGGTGCTCGAGTACTATACCGATATCTTGGGCAACGAAAGCGAGCAAACGCTCAACCTGGCGTATTTGGAGAGTACGAGCCAGGGGGCGGCCGCCAACCAGCTCAACCGGGCCATTGCCGACGCGTGCGCCGCGCCCGAGTTGCGTCTCGCCGCCAAAGACCTCGCAGGCGCATTTACCCTGCACGCATCTGATCCTTTCGACCACGTCACCAAGGCTTCGGGTGTTAAGCTCGATGCCATGCCTGGGGCGCTTGGTTGCCTGGGGCTGCAGACTCGCCCTGGCAATCACTTGACCATCGTAAAGGGCGAGGTCGAGAGTGTTTGCGCTCGTTGTGCCTGGGCCAACTTTAAAGGGGAACTCGTCCCCATGGACGCCGCGGGCCGCCAGAGCGCCTATGAGGTTGCCGAGGACATGCGTGCCGACGGCATCAAGGTCCTCGCCGTTGCCTACAGCACAACGTCTTCGGACTGGGGTGACCTGGTGCTCTGCGGCTTTTTGGGCTTTTTCGATCGGCCCAAGGCAAGCGCTCGCGCCGCCGTGCGCGCGCTGTCCGACCTTTCCGTTGAGGTGCGCGTGCTTACCGGCGACTCGGCTTCGGTTGCCCGGTCAACCTGTTCGCGCCTGGGCATTCCTGCCGATAGCGTTATCACCGGCAGCATGCTCGATGCCATGGAGGAGTCCGAGGCGCTTGTTCGCGTGGGGCGTACTCGTGTGTTTGCCGAGCTCACGCCCGCGCAAAAGGCTCATGTTGTCAGTCTCATTCGACTCTCTGGCCATACGGTCGGCTATATCGGCGATGGTGTGAACGATGTGCCGGCGCTTACGTCGGCAGATGTCGGCATCGTTGTGGACTCGGCGGCAGCGGAATCCAAAAAGGTTGCCGATCTGGTACTGCTCGAGCGCGACCTGGGCGTGGTCGCCGAGGGCGTCAGCGAAGGCAGGACTTCGTTCGCCAACGCTTCCAAGTACATTCGCATCGCGTCGAGTTCCAACTTTGGCAATATCTGCTCGGTTGCCGCCTCGAGTATCTTCCTGCCGTTTTTGCCGGCAACCGCCGCTCAGCTGCTTTTGCTCAACCTGTGCTATGACGCCACCTGCCTGGCGCTCTCGTGGGATAACGTCGACGATGCGGAGATCGCCCGTCCCAAGGCATGGTCGGGCAAGGGCCTCGGCAGCTTTATGCTTCACTTTGGCTTCGCGAGTTCGGCGTTTGACATCATCACGTTTGCCATTTTACTCCTGGGCGTTTGCCCCGCGGTGTGCGGTGGGTCCTTTGTCACGTTGAGTGCTGCGGGCCAGGCGGCCTTTATCGCGACCTTCCAGACCGGATGGTTACTGGAGTGCGCTTGGACCGAATCGCTCGTGCTCCTCGTCTTGCGAGCGCGGAACGTTCGCGACGGGGACCGGCCGTGTCGTCCGCTCGTGATAATGGTCGCCACCATGCTTATCGCCTCGGCCCTTCTCGCGCTGAGTCCTGCCGCGCAACTGCTCGGCCTTGTCACGCTGCCCATGTGGTATCTGGGCATCGTTGCACTGCTGAGCGTGTTGTATCTTGTTGTTGTTTCGACGATCAAGCGGGTTTACCTGTCCCGCTCGAGCAGTCTGTTCTAGGGCGGTTCTATGCGTACCAACAGAACCAACATAGCGATTACGCCGGCAGAGGCCGCCGAGCTCAGCAACGCGCTGTTCTCGTCCGGTAGCGCCGCCGCTCTCGAACTTGCACCCGTGTTTGCCGATATCGCATCGGGCGGGCTGACCGCCATAGAACTGACAGTTGCCGGCTCGCAGACAAGTGCCGCTGCGGAGCCCATCGTTATCGGCGATCTTTCCATCGATCTGGCTTCGCGCACCGTTAAAGTGTCGGGCGCGCCCGTTTCGCTCACGCCCAAAGAATTCGATATCCTGGCCTTTTTGGCGAGCAACCGGGGCACAGTCTTTAGCAAAGAGGAAATCTATCGCGCTGTATGGCAAGACGAATATCTGCTCGATGACAGTAACATCATGGCCTTTGTCCGCAAGATCCGAAAGAAGATTGAACCCGAGCCCGACAATCCCCGGTACCTGCTAACTGTTTGGGGTGTGGGCTATAAAATAGCCGAGTAACGCGTTGAATCGTCCGCTTCTATCGACCCCAAAAGCCACTCTGACAATCCTTGCCAAATCGCAAGAAAGCCGCAAGAAACCAGCCATGTGCCCGGTCTTGCGGCTTTTCTATTCTAAGGACAGTCGCAGACGCGAAGGGAAGGTGAGGACCGTGAGCGGCAGTGACAGTACCAGCAAGGCAGGGCGATGTCTGCCGGCGCAGGTCCACCTTAATGGCGGGCGTCGCGGCTAGACGGCTCTGCATCCGATCGACAGAACGGAGCAAGGCAATTGAAGAAGCTGAATATGCGCCATACGCCATCTGCAGTCCAGGCGCAAAACGAACTGATCAGGCATCGTGCAGAGGGCCGCATCCAGCATGCGGCAACTATCCCGCTGATGGACGCCATGTCCTGGGTGGGCTCGAACCTGGGTGGTCTGGACCGCGACGAGGTCGCGCACAGCGAGGCCGATAACGGACGCAACGTGGTCACGCGCGGCAAGAAAAAGTCGCTTGTCCGCAAGCTCGCGGATGCATTCGTCAATCCCTTTACGGCAATCCTGTTTTTCCTAGCCATTATCTCGGCAACGACGGACATGATATTCCCGGCGTTGTCGATGATGGGCAACACGCCGGAGGACTTTGACCCGCTGACGGTGATTATCATCACCACGATGGTGGTTCTTTCGGGCACGCTGCGCTATGTCCAGGAAGCGCGTAGCGGCAATGCGGCCGAAAAGCTGCTCGACATGATCACGACCACCGTGACGGTCACCCGCAAGGATGTCCCCAGGACCGAGATTCCCATCGACGACGTGGTGGTCGGCGACATCGTGCATCTGTCCGCCGGTGACATGATTCCCGCCGACGTGAGGATTATCGAGGCCAAGGACCTCTTTGTGGGCCAGGCCAGCCTGACGGGCGAGAGCGAGCCGGTCGAGAAGGTCCCCACGACCTGCACCGAGTCCGATTCGGCCACGTCGTTCGAGAACATTGCCCTCATGGGCAGCAGCGTGATATCGGGCAGCGCGACGGCGCTCGTCTTTAGCGTGGGCGAGCAGACCCTGTTTGGTTCCATGGCGTCGAGCCTGTCCGACGACGCTGCGGAGACGAGCTTTTCCAAGGACGTCAACAACGTCTCGTGGGTGCTCATCCGCTTTATGATGGTAATGGTTCCGTTTGTCTTTTTGATCAACGGCGTCACGAAGGGCAATTGGCTCGATGCCGGCCTGTTCGCCATCAGCATTGCCGTGGGTCTGACGCCCGAGATGCTGCCCATGATCGTTACCACGTGCCTTGCCAAGGGCGCGGTTGCCATGAGTAAAAAGCAGACGATCGTTAAGAACCTCAACTCGATTCAAAACTTTGGCGCGATGGACGTGCTGTGCACCGACAAGACCGGCACGCTTACGCAGGACCAGGTGGTGCTGGAGTATCACTGGAACATCGACGGCCAGGAGGATTCGCGCGTTTTGCGCCACGCCTACCTCAACAGCTATTTCCAGACGGGCTACAAGAATCTGATGGATCTGGCGATCATCAAGTGCACGGAGGAAGAGGAGCAAAACGACCCGAGTCTCACCGATCTTTCCGAGGCCTACGTGAAGGTCGATGAGGTGCCGTTCGACTTTACGCGCCGTCGCCTCACCACGGTGGTGCGCGATCGCAGCGGCAAGACCCAGATGGTTACCAAGGGCGCGGTCGAGGAAATGCTGTCGGTGTGCTCGCATGCCGAGATCGACGGCGGCGTTCATGTGCTGGACGACGAGGTGCGCGAGCGCATTCTGGCGACAGTTTCCGACCTTAATGACGACGGTTTCCGTGTGCTGGCGATTGCTCAAAAGTCCAACCCGTCACCCGCCGGTGCCTTTAGCGCCGAGGATGAGCGCGACATGGTCCTAATCGGCTACCTGGCCTTTTTGGATCCGCCCAAAGAGTCGACGGCCGGTGCGATCGAGGCGCTGCGCAATCACGGCGTTGCCACCAAGATCCTGACTGGCGACAACGAGAAGGTTACGCGTACCATCTGCAAACAGGTGGGGCTGCAGGTCAACAACATGTTGCTCGGCAGTGACATCGCTGACATGGATGACGCCGAGCTCGCTCGCCGGGCCGAGGATGTGCAGGTCTTCGCCAAGCTCACGCCCGACCAAAAGTCGCGCGTCGTTTCCGTCCTGCGTGCGAACGGGCATGTGGTGGGCTATATGGGCGACGGTATCAACGACGCCTCAGCCATGAAGTCGTCTGACATCGGCATCTCGGTCGACACGGCCGTCGACGTTGCTAAGGAGTCCGCCGACATCATCTTGCTCGAGAAGGATCTGATGGTGCTCGAGGAGGGCATCGTCGAGGGGCGTAAGACCTACGCCAACATGATCAAGTACATCAAGATGACCGCGAGCTCCAACTTCGGCAACATGTTCAGCGTACTTGCCGCGTCTGCCCTGCTGCCGTTCTTGCCCATGATGAGCATTCAGCTGATCTTGCTCAATTTGATTTATGACTGCAGCTGCCTGGCGATTCCCTGGGACAACGTGGACGAGGAGTTCCTGCGCGTGCCACGTGCCTGGGATGCCTCGAGTGTCGGCAGGTTCATGATCTGGATTGGGCCCACCAGCTCCATCTTCGACTTTATGACCTACATCTTTATGTACTTTGTCTTCTGCCCCCTGTTTGTGAGCCACGGTGTACTGTTCAACGAGCTGGCGAGCGTCTACTCGGGTGCCGCGCTGGAGCAGATGCAGCTGGCCTACATCGCGCTGTTCCAGGCTGGTTGGTTCGTCGAATCCATGTGGAGCCAGACTTTGGTTATCCATATGATTCGCACGCCCAAGTTGCCGTTTATCCAGAGTCGTGCCTCGGCTCCGGTGATGCTGCTCACGATGACCGGCATTGCACTGCTCACGCTGATCCCGTTTAGCCCGCTTGGCCCCACGCTGGGTCTGGGAGCACTGCCCATCGAGTACTTCTTGTTCCTGATTCCGTGCATCTTGCTGTACATGGCGCTGGCGACGAGCCTTAAGAAGGCCTATGTCAAGCGTTACGGCGAGCTGCTGTAGTGACTTCGATGTAGAGAGGAGCGTTTACATGAACTGGGCTCAGATTTGGATCGATTTGTTTGGGACTACGGAGTGGCTTGGGCTCAACATGGGCTTTTGGGTGGCCAATGGTGTTGTCCTGGTGATTGTCATCATTATGAACGTCATCTTTTGGAGCATGAAGCCGCTGCCCAAGGACGAATAACATGCATGGGATTGCCTGCGCCGCTGTGCCAAAATAAACACTCGAATGATGTACAAATGTGACAAAGGGACGGTCCCTTTGTCACATTGATTTGAAAGTTGATGTTGATGATTCTATCGCTGGCCCCCATGGAGGGGATTACCGGGCATGTGTTCCGCCGCGTGCATGCAGAATGCTTTGGTGCGCTCGACTGCTACTACACGCCGTTTTTGCCGCCGCCGCGGGTGGGCAATCGCTTTGGCGGCAAGGCGTTTAAGGAGGTCGATCCTGCCAATAACCAGGGGCTTAACGTGGTGCCTCAGCTCATGTCCAAGAACGCGGATGAGTTTGTGTGGGCGGCACAGGTGCTCGCCGACATGGGATACCACGAGGTCAATCTCAACTTGGGATGTCCCTCGGGAACAGTCGTTGCCAAGGGCAAGGGTTCGGGTTTCTTGCGCAACCTGGATGAGCTCGAGGTGTTTTTGAGCGACGTGTGCGAGCGCTCACCACTGCCGGTGTCGGTAAAGACCAGGCTGGGGCTTGAGAGCGATGCTGAGTACGGGCGCGTGCTCGATCTCTACTGTCGTATGCCGCTTGCCGAGCTGATCGTGCATCCGCGCGTGCAAAAGGATCGCTATACGGGCTCGCCGCGCAAAGAGTATTATGGCGAGACGCTTGAGCGGGCGCCGTTCCCGGTAGCCTATAACGGCGACATTTTTGACCTCGAGGACATGGATGCGCTGGTTGCTGCCTATCCCGACACGCGCCATGTAATGCTGGGCCGCGGTCTGCTTGCAAACCCTGCGCTGGCACGCATGGTAAACGGCGGCCCTGCCGCCACCGTCGCCGAGCTGCAACGTTTCCATGACACGCTGTTCGCGGCCTATGCAGAAGAGATTGGCGGCAACGCGGTCTTTCGCATGAAGGAGTGGTGGTTCTACGCCAAGTGCGCTTTCGCCGATCCCGCCACCGTCCATAAGATCGTGCGCAAGACCAAGAAGGTCGACGAATACCGCGCCGCCGTCGACCGCGTCTTCCGCGAGCAACCGCTCGCATCCGCAGCCCGCTTCCGCGGCTAGTTAGACATCGGGGACGTTCTTTAGCGACTAGGCATTTAAGAACGTCCCCGATGACTACCCGCAAAAGCTGTACACCAGCATCCAAAGATGTCGAAAAATGTCGACTTTGGATGCTGGTGTACATGTTTGGGTCGTATGGGTTGGGGCCCTGGACGGACAGAGCGTGCGTACTAGAGCAGGTTTTCCTGCACCCACGCGATGATGTCGCTCGATTCGTAGAGTGGTTTGCCGTCGATGAACAGGCAGGGAACCTGGCGTTTTCCGCCGACGGCGATGAGTATCTGTTCGGCATCGGAATCGGTCGAGATATTGCGCTCGGGAATGGTCACGCCGTTATCGGCCAAAAAGTGCTTGACCTTTAAGCAATACGGGCAGCCGGTCATAACGTACAGCGCGAGCTCGTGATTAGTAGCCATAGGTCTCCAATCGGTTGAGGTTTTGATTGAAATACCCAAAGCCGCCGCGGTCTATGCGCGCGTCAACGAAGACTCGATGGCCTGGACCAGAAACGCCGTGGCTCCGGTGGCTCAGGGCTTGTCGTAGTAGTCAACAAAGCGCTGGTCGGCAAGATAACCGTGGGCGAGGCCCAGGTACGCCTCGTCTTGGGGCTCGCATCCCCAGTTGAGAGCAATCCAGCGACGATGCATCGCGACAAGCTTACGAGCCTCGTTGCTCTCTGGGTCGCCAATGCCCATGGCAATCGAGAGCTGGCCCAGAATAGCGCGTTCAAGTTCCTTCATGTCGTTCCATGTCTCGGGGTCCATGTCCAGCAACGCTTCGTTTGCTGCATCGATAGCCTCATCGCCGTAGCGCGCCCGCGCCTCGGCACCGTAGCGCGCCTCGTTTTCCTGCACGGTGCGCCAGCGCTCCAGTTGCGGCAGGACGGCGCCCATGAGCGAGACGGCTTCGTCGAGCGACATGCCGGTGTTTTGTGCCAGGCGCGGGGCACAATCCTCAATCATTGCCTCCATGGTGGTGTCATAGGTGTACTTGCCGTGGTCGTAGCACCACTTGCAGTAATGATCGGTCGCGGTGCCCGTGGCATCGGTGCCGCAGTCGTCGGGCGTGAGTATCATGCCGCAGCTCTGGCAATAGTGCTCAGGCATTTCGAGCAGGTGGGACAGCGGTTCTCCGGTTACGGCGGCGATGAGCTTCATCATGTCGATGCCCGGTGTGACCTCGCCGCGCTCCCACCGGCTGATGGCCTGGCGTGTGACGAAGAGCTTAGCGGCAAGCTGCTCTTGGGTAAGGTGATGGGCGCGACGGACAGCAATGAGCTTTTCTGCAAAGGCCATAGCGGCTCCTTTCTGCTGGTTGATGGCTTAAGCATACGCGGCGGCAGGCGCCCTTCCAAGCAACCGTTGGTTGCACGACGGGGGACCGCGGCGAAGAATTGCGCGCAACGCCCCACGCCTCCATGCCGTACAATGACCGGCATGGAACCTATCGCACGCATACATACCGACCTGCCGCAGAAGTTCGGCATTCCGCGCAACAGCTTTTTGGCGCCCCATCTGCAGGGACGAATCTTTTTTGAGCCGGAATTTGCCTCCAATGCAGCGGTTGAGGGCCTGGACTCCTTCTCTCACCTGTGGCTGCTGTGGCGCTTCGAAAACGGAACGCCCGGCGGCACGGCTAAGGATATTGCCGTCGACGCTAAAACGCAGGACAGGTCCGGCACCAACGCAAAATGGTCGAAAACCGTGCGCCCGCCGCGTCTGGGCGGAGCCGAACGTGTGGGAGTGTTTGCCACGCGCAGTCCGTTTCGCCCTAATCCCATCGGGCTCACCTGCGTCAAGCTTGATCGCGTGGAGCTTACCGACGATGGCCCCATCATCCATGTGTTGGGGGCCGACCTGCGCGATGGCACGCCCATCTACGATATCAAGCCTTACATTCCATTTGCCGACTGTCACCCGGATGCGACGGGCGGCTGGATTGAGGATGCTCCGTGGCAAGAGCTCGATGTTGAGTTCCCGCAAGCGCTGCAGGATATGGTCCCGCCCGCAAAGCTCCCCGGCTTGGTCGAGGTCCTTTGCCAAGATCCACGCCGCGCAGGCAGCAAGCACGAGCCAAACCGCGTTTATCACTTGGCTTACGCCGGGCTCGACATATCGTTTGCGGTCGATGAAACCCAGCTAACCGTAGTTGCCGTCAACGACGCGCAAGACTAACCAGCCATTCGTCCGTACCCGTCAAATTAAGCGCCAAACCCCGCGCCAAAACCGCCCACGCTGGTGGACAATAACGCCTACCAAAACAATCACTTTGCACGGGAGCTCAGCATGAAATACGACTTTAGCTCGCTTATCGACCGCCACGGCATGGACTCCATCGCCGTTGACTCTTGGGGTGAGATCCCCGGTATGGCTCCGAACGCACCCGACGAGGGCTTCGACCGCATTCCCATGTGGGTGGCCGACATGAATTTTGCCACGGTGCCCACGGTCCAGGAGCACATCATTCAGCGTGCCCAGCACCCCATGTTTGGCTATTTCAATCCGCGCCCCGAGTACTTCGACCGCATCATCGAATGGCAGGGCCGCCGCAATGGCGTCGAGGGCCTGCGCCCGGAGCATATCGGCTACGAAAACGGCGTGCTGGGCGGTGTCGTGTCGACGCTACGCGCGTATGTCCAGCCAGGCGATGCGGTGCTGGTCCACAGCCCTACCTACATCGGCTTTACCAAGTCCATCGAGGCCGCGGGCTATCGTATTGTCCACAGCCCGCTTAAGCTCGACGACCAGGGCGTGTGGCGCATGGACTTTGAGGACATGGAGCGCAAACTCGCCCAAAACCACATCCATGCCGCGGTGTTCTGCTCGCCGCACAATCCCTGCGGCCGCGTATGGGAGCGCGACGAGATCGAGCGCGCCATGGACATCTATCGCCAGCACGATTGCGTGGTGATCTCGGACGAGATTTGGTCCGATATCATCCTGCCGGGGCACAAGCATATCCCGACGCAGTCGGTGAGCGAGGATGCCCGCATGCGCACGGTTGCCCTCTATGCGCCGAGCAAGACGTTTAACCTGGCGGGCCTGGTCGGCAGCTACCACATCATCTATAACGAGACGCTGCGCGACCGCGTGTGCGCCGTGTCCAACAAGACCCACTACAACGAGATGAACGTCCTCTCGATGCACGCGCTCATCGGCGCCTACCAGCCACAGGGGTACGAGTGGGTGGATGAGCTCAACCAGGTGCTTGCCGGTAATATCGAGTACTTCTGCAATTACGTGGACGTGCATTTTGGGGGCGTGTCCTATTCACGTCCGCAGGGCACGTACATGGTGTTTCTGGACTGCACCGAGTGGTGCCGCGAGCATGGCCGCGATATTCAGTGGCTGCTCGACGAGGGGGCGCGCGTGGGCGTCGGGTATCAGGACGGCCGCCCGTTCCACGGAACCTGCCACATTCGCGTGAATCTGGCGCTACCGCTTTCGCGCGTAAGGGAGGCGTGCGACCGTCTGGACCGCTACGTTTTTAATGCACGGTAAGTGTGCGCTGCATGCGGGGCCTTCTGCCAGGTCGGCTAGAAGGCCCCGCATGGTAATGCGTCTGTAACCATTGGGCGCTCGAGTGGTTTCATTTGCTATTATTTTTAACCATTTCAGTCTGTAAACAGGATCGTCTGGAGCTCGATGAAAAGACCCCGTCGCTCGGTTGCCATTTCGTTGTTTGTTGCGCTTGCAGTGGCGAGCGCCTTTGTCGTAGCGATAGCTGGCTGTTCTGGGTTGAATGACGAAGTCTCGACGTCTGCATCAAAAGGTCTGGACGCCTCGCAAGCCAAAGACGACAACCTTAAGACGCTCAATGTTGGCAGCGACCTCTATCCACCGTTTGTGTATACCGACGAGTACGGCGATATCGTTGGCCTGGATGTCGAGATATTGACCGAGGCTTTGGCCCGCATTGGTTACAAGCCAAAGTACCAGCTGATCGATTGGGAAAAGAAGAACGAGTTACTGGCGAGCGGCGAGCTCGATTGCGTCATGGGCAGCTTTAGCATGACGGGTCGCGAAAACGAGTATCGTTGGGCCGGCCCGTACCTTGCGAGCCGCCAGGTGGTCGCGGTCGATCCCCAGAGCGATATCTACACGCTTGCCGATCTTGAGGATAAGGTCGCGGCGGTCCAGTCCACCACCAAGCCCGAGGACATTTTGCTCAATCATACAAATGAAAACGTTCCGAAGATCAAAGAGCTCTACTGCTTTTCGGACCGCTCATACCTGAACCCGGCGCTCGTCGAGGGCCTGGTCGACGCCATCGCCGCGCATGAGTCCTCGCTGCTCACCTACGAAAAAGACTATGGTGTGACGTATCGCATTTTGGATGAGCCGCTGCTAGAAGTTGGCTTGGGCACCGCTTTCGATATCAACGATACGCGCGGCATCGACGTTAAGCTCACCCATGCCTACCAAGAAATGCTTGCCGATGGCACCATGGAACGCCTGGTGTCAAAGTACTTTGATGGCCCTGCACCATTTTTGAATACGGAGGGCCTGTCATGATCGATGCGCCCGACCACGCCGTAGAGGAGCGGGGCGATCGTTCGGCATGGGTAGGGCTCATTGCCGCCCTGTTGGGGATAGCGCTCTCGGTTGTTGTCGGCATGATGAGCTACGGTTACACGACAGCCCAAGCCGAGCAGCGCTTTGCCGACGTTGTCGATTACGTGGCGACCCAGGGCCTTTCCTACGATGCGTTCAATAGCGCCTATACGACCAAAAACCTGATTCGCGTTATGGAGATCGCCGGAGAGGTGGCGCGCGATATGGAGCGCGACAGCTCGGTGGATAACGCCGCGCTCGAGCAATATGCTGACCAGTTCAACGTGAGCGCGCTGATCGTGACGGACGCATCGGGCAATTTGGTGTCCGAGTGCTCGACGGATGACGTGGGCTACGGGTCGCTCGCTACGTATCTCAAGGAAGCGCCCGTGCTGGAGGTGGCAGCCCATCCGCTTAAGTCCTATACCGCTCGTATCACACTTGCGGATGATTCGGTTGCAGACATTGGCTGTGTGACCCGGCAAGATGGCGAGGGTATCGTTATCGCGGTAAGGCATCAGAGCGCGAAGGCGGTTGCAAGCAATACGCTCAAACTGCAGAGTCTGCTCGAAGGCTATGAGACCATCGATAGCGGCAATATCGTGATCGAAAACGATGGCAAGGTCGTTGCGACCAACGCCGTTGAACCCACCATCTTGGGCGTGTTCGACCTGCCTGCGACGGATGTCTTCATTGTCGACGGTATAAAGGATCGATGCCCGGCTGGTAAGGTCAGATTGGTTAACGCCAATGGCGAGTGGTATTTGGGCACATTTGGAAAAGCGCGCGGATTCTACGTGTATACCTATGCCTCGGCGCGGCGCTACTTTGAGGTCGTCGCGGCTGTTGCTGCCGGCGTGCTGGTGCTCTACAGCGGTGTTATAGCCGTTGTTGTGATGGCGCGTCGCCGCGCCGACCGTCGACGTTTGACGGACTTGCTGCAGCAGGAGCGCGACTATGGCGACAAGCTGGCAAAGGCGGCGCGTGAGGCCTCGTCTGCCAACTCGGCAAAGACGGAGTTTTTGCGCCGCATGAGCCACGATCTGCGCACGCCCATCAACGGCATTCGCGGTATGGTCGAGGTCGGCGATGCCAATGCGGACGATCTGCAAAAGCAGACCGAGTGCCGCTCAAAAATCTGGACAGCATCGGGACTGCTGCTCGACCTTGCCAACGAGGCACTCGATATGAGTCGCCTGGAGAGCGGGCAGGTCGACCTGGAGCTTGTTCCCACAAACTTGGCGACCCTCAACCACGAGGTGCGCGATATTCTTGAGCGCCAGG
Organism: Collinsella sp.; assembly: GCA_036313175.1. Lineage (GTDB taxonomy): Bacteria > Actinomycetota > Coriobacteriia > Coriobacteriales > Coriobacteriaceae > Collinsella. The sequence goes on along the minus strand of JAXJMO010000020.1, from coordinate 62,995 downwards.
CCGAGGAGCGTCTGGTCACAATTATCTGCGACCAGCAGACCCTTGATCATCCCTATGCACGGGCGAGCGTGACGCACCTCAAGCGCTTGTTGCTCAATATTGCCGGCAATGCCGTCAGGTACAACCGCCAGGGCGGCTATGTTCGCCTAGTGTGCCGCGAGGTGGGGCCAGCGAATGGCGTCCCCGTCTATGAATACACGATCGCCGACAACGGTATTGGCATGAGCGATGAGTTCCAACAGCACCTCTACGAGCCTTTTTGCCGCGAGGAGCAACAGGTGGAAGGCGCTTCATCGGGAACTGGCCTGGGCGCGCCTATCGCAAAACAGTTGGTCGAGCTTATGGGCGGAACCATGAGCTTTACGAGTGTCTTGGGGCAGGGGACGACGTTTACCATCCGCCTGCCGTTCGAGAAATGCAAACGTTCCGAGATTCCTCAGGATGTGCGCGTGGACGCGGGCGATGGCGATGCGCTCCAGGGCCTGCGTGTTTTGCTCGTAGAGGATAACGATCTGAATGCCGAGATCGCGCAGTTTACGCTCGGCCATGCCGGTGCCGTCGTGACGCATGCTAAGGATGGTGAGTCTGCCGTCGAGATGTTTACCGCGAGCGCACCGCACGAGTATGACGTGGTGTTGATGGACATCATGATGCCCGGCATCGATGGCCTTGAGACCACGCGTCGAATTCGAGCACTCGATCGCGAGGATGCCGCGACCACGCCGATTATCGCTGTGAGTGCCAACGCCTTTGCCGACGACCGCAGGCTTTCACGTGAGGCGGGCATGAACGCGCACCTGAGTAAACCCGTGAGCTCGCAGGAGCTCGTTGAGGCGCTTGCGCACATAGCTGCCGACGCTTTATAAGCATATGGCCCGGTTCCAAGGTGGGCTGGAACCGGGCCATATTACTATTGATGAGACCTGCTGAGGGGCTTACTTTTCCTGAATCTGCTTGCCGCAAAGATGCTCAATCGTAATCTCGTAGAGCTGGACGCCCTTAATGTCTTTGGCGATTTCCTCTTCGACTTCCTCGGCAGAAGGGTAGTACTTAAGCGCGAGCTGGCGGACTTTATCCTCGATAAACGCGGGAGTGTCATTCGCCAAGCGACAGCGGCCAAAGACCACGGTGCTCATAACGTAGGGAGCCCAGTCACCGCCCTTGTACCACTCGTTGCCGTAAACGGTAAAGCAGACCTTGTCATCGCGCTTGAGTGCGTCGACCTTGTGGCCAGCCTTGGCGCCATGGAAATAAATCTTGTCGTGCTCGGTGTCAAAGAAGTAGTTGACGGGAATGGCGTACGGGTAGCCATCGTCGCCGTTGACGGCAAAGACACCGCGCTTGCAGGCAGCGAGCAGTTCGCGCGCTTCCTCGTCAGTGATGGCGCGTTTCTTTCGACGTAAGGGCCTAAACATCGTTGGATTTCTTTCTGGTCATGCGTGGTAGTTGAGCACAAACTATAGCGAAACGGACCCGTTTTTCTTGATGCGGGCGAGTATGTTTTTGAGCTTGTTAAAGTCGAGCGGTTTGGACAGATGGGCGTTCATGCCGGCGTCGTGTGCCGCCTTGGCGTCCTCGGCAAAGGCATTGGCGGTGAGCGCGATGATGGGGATATCGGCTGCATCGACTTTCTCGCTCAGACGAATCGCGCGGGTTGCCTCGTAGCCGTCCATGTCCGGCATCATAATGTCCATCAGGATCGCATCGAAGCTGCCGGCGGGATGCGACAGGTACAAATCGACGACTTCGTTGCCGTTGGCGGCGCGGGTGACCACGACGCCCTCGGATTCTAGCAGCGTCTGGGCAATCTCGGCATTCAATTCGTTGTCTTCGGCGAGCAGCACGTTCATGTCGGCGAGCGAGCAGTCGAGCGCTCTCTCGACCGTATTCGCCCGCGTCTGGGGGTTCTTGTCGATATCGAGCGGAATTTCCACGTAGAACGTGGTGCCCACATGGAGTTCGCTGGTGACTTCGATGGTGCCACCCATCAGTTCAATAAGCGACTTGACGATTGGCATGCCCATGCCGGTTCCTTGGAACTTGCTGCGCGCATCGTCACCTTCTTGGGCAAACGGCTCATAGATATGCTTTAAAAACTCGGGAGCCATGCCAATGCCGGTATCCGAAACGCTAAAGCAAAAGAGCGCGCGCCCGTTATCGAGTGGCTTGGTCTTTGAACTAAAGGTGACGGAGCCGCCGTGCTTGTTGTACTTAATGCTGTTGTCTAACAGGTTGATCATGATCTGTCGGATATGGGTGGGGCTGCCGATCATGTATGGCCCCGTGGCGTACGGCAGACTATTGTCCTGCATTGTGATGCCGTTACTGGACGCGCGGAGCTTGCACAGCACCAGCGTATCGTCACAGAGCTCTTTGAGGTTAAAAGGCGCATGCTCCAGTGTTAGCTTGCGGTCTTCGATTTTGCCCATCTCGAGGATGTCGTTGATCAGCGAGAGCAGGTGATTGGCGGCAACGCGCGCCTTGGCACGGCTCTCGCGGGCGACTTGCATATCGCCTTCCTTCAATTCCTCGATCTCGATAAGGCCCAGGATACCGTTGAGCGGCGTACGGATGTCGTGGCTCATGCGCGTGAGGAATGCCGTCTTAGCGGCGTTGGCAGCATCGGCTTTTTTGCGCTCGGTTCGAGCGCGCACGAGCGCCCAGATGAGCAGGACGATGTCGACCGACAACATACCGATGAGGGTAGCTGCAATGGCGGTGCGGTTGCGGTAAAGGAATTGAAGCGTGTTGGATTCCTGGGCCGTGTACGACGTGGAGGAGAAATTGCTTGCGGAGAGCGATTCTCCGGCATTGATGATGCCCTTGTTGATGATTCCCAACAGCTCAGGTTTTCCGCGCGAAATCCAGCACGAGAGCTCACAGGTGTCAGGGAGCTCGGTCGTCTCGCAGTCCTCGAGATCGTAACGGTCACCGATGGTTTTTACGCGTGAACTGGGAGCGACGATGCAGTGCGCCGTTCCCTTCCTGAGGGTGTCGAACGCTTCACCGTCGGATTGGTATTCGGTTACGGTCGCTGTGGGGAACAGACTTTCAAGTGCATTTTTGTTGACAAACGATGATTTGGTACAGGCGATGTTTTGAAGGTCTTTGTTCAGGTTGCTGCCGGTGTGGATGGCGGTGAGGGATATGGTCCCCAACGATATCGACTGCACAACGCCTGTTTGCTCGGCAAACCAGTAATCTCGGTATACCGGCAGCGCAACGTCTATGCTTCCCTTTGACAGGGCCTTTGACATCATCTTGTAGCTATCAAAGGCGACGGTTTTGACCGTAATGCCAAATTTATCGTGTAGCGTCGTCGCAAGCGATGCGAGCGAGCCTTCCATCTCGCCGTCTTCGTCCTCGTTGCAGTAGGGGAGTTTGCCCGTAATGTAGCCGAGCGTGATGGTGTTGTTGTTTGCTTTGAGCCAAGAACATTCGGGGCCGTTGAGCGATGATGAACCGCTGTTTTGGGTCGAGTAGCTAGATTTGACTTCGTCGTTATAGCGTGGGTTGACGCGGGCGATTGCCGTCATGGCGGCATTGATGTCGTTCATCAGATCGGGGCGGCTTTTGGGAACGGCAAAGTAGTAGTCGCTCGAGCCAATGTAGAACATGGGGGAGGCGTTGGGCGACGAGGTCGTGTCGTTCATGATGATGGCGTCGACCTCGTTGTTTGCGAGCGCGTCAAAGAGAACGGAGTTTCCGTCATACTCCCTGTATGTGCAGGCGATTCCTTCGTTGGCGAGCCATTGCTGGCCAACGAAGGTTTGCATAACGCCGGGGTTGCAGCCGATAGTGAGACCCTGGAGTGCTTGAGGGTCACCCTTTGCCAGGTCGTCGCGATCGGGCTTGGCGTAGATGTAGTAGCGCTCAGTGCCCTCGGGGTTCGAGGAAAAGAGCAGCTTTTGGGCGCGTTCCTCGGAGTAGGAGATGTTGGGCATGAGGTCGATTTCGCCTGCCTCGAGCATGTCCATAAGCTCGGTGAAGGTGCCGGAGACGTATTCGTACCGCCAGCCGGGCGTGTAGTACGACAGGGTCTGGAGGTACTCGTAGCCCCATCCCGAGAGGCGCTCGCCGGGGGTGCCGTCCTGGAAGCCCTCGTTGTTGACGAGCCAGCCGACGCGGACCGTTTTGACCTGTTGATCGGTGTTGGCGGCATAGACGGGGGCGGGCGCGGCGGCGCTCAGCACGGTAAGCGCGACAAGCACGATGACCAAGGCGCGAGATATAACTGAACGAAGGGCGACGGTAGCTCTCACGTGCAATCCTAACGAATCGAGACATTACCGCATAAGGATACCAGCTCAGCCTGCCCAGTCGGCAGCTGCACCGCTAAACGCTCCCGCCCGGCAGTCATTGGGGACGTTCTTAAACGACTAGTCATTGGGGACGTTCTTGTTTGACTAGTCATTTAAGAACGTCCCCAATGACTAGTTTCGTTTGCGGGGGAGGCGTGGGACAATACCGAGCGAACGTGATTGGGCGTCTGGGAAAAGGGGTCGCGATGAACAAGTTGAGGACGCTTGCCGACGTGTTGCGCCAGGCTGGCTTTGCGCGCATCACGGGCCTGTTTCTTATCTTCTATCTGCTGTGCTCGACGGCCGTTTGGCTGTCCGAGCCCACGACCCTCACGTTTGGCGATGGCCTGTGGTTTAGCTTTGAGACGGTCTCGACCATCGGCTTTGGTGACATTCCGGCCGAGACACCGGTTGCCCGCGCCATTACCGTCATTCTGAGCGTCATCAGCATCTTCTACATCGCCATGCTCACGGGCGTGGCGGTGAACTACTGCAATACGCTTATCAAGATGCGTCAAAAGGACACCATGGCACGCTTTATGGATGATCTGGAGCATTTGGAAGAGCTCGATCACGACGAGCTTGCCGATCTTTCGCGTCGCGTGCGCGAGTATCGTCGACGCCAGCGCTAAGACGAACGTCGTGCGCCACAACAGGGGGGCAAATATGAACATCACCGTGTACCTGGGTGCCAACGCTGGCAATGACCCGGCGTTTCTGCCTGCAGTGCGAGAGCTCGGCACGTGGATTGGCTCCAACGGCCACGCGCTGGTATACGGCGGCTCCAAGTCGGGCCTGATGGGTGCGCTTGCCGATAGCGTACTCGAGGCGGGTGGACGCGTGACGGGTGTTGAGCCGAGCTTTTTTATCGAGGCCGAGTTTCAACATGACGGTATCGACGACCTCATCGTGACGAGCGATATGGCGGAGCGCAAGGCCAAGATGATTGAGCTCGGCGATGCGTTCATCGCCTTTCCCGGTGGGACGGGCACGCTCGAGGAGATTGCCGAGGTCATGTCCGCGGTGTCGTTGGGACACCTGAGTGCTCCGTGCATCCTGTATAACCTGGACGATTACTACAACGACCTCAAGGCGCTGCTCGGGCACATGATCGATAAGGGCTTATCGAGCCCACGGCGCCAGCAAGGCATTTACTTTGCCGAGGATCTGCACGAAATCGCATCAATTATCAACGGATAAGCCTTGAGCCTGTCCCGCCGTGGTCTCCGGTGGCTCCGTTTGCAGCGCAGACGGTTGGCTTGTCTGGGCCACGCTCGCTCTACAATAAAGCGTATCTATGTCGACTTTGACCGCGGGAGGACCCGATGGATAACCTTGCCAAACCCACGAACCGAGCGCTGTTTTTGGTCAGCGTTGCCGTGACCGGTGCACTCGCGGGTGCTGCAGTCTGGCTATTCTTCTTTGCGATGGAGCACGGCATTGATTATTTGTGGACCGAGGTCCCGCATATGCTGGGCGTCTCTTCGCCCGAACTCGCCAGCGGCCCGTTTGGCTTTTTGCCGTACCCGTTTTTCGTTTGCCTGCTGGGCGGCTTGGTGATTGGCCTGTACGAAAAGATGACGGGCATCAAGACCGATGACCTCAACCAGGTGATGGCGAAGGTTAAGCAAGACGGGCGCTACCCGTACGACAACCTGGGCAAGCTTTCGCTCGCGGCATTGCTGCCGCTGCTGTTTGGTGGAAGTATTGGACCGGAGGCCGGTCTGACCGGCGTTATCGCCGGTCTGTGCAGTTGGGTCGGCGACCGCATGCGTCGCTTTGGCGCCGAGTTTAGGGAGCTCACGTTGCTGGGCACCCAGGCTGCCCTGACGGCGCTCTTTACCGCGCCCGTCTTTGGCTTTGTGGCGCCGCTTGCCGGTAGCACCGACGGCCAGGGTGAAGACGCCGACGATGAGTCCGCGTCCGGCGAGATCACCATCAAGCTGCCCAAGGCGCAAAAGACGGTGGTCTACGGTATTGCGATTGCCGGCGGTCTGGGCACCTACCTGCTGCTTGGACAGCTTGTGGGCGGCGGCATGGGCATGCCCAGGTTCGAGTCCGCCGAGGTGGGCAACCTAGAGCTTACCTGGCTCGTCCCTCTGTCGTTGATCGGCACCGTCTGCGGCTGGCTGTACTTTGTCTCTGAGCATGCAAGCGAGGCACTGTCCCATGCAATAGGGGAGCGTCCTGTCGTCAAGGCCATGCTGGCCGGTCTGGCACTCGCCATCTGTGGCACGGTCCTGCCCTATACCATGTTTGCCGGCGAGACCCAGGCCGACGTGCTCATGGAAACCTATCTGACCATTCCCGCTGGCGTGCTTATCGCGACCGGTCTTGTTAAGGCCATGCTGACGCCCGCCCTCATCAACCTTGGTTGGCGCGGCGGTCACTTCTTCCCGGTTATCTTCTCGGGCGTAAGCCTGGGCTATGGCCTTGCCATCCTCACCGGCGCAGATCCGGTCTTTTGCGTCGCCGTCTGCACGGCATCGACGATGGGCGCCGTCATGCGCCAGCCCATCATGGTCGTGGGCCTGCTGCTCATGTGCTTCCCACTCAAGGGTATCGTCTGCATGATCATCGCGGCCGTCATCGCCGCCGGCATTCCGCTGCCCAAGCCGCTGCGCAAGTAGTACGGTGGCTCACGCTGGGGATATGCCATTTGTCACGGATTTACGGGGAGGGGCGGCGATTGCGTCCTTCGTGGATTGAGACACGCGTGGCTACAGATCGCGTACTCGATAAACCTTGGTGCTGACGGTGCAGCTGATTGCACATAGTGCGAGCGCCAGTACTGCAATTCCTGCACACAGACAGCCAAGGACGGCGGGATCGGGATTCGCTCCGGCAATCGACATGAGCCAGTTGCTGATGGGGTTGGAGGAGCTCAACGTGGCAATGGCAAGGCACCAGAGCAGGGCAAACAGGCCGACGGATAGGCGCAGTGCCTCCATGTGTCCAAATCGGAAGAACAGCGGCTGTGCCAAAAACACCATCATGAGGGAGATGAGCATCGATGCTGCCGAGGCTATAGCGATCTCAAAGACCGTCTGTCCCGTCGAGGGGATGCCCACGCTGTTGAATAGCGGGATGGAGACGATGCTCAGAAGCGCGGCGGCGCACGCCATGACAGCCGAGAAGACAATGATGCTCAGGTAGCGTGCGCAAATAATGTCTTTGCGCGTGAGAGGCAGCGTTGCCCGATAACGCCCCCATCCGTTTTGATTGTCGAAGCCGGCCAGCGAGTTCATGACCATGATGGGCGACATGGCGCTGACCGCGCAGGCGCCGGCGCTCATGCCGGAATCGCCATCCGACGCGTTGGCAAGGGTTAGCACGACGAAGATGAACAGGCCGACGCCCGCGATGCTCGGGGTGAGCGTGCGAACGATGGCGAGCTCGGACATAAAGGCGCGTTTCATTTCGAAGCCCCTTTCAGCATGAGGCGCAGATAGTCATCAATGGTTGCCCGATCGCAGGGAATCTCGGGAAAGGCCTCGAGCGTTTCGCGACGGTTGGGCACGAGCACGTCCACGCTATAGGCGTGGTGGACGGCACGGGCGCCTTCGACGCAAGCCATAAGCTCGGCGGCCTGTGCTTGGGTACAGTGGGCGATGCCGGCGCGGTCGGTAATGTCCTCGCGCGGCAGGTCAAAAATAATCGAGCCATTATCGATGCAGATGACGCGGTCGGCGGCGCGATCGAGGTCAGACGTAATGTGGCTCGAGAGCAGCACGCTGTGCTGGCCGTCGGCGACAAAGGCAAGCAGCTCATCAAGCAGCTCCTCGCGTGCCATGGGATCAAGCCCCGCGGTGGCTTCGTCCAAAACGAGCAGCTTGGCCTGGTGGCTGAGCGCGCAGGCAAGCTGCAGCTTCATGCCCATGCCGCGGGAAAGGTCCTTGACCTTTGCCTTGGGATCGAGGCCAAATTGGCTGAGGAGGTCGGCGAAGGCGCCATGGCTCCAGGCGGGGTACGCCGGGCTTACGAGTGCCTCAACTTCGGTCACCTTGAGTGTGGAAGGGAAGGGGCATGTGTCCAGCACGAGGCCGACACGAGTGTGCAAGCAGCGCTGCGCTTCATCGGGCGCGTCGGCGCCACAGTGCTGCCCAAACAGGTGCACTTCGCCGGCATCGAGCTTTATAAGCCCAAGCGCGGCGCGAATCGTCGTTGTTTTGCCGGCGCCGTTTGCGCCCACAAAGCCAACAATCTGGCCGGGCTCCACGGCGAGCGTGACATCGCGTAGTGAAAAGCGGTCGCTCACACGGCGTGAGATACCTTTGAGTTCTAGCAAGTTCTGCATGGTATAGCCTTTCTTGCAGATGGCTACTGCATGGTTTCGGGGGCTACCAGGTCGAGCATCTCGTGCAGCTTGTCGCGTGTGACGCCCAGGGTTTCGGCTTGGCTTGCCGCTTTCGCAAGTAGCTCTTCGATATGGCAGAGCTGGTTTTCGCGCAAGAGCTCCTGGTTGCCCTCGGCGACAAAACAGCCCTTGCCCTGCACGGTGCAGATAAAACCGAGTTGCTCCAGGTCGGCGTAGGCGCGCTTGGTGGTGATGACGCTCACGCCAAGGTCGCTCGCGAGTGCACGGATGCTGGGGAGTTTGGCTCCCGCAGCGAGCGTGCCCGAAAGGATTTGGGCTTTGACCTGCGAGGTTATCTGCTCGTAGATGGGCTTGTCGCTCGAATTGGATAGGATGATGTCCACAGCGGCTCCTTAGCTGATGGGCTACACGTGTATATAACCGGTAAGCACAGTATATATACACTATGCACAGTTATGCAAGAGGCAAATAGGGATTGTCCGCTCGTTCATTCATCTCAATCTGTAACATCTGGAACCGATTTGGACGGCTACCTGTTACAGATTGAGATTTTGCTGGCGGGCCCCACCTGGTTGTCTCGATCTGTAACAACTGGAGAAGATTTTGGCTGCTAGATGTTACAGATCGAGACATTGGGCACCCGTCTATCCTTATATCTCAATCTGTAACAGATGGACCCGTTTTGAGTGGCTAGATGTTACAGATCGAGATCTTTCTGGGACGTCCACCTGTTTGTCTAAATCTGTAACAGGAAGAGGTTCAAAAACCGTCTAGATGTTACAGATCGAGACAAACTGCTGCGGAGTGTCGCCATCGACTGCTACCCTAGGCCCCAACTGATGAATTTGTCCTGATAGGTGCCCTATGCCGAGATTTCGCGGCTACAATAGTACGGTTACATCGACGTAATGCACTTAATGCAAGAAAGGATCCGCATGGCAAGCCTGTCGGATGAAATCTCGTCGCGCCGCACATTCGCGATCATCAGCCACCCGGACGCCGGTAAGACCACGCTTACCGAGAAGCTGCTGCTCTATACCGGCAGCATTCAGACCGCCGGTTCGGTCAAGGGCAAGAGCTCGGCCAAGCATGCCGTCTCGGACTGGATGGACATCGAGAAGGAGCGCGGTATTTCCGTTACCTCCTCGGTCCTGCAGTTCACCTACAACGGCGCCTGCGTCAACATCCTCGATACCCCCGGCCACCAGGACTTCTCGGAGGATACCTACCGTACCCTTATGGCCGCCGACGCCGCGGTCATGGTCATCGACGGCGCCAAGGGCGTCGAGGCCCAGACCAAAAAGCTCTTTAAGGTCTGTACGCTGCGCCACATTCCCATCTTCACCTTTGTGAACAAGCTCGACCACGAGGCTCGCGATCCGTTTGAGCTTATGGAGGAGATTGAGAACGTCCTGGGCATCAACACGTATCCCATGAACTGGCCGATCGGCAGCGGCCGCAACTTCCGCGGCGTATTCGATCGTCAGACCCGTCGCGTTATCGCCTTTGAGGGCGATGGCCACGCCAACGCCACCAAGAAGGTCGCCGAGGTCGAGGCCGAGCTGGGCGACCCCGCCATGGATGAGCTCATCGGCGAGGAGAACCATAAGAACCTGATGGATGACATCGAGCTGCTCGATGGCGCCGGCGACGAGCTCGACTTGGATGCTGTGGCCTGCGGCAAGCTGAGCCCGGCGTTCTTTGGCTCGGCGCTCACCAACTTTGGCGTGGAGCCCTTCCTCAAGGAGTTCTTGCGTCTGGCCCCGACGCCGCGCGCCTATACCGATACGCTCACCAGCGAACCGGTCGATCCCTGCCGCGACGACTTTAGCGGCTTTGTGTTTAAGATCCAGGCCAACATGGACAAGAACCACCGCGACCGCATCGCCTTTGTGCGCATTTGCTCGGGTAAGTTCGAGCGCGGCATGGACGCCTTCCACGTGCAGGGCAACCGCAAGCTTAAACTTGCCACGGGCACGTCGATGATGGCCGATGACCGCGCCATCGTGGACGAGGCGTACGCGGGCGATATCGTGGGCCTGTTCGACCCGGGTATCTTTAGCATCGGCGACACCGTGTGCTCCGGCAAGCGCCACGTGCAGTATCCGCAGATCCCGACGTTTGCCCCCGAGATGTTCGCTCGCATTACGCAGGTCGACACGCTCAAGCGCAAGCAGTTCGTCAAGGGTATGGAGGAGCTTGCCCAGGAGGGTGCCATCCAGATCTTCCGCGAACTGGGTGCCGGCATGGAGAGCGTCATCGTGGGCGTGGTCGGCGTGCTGCAGTTTGAGGTGCTCGAGCGCCGCCTCAAGGCTGAGTACCGTGTTGAGGTTCGTCGCCAGCCGCTGCCCTATACGGACATCCGCTGGATCCAGAACGACCCCGACACTATCGATATCCCGGGCCTTTCGCTCACGCGCGACACGCTGCGTGTCGAGGACATGCGCGGCGGTAAGCTGCTGCTGTTCACGAGCCCGTGGAACGTGGATTGGGCAACCGACCACAACCCCGACCTGATCCTGTCGGAGTTTGGCAACGTAGCCTTTTAACGCATTGGCGCGGTGGTCCTGTGGGGCTGCCGCGCCGTTTGTTTGCCTTATGCCGCGCGAGCGGCTATCATACCCACGTCGTCTCAAGACCGGGACGTCCGAGCAGTTCGGGTCCGATATCCTGCTCGTTAAACCTAAAACCAAAGGAGTACATAATGATCAAGAAGGTCATGGAGGACTACAAGGTCCTGTTGCGGAGCATTCCCGCGGCAACGGTTTCGCTGTTTTTCGTGAGCGTCATCATGATGAACCTGCTGGCCAACAAAGAGCTTATCAGCCTGCCGTATCTGGCACTCGATTGCGGCTTTGTGGTGAGCTGGGTTTCGTTTTTGTGCCAGGACATGATCTGCAAGCGCTTTGGCGCCAAGGCATCCATCAAAATCTCTATCCTTGCGCTGCTGGTCAACCTCGCCGTCAGCCTGTGCTTTTGGGCGTGTTCGCTCACGCCCGGCATGTGGGGCGCTTACTACGACACGGGCATGATCGAGGTCAACACCGCCCTTAACGCCACCATCGGCGGCACCTGGTACGTGGTGTTGGGCTCTTCGCTGGCAATGCTCGTTTCTGCCGTGGTTAACTCCACGCTCAACCAGTCGCTCGGCCGTATGCTCAAAAAGAATAACTTTGCGAGCTTCGCCTTCCGCTCCTATGTGTCCACGGGCGTTGGCCAGTTTATCGACAACCTGGTCTTTGCCATTGTGGTGAGCCACACGTTCTTTGGTTGGACCTGGGTGCAGGTCCTTATGTGCTCGCTGACGGGTGCCATCGCCGAGCTGCTGTGTGAGGTCTTCCTAAGCCCCGTTGGCTACAAGGTCGTGCGCGGCTGGGAGCGCGAGAATGTGGGCTCCGAGTACCTCGAGCGCCACGCAACCGCCTAAGGAGCAAGTATGCGGGTTTTGATCACGGGTGCTTCGGGCGGTATCGGAGCCGCATGCGTGCAGCACTTTTTGGACGAGGGCCACGAGGTCGTGGGCTTTGATCTGCTGCCGGCGGCGATCGAACACGAGCGCTACCGCCATCTGATTGTTGATGTCCGTGAGCCGGGCTCGTTTCCAGGCGACCTTGAACCCCAAGTGATCGTGAACGTTGCCGGCACGCAGGATTCGGCCGATGACATTGCCGCCAACCTGTGTGGCACCATCAACGTGACCGAGCGCTACGCCTTTGTGGGGGAGGGGCTTGCCGCCAAGCCGGCGCCGGCTATCAAATCCGTGGTCAATGTGGGGTCGGCGAGCGGCCATACGGGTTCGGAGTTTCCCGCCTATGCCGCCAGCAAAGGCGGCGTTATCGCCTACACCAAGAACCTTGCAAACCGCCTGGCACCGCAGGCCATCGCCAACAGTGTGGACCCGGGCGGCGTTATCACGCCGCTCAACCGTTGCGTGATGGAAGACGAACACCTGTGGAACCAGATTATGGAGCTCACGCCGCTTAAACGCTGGGCCACTGCCCAAGAGATCGCCGAGTGGATTTACTTTGTGGGCGTGACCAACCGGTTTATGACCGGACAGAGTCTGCTCATTGACGGTGGCGAGGCCGGCCGCACACAATTTATATGGCCCGAATAGGAAACGCGCCCGATGGAAAGCCGTCGGGCGCGTTTTTGATGTATCGATTGTTAGCCGAGGCAAGTCCAGTTGACGGGGGTCGAGCCGTGCTGTTCGAGTAGCCGATTGGCTGCCGAGAAGGGACGCGACCCCATAAAGGCGGGGAGTTCTGCCGTGGCACGGTTGGCCGAAAGCGGCGAGGGGTGCGTGGAGGCCAGGCAGAACTTGTCGGTTGCCTTGCCCGCGCCAGTTGCGGCGAGCTTGCCTTCGACCATCTGCTGGGCAAAGCGGCCCCATGCCAAAAAGACAACCGGTTGGGGCAGCTGGCAGCAGCGTTCGATAACGTAGTCGGTGAGCGTGCTCCAGCCCAGCCTGGCGTGCGAGTTGGCGGCATGCTCGCGCACGGTGAGCGTAGTGTTGAGGAGCAGGACGCCCTGCTGTGCCCATGGGGTTAGGTCTCCCGTGGCGGGAATGGGGTAGCCCAGATCGGCATTGAGTTCCTTGTAGATGTTGCGCAGGCTCGGCGGCAACTTGGTTTGCGTCGCGGGGACCGAGAACGACAGCCCCATAGCCTGGTTGGGTCCGTGATAGGGGTCTTGACCCAAGATGACAACCTTGACCTGGTCGGCCGGCGTGTAGGCGAGGGCATTGAGGATGTCGTCTTGTGCCGGGTAGATAGTCTGCTCGGCACGCAAAAGGGCGATGCGCTCGAGCAGCTGGTTCGTAGTGTCACGTACCGGCTGCGGCGCATCGCCCAACCAAGTTGCTATGTTGCGGTCGCGAGTTGCGGTGTCCATGGGGCTCCTTTACGTCAGATGCTCTGTTGGCATCTATTGTAAAGGCGCACCGGTTGCCTTTATGCCGCGGCTGTATGAAGAGTGGGGTCTACGAGACGTGCTCGGGCGCTCCTGCCATGCGAGCCTGTCCATGTGCGCGGAGGCGCGGAAGCTCGACGGTTGCCGCCATGACGCCGGTGAGGATGAGAGCTGCACCCAGGAAGGCGATGGGGCTCAGGACCTCACCGACTAGGAAGAACGAAAAGACGGCGGAGCAGACCGGCTCGAGCGAGAAGGCAAAGCCGGTGGTCTCGGCAGGCACGTGGGGCTGCACGAGCGTCTGGGTGATAAAGCCGTAGGCAGAGCAGATGAGTGCGAGCGCGACGACGACTACGATCTCGCTGGGCGTACTGGGAAGCGTGAAGCCGCCAAAGGTGAATGCGGCGATGCCCGAGAACAAGCCGCCAAAGCCCAGCTGCCAAACGCCCAGAGCCAGCGGGTCGACATCTTCGACAAAGCGCTTCGCCACAATGATGTGTCCGGCGTAGACAAAGGCGGAGAGCAGCATGATGATCGCGCCCGGGTTCAGGCTGGTAAAGTCGGCGCCCGAGAGCAGCAGCATGCCGCAGGTGACGATGGCGGTGCCGACGAGCACTTTGCGCTCGGGGGCGCGACGCAGCAGGGCGGCGTTGGCAAACGGTACGATCACGACCGTCAGGCTCTGCAAAAAGCCGGCAGTGGAGGCAGAGGTGAGGCTGGAGCCCAGGCACATGCAGGTGAGCTCGGTTGCCATAATGGCGCCGATGATGGCGGCACGGACCATAAGGTCGCGGTTGATGCGGAAAGCGCGCTTGTGGAAGAGCAGCAGGCAGACCACAAAGGCGATGATGCAACGTAGCGCGACGATGCTCGTGGCGTTCATGCTGTCCATGCCGATCTTCATGAGGGGATACGAAAAGCCCCATGCGACGGGAACGGAAAATGAGAGCGCGATTGCTTTTTTGCGATCCATGGGACTCCTTTTGTTACAGAACGGTTTCGCAAAAAGGATTCTGCTCCCAGATTTGGATGTAGTAAAGCGAATGTATCTTCAGTATGATTAAGAAATGCTAAAGCGGGTGCGAAAAGCCCTGGCAAAACGTTTTACGGCTACATCGATGTGGAGGCACGATGGCATCGCGGTATCAGATTGTATGTATGGTGGTCGATTGCGGCAGTCTGAAACGTGCGGCGGACGAGCTGGGCTATACGCAAAGCGCGGTGAGCCAGGCCGTCAAGGCGCTCGAGCGCGAGCTGGGCACCACGCTTATCGAGCGCGGTAAGCAGGGTGTTTCGCTTACGCGCGACGGTAAACAATATCTGCCGTACCTGCGCCAGATTGTGACCGCCGAGGCCGAGCTCGAGGGCAAGCGCCAGGAGCTGCTGGGACTTTCGTCGACTGATATTCGCATCGCGACGTTTACCAACGTGAGTCGAACCGTATTGCCGCGCGTGATCCGCGACTTTGGGGCCCTGCACCCGGGCGTACACTTTACCCTCAAGCAGGGCGATTACACGCGCAACGCCCAGTGGGTGCACGATGGCGTGGTTGATTTTTGTTTTACGGCACGCGGATTTACCGCTGGGCTCGAGAAGCGTGTGGTCTATCACGACGAGTTGGTGGCATTGTTGCCGGCGGCGCATCCGCTGACGGCAAAGGAAAAGGTGACACTCGCTGACCTAGCGTCCGAGCCGTTTGTGCTGCTGGATGAAGGCGAACAGAGCCTGGTGCTCGATGCATTCGCGGCGCATGGGCTGTCGCCGCACGTGACGAGCGAGGTGACCGACGACTACACCATCATGGCGATGGTGGAGGAAGGCCTGGGCGTGAGCATGCTCTACCGCCGTACTGTGGAGGGCATGCGAGCCGATATTTGTGTGCGGCCCATCGTGCATGCCCCCTCGCGCGACGTGGTGGCCGCCTGGCGCAGCTGGGACACCATGCCCATCGCCACGAGGCGCTTTATCGACTATATGAGCTCGCATATTGTCAATTAATGACTGGCGTGGCGTTGAGTGCGGTGTTTAGCGGGCTGTCGCTTTGGCTTGGGCGGCGCGATAGGTGCGTGCCGGGTGGCAGAGTAGTACCGCCACGACCATAAAGAACGCCGTGGTGCCCAGGCTGATGGGGTAGACCATCATGATGTTCGCAAAGGTGCGGAAGTGCGGGAACACGCAGAACACCCAATAGAAGCGGATGCCGCAGACACAGATCATGGTGATGAGGGCGGGCATGAGCGAGATACCAAAGCCGCGCAGGTAGCCAGACATGTTTTCGTAGAACATGCTAAAGGCGTACGCCGGGAAGATCGAGCACACGCGGATATAGCCGATCGAGACGATGTTGGGGTCGCTGTTGAACAGCGATAGGATCTCGCGCCCCAGACCGACAATAACGATAATTGTGATGAGTGCAACGATACCGCCTTCGACCAGGCAGACCTTAAGCGTTTTGGTGCAGCGGTCGATCTGGCGAGCACCGTGGTTTTGTCCCACAAAGGTGGTGCAAGCCTGACTAAAACTGTTGAGCAGGTTGTAGCACACGTACTCCAGGCTCATGGCGGCGCTCGATGCCGCCATGACCTCGGTGCCCAGGCTGTTGATGGCGGACTGGATGATGATGTTGGCGACGGCAAAGACAGCGCTTTGGATGCCGGCGGGCAGTCCGATCTTGACGATGCGCTTGAGGGCGACGGGGTCGATAGCCAGGTCGCGTGGGGTGACGCGGACGACGGAGTCGGTCTTGAGCAGGCGGATAAAGAGTGTAGCGGCGCTGACGGTGTAGGCGATGGCGGTGGCGATGGCGACGCCCGCGACGCCCCAGTGGAGTACGGGGACAAAGATGAGGTCCAGGCCAATGTTGAGGACGGTGGACACGGCAAGCGCCTGCAACGGCATGCGGGTGATGCCGACGGAGCGGAAGATCGCGGCCTCAAAGTTGTAGAGCAAGATTGAGGGCAGGCTGAGCAAAAAGACGCGCAGGTAGAGCGAGGCGAGCGGCATGGTTTCGGCGGGAACGTTGAGCGCGGCGAGCATGGGCTCGGCAAAGATCTCGCCCAGAGCGATGACGACAAAGCCCACGAGCGCCATTAAAATCGAGGTATGGACGGCGCGTTTGACCATGTTCTGATCGTTGCGGCCGATAGCGTTGGCGATGACCACGTTGGAGCCAAGCGACATGCCAATAAACAGGTTGAGCATAAGACTGGTAAGCGGAACATTGGAGCCGACCGCCGCCATGGCGAGGGTTCCCTGGCCGCCCGAGAAGTTACCGATGATGACCGTGGCGATGAGGTTCGACAGCTGCTCCAAGATGTTCGTGGCGGCCACGAGGAAGGCGAACAGGGGAACATTGCGCCACAGCGATCCGGTGGTCATGTCAATGTGCTTAGATGCGGTATCAGCCATACGCTCTCAATCTCTAACATGCTCTTTCGTGCTCATTTGCGCAGACGATGATACTCCTAATCGACTAGCCGTTGGGGACGTTCTTAAACGACTAGTCATTCAAGAACGTCCCCAATGACTAGGTGGGGAAGGCGTGCGACAATGGTGAGCGTTGTGTTGTTCGCGCTAAGGAGTTGCCATGTTGTTGTGTCCCGTTTGCCATGAGCCGTTGGTGGACGATGAGCGCGGTGCTGCGTGCGCGGGCGGACACCGGTTTGACCGTGCTCGCGAGGGCTATCTATATCTGCTGCGCTCGTCCAAGAGCGGCGACTCTATGGGCGATCCCAAGTCACAGGCGCGCAGTCGTCGTGACTTTCTGAACCGCGGATACTATGCGCCGTTGCGCGATGCGATGGTCGAGTTGGTGCGCAAGCAGGTGTCTGGGCGTGCCACGTCTACGAATGGCCCCATGACGCTGCTCGACATTTGCTGCGGCGAGGGCTATTACACGAGTGCCATGGGCGCGGTGCCGGGCGTGGATGCTTACGGTTTCGACCTGGGCAAGGAGATGGTACGCCTTGCCGCCAAGCGCGGCGATGCGACCTACTTCGTGGCCAACATGAAGGATATCCCCGTGGCTGATGGCGCCTTTGATATGGTGACCGAGCTCTTCGCTCCCTTTAACGAGCGTGAGTTTGCCCGCGTGCTGGCGCCCGAGGGCTCGCTCTACACCGTGGTGCCGGGTGCCCGTCATCTGTTTGGGCTCAAGGAGGTGCTCTACGACACGCCGTACCTTAACGATGAGAAGCTGCCGAAGACTACCGAGCTCGAGTTGGTCGGAACGCGGCGGGTGTCTGCGAACATTACGCTCCAGACCCAGGCCGACATCGAGGCGGTGTTCCAGATGACGCCATACTACTACCGCACGCGCCCTGCCGACAAAGAGCGCCTGGCAAACTTGGACACGCTCCAAACCGATATCGACTTCATTATCGCCGAGTACCGCCACAGCTAACAACCTGCCAAAAAAGGACAGGTTTATTTTGGTAGGTTTTATCTAGGCAAACGTAAAGGGCCGACCGCGGAGATGCGCGATCGGCCCTTTTTAGTTGCTTGGCTGCAACAGAGGTTATGAGAAGCGGGCACTTACAGGCGGTCCTTGTTCTCGGCCTTAACGGCGTGTGCCTGCTGAACAAAGAACAGGTCGTAGACCACAATAACAAAGGCGATGATATTGACGGAGCTGCCGCCGAGTGCGGGAAGCGTGAGCACGGCTTGGAGGAGCGTGGCTGCCGCGGCAACGATACCGAGCTTAAATGCGCCGTCTACCTGCGAAGGCTTGTTGGCGCCCTTGATACCGGCGACGCCTGCGGCAAGGTCGACGAGGCCCTTAACAATCACCACAACAGCGGCGAGTGTGGCGTTCGATCCGTAAGCGGATCCAAAATTGCCGGTAACAATGCCGGCAATTCCGATGACGAGGCTGGCGATGCCCAGAACAAAATAAATCAGGGCAAGGATTTTGAGTGTCTTGCGAGCAGCGCTCATAGCTGGTCCTTTCGATGCGGGCGCGGAGAATCTGTCGCGCCCAGGTTACGGCACATATCGTGAAGCACATTGTAGTTCAACGGGACGATGCATGCGTTTGAAAGCGTCTCTTGCCTGTACGGTCCAACCTTTCAAAAAGGAAAGCTGGACGTAAGCCAAATCGATGGCAGCTCATGTGCGGCGCTGCGATGATGAGGCCGTAACAAGGAGCTGGTCTCAAGGAGGAGTCATGATGTACGGAGCAGAGCAAGTACGAGAGCCGCGGTCGCTGGGAAGGCGCATGGGCGATTCCGTGATCGCTGCCGTGTGCACGGGATTGATGGCGGTGCTTTGCATTGGGATGCTGTGGGCCATGTCGCATGTGGGACAATAGCGGACGGTTGGGTGCTGGCATAAACGGCGCCCCGCGTATTCGTTTTGCTTGTTAAGGAGTGTCCATGGGCGTCGTCGATCCCTTTTCTGTTGCTCGGGCCGCGGGGCTTGAGCTGACCGGGAAGTCCGAGGGCCTCACGCTCACCGACGGCTCGATGGAGCTGCGAGCCGATTTTACTCGCATGCTTCCGCGGCTCAAACAGGGCCGTTTGCAGCAAGAGCTGTTGGTAAAGGCTGCGCGCACAAAGGGCATCGAGCGCCCATGGGCGATTGATGCCACGGCGGGCTTTGGCGAGGATTCGCT
The DNA here is from genome assembly GCA_036313175.1 of Collinsella sp. Taxonomy (GTDB): domain Bacteria; phylum Actinomycetota; class Coriobacteriia; order Coriobacteriales; family Coriobacteriaceae; genus Collinsella. The sequence continues at coordinate 43,854 of JAXJMO010000020.1, read as the reverse complement.
ACTGCTGGCTGCCGCGGGCTTTACCGTCGATCTGTATGAGCAGGATTGCGTGATCGCGGCGCTCCTCAAGGATGCCTTGGATCGCGCGGCAGATGATCCGGCGCTTGCTGCTGCCGTGGCCCGCATGCGCTTACATGCGGGCGAGGACAGCATTGCCGGTCTTCGCCATACAGCTGAGTTGATCGGGCAGGGCGAGCTTGCGGCTCCCGACGTGGTGTATCTGGACCCCATGTTTCCCGAGCGCACCAAGAGCGCGGCGGTTAAAAAGAAGTTCCAACTCTTGCATCATCTGGAACAGCCGTGCGCCGATGAGGAGACGCTGGTCGAAGCTGCGCTTGCGGTGCACCCGCGCAAGGTCGTTATCAAGCGGCCGGTGAAGGGGCCACTGCTTGCCGGCGTTAAGCCGAGCTATCAACTTGCGGGCAAGGCCGTTCGCTACGATGTGTTGGTGCCGCCGCGCTCGTAGCTTGCGTGCGATTACCGGGGCTTCGCTAGTGCCGTGCCGATGCGGTCCCTATTTCCAAGGGTGCGACGTCAGGTGCCAGCCGCCGCAGTATTCGCATTTGTAGCAGGCCAGCCCGCGGCGTCCGCGGTTTTCGCAGTCGGCCATAACGGCTTCGGCCTCGGCGCGCGTGTCGTAACGGTTTTTGCGCTCGCACGACTTGTAGCGCCAGGCTTCATCGCGCTCGGCGTCTAGGGCGTCGCGGCGCTCGTCCTCGAGCGCAAACAGGTCGCTCATATCGCCGCCGGTAGCAGCGCCCAAAAACTCGCTTTTGGCCTTTGACCAGGCGGCTCGCTTTTTGCTTCCCATCTGCTTCGCGCCTCTCTCCAAACGCTGGTATCATTGCTCAACCAAAGTGATACCAATAAACGTGAGGTCGCCGCGTGATGATCAGAAAAACCCTCGATACCGACATTCCCGCCGTCATGGCTATTTATGACGCGGCCCGCGCCTTTATGCGCGCGCATGGCAACGCCACGCAGTGGCCCGAGGGCACGCCTTCGGCCGAGCAGCTGGCTGCCGATATCGCTGCCGGTGGCAGCTATGTGTGCGAAGTCGACGGCCGCGTGGTGGCGACGTTTGCCTTTTTACCGGGCCCGGACGAGTGCTATGACGTCATTGAGGACGGTCAATGGCGTAGCGACACTCCGTACGCCGTGCTGCACCGCGTGGCATCCGACGGCACCACGCATGGCGTTGCGGCCGCGATGTTTGCCTTTGCCAAGGAACGTATCGACCATCTGCGCATCGACACGCACCAAGACAACCTGCCTATGCAGGGCGCCATCGCCAAGGCCGGGTTTAAGCGCGCCGGCGTCGTGTATGTGTCGGACGGTACGCCGCGCGTCGCGTTTGATTGGCTGCGCGAGGCATAAAGGCCGAGTCGCATACCAGCGTTTCACCGAAATGAAAATGGCCCCGAGTGGGGCCATTTTTGGTAAAACGCGTTGTTGTGGGGCTCGCGTTGTTATCGCCCCAGATGAGCCCGGGCAGACGAAAAGGGGAGGTGCCGGCTTTCGCAAGGCGCGAACCTACGAAAATCGCCGCGCGGCAACGCGGGACGATGAGCTCGGTCGGGGGATAGGGCCCGCTTCGCCCGCCGGCCCGTAAATTGTATCATCCAGTGTGGAGCGTGAGTGCCCGTTGCCGCGTGTGATGGGCTTGTATATAAGAGGAGAGCCATGTCGAAGCAAGCGGTCGTTGGAATCTTGGCGCATGTCGATGCCGGCAAGACCACGCTGGCCGAGGCCATGCTGTTCAACGCGGGTCGTATTCGCAAGCGCGGCCGCGTGGACGATGGCGATTCGCATCTGGACACTAACACGATCGAGCGCGAACGTGGCATCACGATTTTCTCGTCGCAGGCCGTGCTCGACCATGGCGATACCCACGTCATGCTCGTGGATGCACCGGGGCATGTCGATTTTTCGGCCGAGGCGGAGCGCACATTGCGCGCGCTGGACTACGCGATTTTAGTTGTGGGCGCCAACGACGGCGTGCAGGGGCACACCGAAACCCTGTGGCGCCTGCTTGCACGCTATGACATCCCGACGTTCATCTATATCAACAAAATCGATTTGGAGAATCCCGGCCGCGATGTTTTGCTGGCACAACTTGGGCAACGTCTTTCCGAGGGCTGCCTGGATGCCAGCGAACTGCTGGCGGGCGGCTCCGTTCAGGAGGACGCTGCTGCGTTGGACGAGGCGGCGCTCGAGGAGTTTCTTGAGGCGGGTGAGCTTTCTGTCGCAACGCTGTCGCGCATGGTTGCCGAGCGCAAGCTCTTTCCCTGCTTTGCCGGCTCGGCGCTCAAGGACCAAGGCGTGGACGAGCTACTCGACGGTATGTGCACTCTGATGTACGAGCGAACATGGCCCCAGGAGTTCGCCGCGCGTGTCTACCGCGTGAGTCGTGGAGACCGTGGCGAGCGTCTTGCCTGGGTCAAGGTGACGGGCGGTGTGCTGCGTGCAAAGCAAGTTGTCGAGGGATGCTCTGGCGCCTCCACTTGGGAGCAAAAGATCGATCAGGTACGCATCTATAACGGCGAAAAGTATGAGCTTGCCCAGGAAGTTGCCGCTGGCGGTATTTGTGCCGTGACGGGTCTTGCGCACGTTCGCCCGGGGGACGTCCTGGGCGCAGAGCCCGCGGGCGATGCGCCCGTCATTGCGCCGGTCCTCACCTATACGGTGCTTCCAGGCGAACACGATGTCCATACGGTGTTCAAAGCACTGACTGAGTTGGCGGACGAAGATCCTATGCTCGGCGTAAGCTGGAATACTCATCTGGAGCAGATTCACCTGCAGCTGATGGGCGCCGTGCAACTCGAGGTCGTGCAGCGGGTGTTGGCAGATCGTTTTGGCCTTTCGATTGCGTTTGAGCCCGGCGGCATTCTCTATAAGGAGACTATTTCGCAGCCGGTCGAGGGCGTGGGCCACTTTGAGCCGCTGCGCCACTATGCCGAGGTACGTCTGCGTTTGGAGCCGTTACCGGCGGGCTCGGGCGTGCAATTTGGCACCGTGACCTCGACTGACGAGCTCGACTTGAACTGGCAGCGTCTGGCGCTCACCAACGCCATGGAGCGCGATCACCTGGGCGTGCTGACTGGCTCGCCCGTCACCGATGTGCGCATTACGCTCACGGGCGGCCGTGCGCATGCCAAACACACCGAGGGCGGCGATTTTCGCCAGGCCACGTACCGCGCGATTCGCCAGGGGTTCATGCAGGCGCGTGAGGCGGGCGCGGCGGTGCTGTTGGAGCCGTGGTACCACTTTGAGCTCGAGGTGCCGGGGGAGTGTGTGGGCCGGGCGCTTTCGGATGCTACGCGTATGGGTGCCGAGTACGAGCCGCCGACGATGGCGGGAGACCGCGCCAAGCTCATGGGCCGCGTGCCGGCATCCGAAGTGCAGGATTACGCGCTGGAGGTGGCTGCCTATACGAGTGGCCACGGGCATCTGTACCTGGAGTTTGCCGGCCACGCGCCCTGTCATGATGCTGAGCGCGTAATTGAGGCGGCCGCCTATAAGCCCGAGGCCGATCTGCCCAATACGCCCGACTCGGTCTTCTGCTCTCATGGCGCCGGCTACACCGTCAAGTGGCACGACGTCCCCGCCACGGCGCACGTAAAGGTCGATCCCGCCACCTTTCGCCCCTGGCGAGCAGCAGACGCCGAGTTTTTCGGCCACATGTGACAAAGGGACAGTTCCTTTGTCACATGCTATTGGTATAACTCGGTACAAGTTGGTATAACTATTGCCAAGGTTTGCCAATCCGAGGAGGCCGACATGAATCCAAATCCCTTTAAGCCCACGGCTGGCAAGCGGCCTCCGATACTCATCGGTCGCGAGTCGGTCATCGAAGATTTCGAGGAAGGGCTCGATAACGGCGCCGGAGCGCCGGGCAGGCTCATGCTCATTACGGGAAACCGCGGTTGCGGCAAGACGGTTCTCCTGCGGGAGCTGCAATGTCTAGCCAATGAGCGCGGATGGGCGGTTGTCTCCGATTCCGCTTCGCTTGGCTTATGCGACCGCTTGGCCGATGCACTTCGCTCGAATAAACCCGTTGTGACGTCAATGGAACTCGGTCCATCATTCGGGCGCATGTCGGTCGAGGCGGCGCGTGCAAAGGGTGAAACGCTGCGCGGGCTGGTCAACGAGCGCCTTAAGAAGCTCGATCCAGGCAAAGGCATGCTGTTTGCGATTGACGAGGCACAATCGGCGTCTATCGAGGAGCTGGCGGCCCTTGCCGTTCTCTATCAGCAGGTGCTCGGAGACCAGGATGCCACGGGCTTGTCCGATAGCGACCAGCGCGGTCTTGCGCTGGTGTTTGCCGGCTTACCCAGTATGGTTGACGATCTGCTCGAAGAGCCGAGCGTGACGTTTTTGCGGCGTGCCCAGCAGCGTACGCTGGGGGCGATTTCTTTGCCCAAGGTGCGCGATTCATATATCCAGACGGTCAAAAACGCTGGTCTTTACGTTGACGCGGGGACGGCGGATCTTGCGGCACACAAGAGCATGGGGCATCCATATATGGTTCAGCTGGTGGGCTATTACATGTGGCGGTCTGCCATTCGGCGTGACTCGCAGGTCATTGAAGAGCGCGATGTTGAGGCTGGGCACGTGGATGCCATCTCCGAGTTCTATGAAGCGGTCGACGCGCCCCTGTATTACGGATTGCGCAGCCCACAGCGCCTCTTTATTGAAGCCATGGCGGCTGACGAGGGCAAGCCGACGCGCATGGCGGATATCATTGAGCGTTGCGATCGTACCCAAAGCTGGGCGAGTAAATATCGCGCAAGCTTGATTCGCGAGCGCGTCATCGAGGCTGCCGGATACGGCCTCGTCCGGTTTACCGTGCCCATGCTGGGCGCGTACGTTCGCGATCGAGTTTTATGGCATTAGTAGGGTGATAAAGGTGACGGAACAGAAGATGAGCCCGCAGGCTATCGAGGTACGCGGCGCGCGCGTCCATAACCTCAAAGACATCGATATCGATATTCCGCTGGGAAAGCTGGTGGGTATTGCCGGCGTATCGGGTTCGGGCAAGAGTTCGCTGGCACTGGGGGTTCTTTATGCCGAGGGTTCGCGCCGCTACTTGGAAGCGCTCAGCACCTATACTCGACGTCGCCTGACGCAGGTCGAACACGCCCAGGTGGATGAGGTATTGCACGTACCGGCGGCGCTCGCATTGCATCAGCGCCCCAGCGTGCCGGGCGTGCGCTCGACCTTTGGTACCATGACCGAGCTCAACAACAGCCTGCGCCTGCTCTTTAGCCGTTGCGCCCATCACGTGTGTCCGCACTGCGGGGCGCGCGTGGAGCCGAGCCTTAACGTGGCTGCGGGCCTGTCGCTCACGTGCCCTGCATGCGGTCGCGAGTTCTACGCGCCGAGCGCCGAGGACCTTGCCTTTAACAGCGGCGGTGCCTGTCCCACCTGCGGCGGCACCGGTGTCATGCGCGAGGTGGACGAAGTGAGCCTGGTGCCCGATGAGTCAAAGACTATCAACGAGGGCGCGGTGCTTCCCTGGGGTACGCTCATGTGGGATCTGATGAAGCAAGTGGCTGGCGAGATGGGCGTGCGCACCGATGTGCCGTTTAACCAGCTCACGCCTGAAGAACGCGACATCGTGTTCCACGGCCCGGCGGTTAAGAAGCACATTCTCTACGTTCCCAAAAACGGCGAGGGTGCCACGCCGCTCGACTTCACCTATTACAACGCCGTCTATACCGTCGAGAATGCGCTCGCCAAGGTTAAGGACGACAAGGGCCTCAAACGCGTTGCGCGCTTTTTGCGTGAGGGAGCATGCCGCGATTGCGGCGGCGCGCGTCTCTCCGAGGCTGCGCGCCAGCCCCAGGTGTGCGGTATCAATCTGGCGCAGGCCGCGGCCATGACGCTGGGCGAGGCGATTGAGTGGGTGCGCGGGGTGCCCGCATCCTTGCCGCCCGAGATGCGGCCCATGGCGACGGATATCTGCGATTCGTTTTTGAGCGTGGCCCGTCGTCTGGTCGACCTGGGTCTCGATTACCTTTCACTCGACCGCGCTGGTGCCACGCTCTCCACGGGTGAGCGCCAGCGCGTTCAGCTCGCCCGCGTGGTGCGCAACCGATCGACGGGCGTGCTCTATGTGCTGGACGAGCCTTCGATCGGCTTACATCCCGCCAATGTCGACGGCTTGGTGGGCGTGATGCGCGATCTGGTGGATGACGGCAACACCGTGGTTGTTGTCGACCACGATACGCGCGTACTGGTGGAAGCCGACTATCTGGTCGAGATGGGCCCCGTTGCCGGAGCAGGCGGCGGCAGTGTAATCGCCGCTGGTACGGTAGACGAGGTCGAGCAATCGCAGGGCAGCCGTATCGCGCCGTTTTTGCGCGCCGAGCTCAAGCGCTTGCGTCCGCAGGTGACTGACGACGAAATGTTCGACCAGGGACATATCCGCATGGCAACCGAGGCCATCCATACCGTCAAGCCGCTCGAGGTTGATATCCCGCGCGGCCGCCTTGTCACGGTAACGGGCGTTTCGGGTTCGGGTAAGACGACGCTCGTGCTCGAGACGCTCATTCCTGCACTTAAGGCGCAGGCAGCTGGCGAGCGCTTGCCGGGGCACGTGCGTTGGGTCGATGCCGAGGGCATTGGCCGCGCAAATCTGATTGACGCTACGCCCATCGGCGCCAACGTACGCTCGACGGTAGCGACCTATGCCGACATTCATGACGAGCTGCGCCGCGCCTTCGCCCGTACGCCCGAGGCTAAGGCAGCCGGCTACAAGGCGGGCGCCTTTAGCTACAACACTGGCGCCTTGCGCTGCCCTACGTGCGATGGCACGGGCTCGATATCGCTCGACGTGCAGTTTTTGCCCGACGTCGAGATCGTCTGCCCGGCATGTCGCGGCTCACGTTATGCAGACGCAGCTTCGCATATCCATCGCGAGGGCAAGGACGGGAGTCTGCTTACGTTGCCGCAGCTTATGGATATGAGTGTGGATGAGGCGCTCGACGCCACGGTGGGACTCAAGAAGGTTCAGGCGCGCTTGCAGACCTTGCACGACCTGGGCTTGGGCTATCTCACGCTCGGTGAGCCCACGCCGGCGCTTTCGGGCGGCGAGGCACAGCGCCTTAAGCTCGCGAGCGAGATGGGCCGCGTGCAGGACGATGCCGTGTTCGTATTCGACGAGCCCACGATCGGACTGCATCCGCTCGATGTTCAGGTGTTGCTGAGTGTGTTCGACGGCCTTGTTTCCAAGGGCGCCACGGTTATCGTGATCGAACACGATCTCGACCTTATCCGTAACGCCGATTATGTGATCGACATGGGCCCGGGCGGTGGCGACGCCGGCGGGCAAATCGTCTGCGCCAGCACGCCGGCGGATATCGCTGCCTGTCCCAAGAGCGTTACTGGCCGTTACCTATAGACAATGAGGCAAAGGGACAGTCCCTTTGCCTCATTGATGCCTATTTCACGCACTGAGCGGAGAGATAGTCGCGGAAGAATGGCAATTCAAATGCGACGAGCCCTCGTCCTCGCTCCCCGATGATGCCGGCGTCTATCATGCGGCGTCGGTAGCGGGAGACCTGCTGCGGCGAACGCCTAAGGCGCACGACAAGGTCAGCGGTGGTGGACTCTTCCTCGTCATCGAGCATGGCGATGAGGAATCGCTTGTCCTCTGCAGTGAGTTTCCGATAGGTTGCCGCGAGGATTCGGTCGTCCATCTCGTCGCGCGCGATTTTGATTCCCAGGTCAAAGTCGCGTGACGAGATTTCCTTCGAATCGCTTGTGAGATCCCAGGCACGGTAGCCTACGAGTTGCAATAGGAAGGGAAAACCAGAGATCGAGCGAACGGCTCTATCGATTCCCTCAGCATCTGCCAGGCGATCGTTTTCCTGAATTGTGCGAATCAAGGCCTCGCGCACGTCATAGTCGGCAATGCGACCCAGATGATATTGTTGGGCGCGGCGAAGGAACGAGACCGTCTTGTGGTTCAGCAACGTCGAGACGTTGTTGGGAAGTCCCGCCATGAGCAGAGCGACGCGTTTCCCATCGGTCACAAAGTGCTGATACGTGGCTGCGAGTTGGATCATCTCGTCGAGTGTCGGGTCCACCTCGTCAACCGTGACGAGCAGACCGGTGCCCGCCTCGTTGAGCTGGTCGATGATGTCGCTCATGCGATAACGCCAGGTTGAGGCATCGTGAACGCGACTGACCTCGATGCTGCCGAGCGGTGCAATTCCGAGACCGGTGACTTCGAAGTGGTTGGACGAGTCGATGAGATGGGCTGCGGCGCGTTTCGTCCCGAGCTCGATTTCCTCAAGCATTCCCGGGAGCGCGGTCGTCTCTACGGCTATCCAGCCGTGGGATTCCGCCCTTGTCGCGAGCGACGACATGAGAGCGGTTTTACCGGTTCCACGCGCGCCTGAGAAGATCGAGGTCAATTCTGGGCGCCTGCGCTGGCTCAAGAAGGCACGGTCCAAATCCCGAATAATCTGTTGTCTGCCAGCGAGATGGGCAGGAACCTCGCCAAAGCTAGGGGTAAACGGGTTCTCGAGATATTTCACACGGCTCTCCTTTCACACCGCCGTTTAACTTTATTTTACTTTAGTTAATTCTGATTAAAAGTGAGGGCTCTTTATCTGGAGCATCAATTAGGCGTGTGTGTCATCGGCGTGGCGCTTGAATGTGACAAAGGGACAGCTCCTTTGTCACATCCCTGCAAAGCCTGTTTGGCGTAGGGCCTCGTAGAGGACGATGGCGGCGCTGTTGGAGAGGTTGAGGGCGCTGATGCGGTAGTCGTCGGGATTGACGAAGTTGCCGCAGATATCCTGCCGAAGGATGGCCTCGTGGCTGTCCTCGGTATGTCCCAGCGATTCCTCGTGGGCTTCCCATGCCTCGGCGTTATCGAGTGAGTCACAATCGCGCAGCATCGGGATGCGCTCGCAGCGCTCGGGTGCCGCGGCAAGCAGTGGCTCGGGAATGCCCGAGCTCTCGCTGCCAAAGACCAAGTAGTCGCCATCACGGTAGGTACTCTGCGCATAGGTACGGCGTGCCTTTTTGGTCAGCAGATGCAGGCGCTCGTCGGCGGGGGAGAGGTCGTTACGCGCAAGAAAATCCTCCCAGCCGGCATAAGTCGTCACGTCCAAGTTTTGCCAGTAGCCCAGTCCGGCGCGACGCACCGTCTTGTCGTCGAGCGAAAATCCCAGCGGCTCCACCAGATGCAGGCGGGCGCCGGTAACCACGCAGGTGCGGCCGATATTGCCCGTATTGGCCGGAATCTCGGGCGCATACAGCACAATGTTGAACATGAATCTCCTTGGCATAGAACGAAAAACCACCACGAAGGGGCGCCTTCGTGGTGGTTAGCGGTTACGTGGGCGGGCAAACGCTCGCTTCGATAAACCTAGGCGCGGTGCCAGTCGGTCAGGCAGGCATCGAGGGAGGCGATGAGCGCATCCTTGTCCATGTGACGGCCGATGATGCACAGGCTCGTCATGCGGTCGCCCGTCTCGTCGTCCCAAATCTGCATGATTTCGGGGTTCTCATCGATGATCTTCTGCTTCTCGCCCTCGGGCGCCGAGTCGACAAACAGGCCGTTCTCCATCAGGCGCATCTGGTGGCCGGCCTGCTCAAACATGTAGCACATGTCCGGATCGCCGGTCTGCCACAACGGACCCTTGACGCGAATGACCTCGTCGGGCCACTCCTGCTCAACAAAATCGGTGAACTTCTGCAGGTCAAACGGTTTGCGGCGCGAGTAAACAAAGGTCTCGATGTCGTACTCGAGCACCTCGGGGTCGTCGTGCTCCTCGGGATGCTCCATGGCCTCGATCCAGGCGGCGGAGTTGTAGGCGCGCATAAAGTCGAAGCGGTCGGTGTCGAGCAACTCCTCCATGGGGACCTCGCCGTTTTGAGCCTCGACGATCATGGCGTCTTTCTGCAAGCTGCGCACGATGGCCTTGAGCTCGGCTATCTGCTCGGGGCTCACGGTATCGGTCTTGTTGAGGATCAGTGTGGAGCAGAACTCGATCTGCTGGATGAGCAGGCTTTCGATGTCGTCCTCGTCGATATCCTCGGCCAGCAGGTCGCGACCGCCGTTGAACTCGTCGTACATGCGGGCGCAATCGACTACGGCCACGATGTTGTCGAGCGCGAGCTTGGGTTCGCCGCCCACCTTGGCCGCGTCGCAGAAGCTCGAGATGGTGTAGGCGATGGGGATGGGCTCGCAAATGCCCGAGGCCTCGATGATGATGTAATCGAAGTCGTCCGAATCGGCGATGCCCTGCAGCTGGTTGGCAAGGTCGTCCGAAAGCGTGCAGCAGATGCAGCCGTTGGTGAGCGGGATGAGGTCGTCGGTCTCGGAAAGGCCGCCGTCGGCGATGAGGCTGGCATCGACGTTGATCTCGCCGATATCATTGACGATCACGGCGGCGCGGATGCCGCCGTCGTTGGCGAGGATGTGGTTGAGCAATGTGGTCTTGCCGGCACCGAGGTAGCCGGTAAGCATGATGATCTTTACGGGTTTGTTGGGCATGTGCCCTCCTTTGTTAGACATGGCTTACAGTTGAATCATATGCCAAACGCCTGCTCTTATACCCACGCGCTGGCAAATAACACAGGCTACTCCCAGGCTCCCCATACATCGGGGCAATAACCGACGGTGGCCTTTTTGCCGTTGCGCACGATGGGCTCGGCCAAGACCTGCTGATTCTCGAGTAGCTTGTCGAAGCGCTGGCTAGAGGTGAGGTGCTGGATGAGTGCGAGCGTTTCCTCGTCCTTGGCTTTGGGGTTGAGCAGCTTGTCGATACCGCCGACCGCCTGCATCACGCTCGTGAGCTCGCCCTTGCTCATCTCCTTTTCCTTAAGGTCGATAAACTGCACCTTAATGCGGCGCTCCTTAAAATAACGCTGTGCCTTCTTGGTGTCGAAGGACTTCTTGGTGCCAAAAATTTGCACGTTCATGTATTTGTTCCGCCGTTCTACCTGATGAAGTTGGTGCGCTCGCGATCGGCTTCGGGTGCTTCGATGCCGACGGCCTGTCCTGCCTCGATACAATGCAGGAGCCAGGCCATGTTCTTGCCGATGTTTCGCATGGTGGCAAGGCCCTCGGCGTCCTGGGCGGCCTCGCCCGGCATGGCGCCAAACACGTTGTTCCAGTACGTGGAAGCAACCACGGGCATCTGGTTGATGGTGAAGTACTTATTGAGCACGTCGAAGGTGGTCGACGTGCCGCCGCGACGGGCAACGGCGACGGCAGCGCCCGGCTTGTGTGCAAAGGCTTTGCTGCCGGCATAGAATGCGCGATCGAGTGCCGAGAGGATGCGTCCGCTGGGATGCGCATAGTAGACGGGCGAGCCAAAGACAAAGCCGTCTGCCTGCTCGGCGGCAGCGATGAGCTCGTTCACCACGTCATCGTCAAAGGTGCAGCGACCGCCAAGCTTGCCGCACTGACCGCAGCCGATGCAGTCGCGAATGGGCTTGGCGCCCAGCTGAAACACCTCGGTATCAATACCTTCGGCATTGAGCTGCTCGGCGATCTCGGCGAGTGCGCGGGCGGTGTTGCCGTTTGCCTTGGGGCTGCCATTGACTAAAAGAACCTTCATCACAAACTCCCTCTGCTTTTGGTGACTTCTGCAGAGGATTATCGCACGATGGGGGAGGCGGCGCGGGCGCGGCGCTAATCCAGTTTGGTACCTGGCACCTGCACGGCTTTCCCGAGCAACGCTTTGAGCTCGTTCAAAATGGAAACGGGCTGACGGTCGACGCCGTCCAGATGAAGCGTGGCCACGCGAATGGGCGGCTGATATTCAAGCGAGCCGATGAGCACAGGAGAACCCAGGAACCGTTCGATGTCGCTTGCGATCTCGTCGATTGCCTCGGGGCCGAGTTCATCGAAGAGTGCCACGAACATCGGCCCCGTCGAGCGGAACAGGCGGCCCTTGCCGCGCGAACAATCCATGAGGCAGGCGGCGCTTTCGGCGAGCACGCGGTCGCCTGCATCGAATCCAAAGCGGGCATTGACCTCGGCGATATCGTCGACCTTAATGGCAATAAAGCCTGCCTCGCGCGCCACGCGGCGCATCTCTCCAATAGCGTTGACCAGCGCGTGGACATCGCCCAGGCCCGTTACCGAGTCGGTCGTATCTGCTAGGCTTCGGTTGATGATAATGCCCACATACATGCTGGGCTCGGTATCGGTGCCGTCCAAGCGGTAGCCCGTGCAGTCGCAAAGCACGTATTTTCCGGTGGCATCCATTACGCGATACTGCATGTAGTGGAAGTGCCACGTGCCGTTTATCACCATGTCGAGCTCGGCGCGTACGTTGTCGCGGTCCTCGGGATGAACGCGGGCAAGCCACATATCGACCGAGTTAAAAGGGTGCTGGGAGGGCAGGTCAAAATCGCGCACGGCGTTGACCGACCATTGCGATTCTCCAGTATCGAGATTGAGGATAAACGGATAGCGCGTCTCGGAGCTCATGGAGATCGCTTGGAACACCCGGTCGTTGCAGGGAAGCTGGTCGACGATTGGGCGTTGCGGCGCGTCATCGTCTTTCGGCTGCTGCACGCGATGCATAAGCTTATAGCGATACATCTTGCGATCGGCATCCATCGTCATCTGGCGACGCGTGTCGCCGGCAAGTGGATCGACGCGCGAGCAGCCAAAGCTAAAGCTGGCGATCATGGGCGCCTTGCCACCTGAGCTCGCCTCGATCAGCCCGGCACGTACCTGCTCCAAGCGCTGCTCGAGTTCAGTCTCGTTTGCGGAGAGCGAGATAAGCACAAATTCGTCTCCACCGATGCGGAACAGCATCTCATCTTGCTCCATGGTTTCGGAGAGCGTGCGGCAGATGCTCAGAATATAGCGATTGCCTTCGGCGTGGCCAAACCTATCATTGCAATGTTTGAGATGGTCGATGTCAATATAGGCGCAGGTGAAGGGGTCGCCTTTGCGCCAGAGTTGCTCGACGTGACGGTCGAGTCCGCTGCGGTTGCCCAAGTTGGTGAGCGGGTCGATATAGGCGTTGCTCTCAAGCAGCCGGCGCTCTTGTTGCAGGATGGCATGCGTCTTTTGCAGTTGCTCGCCAACGGCGCGTAGTTCAGCAGGTAGCGCGGCAACATCGAGTTTGGCAGTCGAGATGCCATTCGCAAGTCGCTGAAGATAGGCAATAATCGATTGCTCACCCAGGCGATATGACTCGTTCATGATGGATAACCTCCTTGGGCGGAACAACGGTTTGTATCATATCCCCAATTCGGTTTGAATTGGGGATATAAGTTAGCTAATGGAGACAAATGCCCCTTCGACGGTGGCGTTTTGCGCGCGAGCGAATCAGTTGTTATTGCCGCCATCGAGCAATGCCTCAAAATCCTTCGCCGGTATGGGGCGGTAGTAGAGGAAGCCCTGAGCGTAGCGGGCGCCCATTTGTCGTAGCATGTTCGCCTGCTCATCTGTCTCGACGCCTTCGACCACGACGGGCAGATGGAGCGACTGCGCCATTTCGAGCATCGATGAAATGATTTGCGTGCTGCGGCCTTGATCACGGTCGGTGGGCACAAAGGTGCGGTCGAGCTTGATGACGTCGACGTTGACGTTCTTGAGCATCGCGAGCGTGGACTGGCCGGTGCCAAAATCGTCCATATAGGTCGAGAAGCCGCGGGTGTGCAGGTCGGCCGTCAGTTTGTCCACGGCCTCGGACTCTCCCGTATAAGCCGTCTCAGTGATCTCGATACGCATGAGCTCGGGCGGTAGGTTGTATTGGGCGGCAAGCGCCCCCATATGCTCGGCCACATCGCAGGCAAGGATATCCACGCGCGACACATTAAGCGAAACCGGAACCACACGAAGTCCTCGATTGATGCGTTCGCGCAGCCACGAGGCGACACCCTGCCAAATGTACTTGTCGAGCGTCACCACAAAGCCGCTTTCCTCGAGTGCGGGGATAAACGTTGCGGGCGAAATGAGAGAACCGTCCTTGTCAATCCAGCGCGTGAGTGCCTCGGCGCCAATGATCTCGCCGGTTTCCATGTCGACCTGGGGCTGCAGGTAGTACGTGATGCGGCCGTTTGAGAGCGCATACTGGAACTCGGTTAGCGTGTGGTGGAACGCAACCTCATGCTCATATTCCTCGGGGCGGAAAACGGCAATGCGCTCCTTAAAGTCGTTTTTGGCGCGTCGATTGGTAAACATGGCCTTGGCCTGCGCATCGATGGTGATTTCCTCATTGGAGTCGATGGGGTAAACGCCCATGGACGGCCAGAAGCCTACGCCATCATCATGCTTGGCCACGGCGGCGCGAACGCGGTTGTAGATTTGATGGACGGTGATGTGCTTAAAAGGGATGAGTACGCAAAAGTCATCTTGGCCCCAGTACCCTGCGACGCCCATATCGGCATTCTCGATGTCCTTGAGGACCGTGCCCACATCGGCGAGTACGCGGTCGCCCTCGGCCTGGCCGTGCCATTCATTAAACAGGCGCATGTGGCCCATGTCGACCGTGGCGATGCACCAGGTGCCGTCGCGCCTTGCCTCGAGAAATGCGTTGGCGCGCCGCATAAACTCGCTGGGTCGATAGAGGCCCGTGAGCATATCGATGCGTTCGGCGATTGCGCTTTTGCGTTCGACCTCGGGTATAGGGAGGCTGTCGTTGGGAACAAGCCCGCCGGCCGTGCGAAGGCGACGGTCGAGTTCGCCTAAAACGGCGGTCGCTTGATGGGTTAAGTGCTCGTAAAAGGCCGGGACGACAAGGCAGACGGGAGTAATGGTGTCGCCTGCGATTCGAACAGGGGCGAAAACGGCCTCTTTAAGGTGGCGGGTCAGTTGCTCGAATGCCTCGTGGTCTAGGTCGTTGCTGAGCACGACGAACTGGACGCTTCGTGAACGGTAGACCCGGCTCCTGCCGCGGGTGATCGACAGCATGCGGCCTGCGTATTCGGCAAGCATGTTGTCGACAGCCTCGGCCCCGTAGAGCTCGTTGAGCTTTGTCGTGCCACGAACGCGCACCGCTATAAGCCCTGTCTCGCAACGGTCGCGACGGCAGGCATCGATGGCGTTGGCCAGCATGCGCTGCGTTCCGAGGCCTGTGGCGGCGTCGACGGTTTCGGCAAGTGAGTGGTTGACGAGCTCGCCGACATAGAGCGAGGGGACATTTCCGTCGCCGTCGATACGAAACCCGCGGGCACGGCAAAGGACGTAGTCGCCGACGGCGTTGCGCACACGATACTGCATGACGCGACGGTGCTTGGTGCCGTTGTAGACTTGGTCGATGTCGTTGATGCAGGCCTCAAGGTCGTCGGGATGGACGCGCGTTTTCCAGTAATCGCGACAGTTGTCTATGTGCTCCGAGGGAAGGCCAAGGTCGCGCAAGGCGCCTTGTGACCAAAGGGTGCGATGTTTGTCCAAGTTCTCGATAAAGAAATAACGGCCCTCGTTGAGCATCGAAAAGGCGTCAAAAATTCGATCGCTTATTTCGAAGTCGTCGGCGTGAACTTGCGTGATATTGCGTCGATCGAGGTGCATGGCATGACGTAGCTTGTAGTCGTACATGCGATGGTCGGCATCGAGCGTCATGCGATTGGAAGCTTCGCCCAGGGCGGGGTCGGCATGTGACACTCCGTAGCTAAACGAGTGGGGCATCTCGGAATCGTTGTTTTTGAGCAGAACCGTTCGGCAGTGTTTCAGACGTTCGGCGAGGTCGTCCTCGGTTGCAATCGTAGATAGAATGGCAAACTCGTCGCCGCCTATGCGAAACGCCGCTTCGCCCACCTTCATATACAGCTTAAGATAGAGACTTACCTGCAAGATATAGCGGTTGCCCTCGTCATGCCCAAAGACGTCGTTGCAGTGCTTGAGATTGTCGATATCGATGAACGCCATGGTAACGGGGGCGTCCTGCTCCCAGAGCTCCTCGATGGAACGGGCAAAGCCGCCACGGTTGCCAAGCCCGGTAAGCTGGTCGGTAAAGGCAGTCCTGATCAGATCCTCCTGCCGCTCGAGAAGGTCACGGACGGCCTTTTCGAGCGTTTCGGTGTAATTGCTGACAGTATCCATGTTCTAAGCGGCTTTCTGAGGTCGGGGCGGATTGCGTCGGGCGAGCTCGTTGTGTACATGCATCGTTGCTCAGCGCTTTGCATGTATCCAGGCCCCCGCCTTGCCGCGTTGTTGAGTTAATTTGCCGGCTAATGTTCGCTGTTGATAACAGCTGAGTAGTGTAAACAACAGTAATAAACAACAGTACAAAATTATATAGGGGTGCACATGCTGTGGGTGGCTATTATTCGACAAACGGCAGCGCGATGATGCGATGTTCGATAAAAATGCGACTGGGGCGGTATATGTTGATGGGTATACTTGTTCCGTTTAAATTTGCGGGGACGGAGATGGTCGCATGGCACAGCCAACTATGACGCGCACGGTGGGGCTCGCGCTCGAGGGAGGCGGCTACCGCGGTATGTATACGGCGGGCGTGCTCGACGTTTGGATGGAGCACGGTTTGACCTGCGACCATATGGTGGGCGTCTCGGCGGGCGCGGCGTTTGGCTACAATTTTAAATCGCGCCAGATCGGCCGTGCCATTCGCTATAACAAGGCCTATTGTGCCGATAAGCGCTATGCGGGTGTAGCAAGCTGGCTGCGGACCGGCGATATGTTCAATGCCGATTTTGCCTATCACGAGGTGCCTATCGAGCGCGATCCCATCGACTTGGAGGCGTATCGCGCCTGCCCCATGCGATTTACGTGCGTGTGTACCGATATCGAGACGGGCAAGGCCGTCTACCATGACCTGCCCTATGGCGACGAGCGGGATATCGAGTGGATTCGGGCGTCGTCGGCGATTCCCGTGGCGACGCGCCCCGTTGCTATTGACGGGCATAAGTATCTGGATGGTGGCGTGGCTGATTCTATTCCCAGTGCATGGCTGTTTGCGCAGGGGTATGACCGCAATATCGTGGTGCTCACGCAGCCGGCGGGATTTGTGAAGCAGCCCAACAGCGTGATGCCCATGCTACGTCGCGTGTTCCGTCACTATCCGGAGTTTGTCGCGGCGCTTGAGCATCGGCATGAGGTCTACAATGCCACACTCGATGACCTGGCACGTCGCGAGGCTGCCGGCGAAATCTTTGTGGTGCGGCCGAGCGAATCGGTGAAGGTGCCGTCGCTGTGCCGCGAGCCCGATGAGCTCGAGCGCATCTATCAGATCGGCCGCCACGATGCGGAGTCGTCTTTGTCTGCGCTGGAAACGTATCTGGCAAGGTAGAGGCTGTGGCGGAAAGCGCATCCCGGAATGGAGGTCCAAACTGGGATGCGCTTTCTATTGCTAAAGATGTGAGGCTGCGGATCAGCTGCTCGGCCTGAGCCTATGCCTGCTGCCAGGTGTCGACGAGCTCCTTGGCGGCGGCGTGGGGGTCGTCGGCACTGCAGACGGCGCTCACCACAAAGAAGCCATCGACGCCGGTGGCCTTGAGCTGCGGCAGGTCGGCCGTCTTGACGCCGCCGCCCACCACGATGGGCACGGGGCTTGCCGCGTGGAGTGCGGCCAGGTCCTCAAAGCTCTTGGTGATGATAGAGCCGTCGGCCGCGCGTCCGCAATCGCGTTTGGTCTCGGTCTCGTGGAGTGGGCCGATGCCCAGGTAGTCGACTAGGCTCATGTCGGCGGTCTTGACGTACTCGAGCATCTCCTCGCAACGGGCCGAAAGGCCCACGATGGCATCGGGGCCCAATAGTTTGCGGCAGACCTCGACGGGAATATCGCTCTGACCCACGTGCACGCCGTCGACAGCAATACCCTGCTCGCGTGCGGCGAGTACGCAGTCCAGGCGGTCGTCGATTAACAGGGCGACCTGACCGGTCTTGCCAGCCTGTGCGATAGCCTGCGCGGCGTCGCCGGCCAGCGCGATGATCTCGCGGGCGCTTGCCACCTTGGAGCGCACCTGGATGCAGGTAAAGCCTGCGTCGAGCGCCTGGGCCACCACGTCGCCCACGGGACGCCCGAGCGTGTTTTCGGGGCCGAGTACCAGATAGGCCGAGATATCAAGGTTGTCGCGGATACTCATCGTGCTTCCTCCTGCTTTTTGATCTGCGCTTCCATGCGCTCAAGCTTGCCGGTCATGGTGTCAGTAAATCCGGGTCGAATATCGGCTTTGAGCACGACTTCGGTGCGGATGCCCTTGCTCGCCAACACAAAGGTTGCGTCGCGCACGACCTGCATGACCTCGTCCCAGTCGCCCTCGATCTCGGTGAACATCGAGGTGGTGCGGTTGGGAAGGCCGCTCTCGCGAATGACGCGCACGACCTCGGCGACCTCGGCGGACAGCTCATCGCCGGTGCCGCATGGGGCGATGGCCACGGCGACGAGCGTGTTCATGCCGGCATTGGTTACGGGCTCGGACATGGCTTATGCCTCCTCGAGCTCGAGTCGGTTATCGGCGATGTCCTGGGCGGTCGCGCGGTAGAGCTCGTCGATAAAGGCGACCTTAAAGCTTGCCGGGGCATCGGCGACAGCGGCGGCACGCTTGCCGGCAACGTTGTAGACGGCGGCGCCGCAGATGGCTGCCGTAAACGGGTCGGCGGCACAGGCGTACACGGCCAGCACGCCGCCCTGCGAGCAGCCGCAGCCGGTGATCTTGGACATGAGCGGGCTGCCGCCGTGGGACTTGGCCACCGTCGTGCCGTCGGTGATCAGGTCGACTTCGCCCGAGACCACTACGGCGCCGCCGGTGTAGCGGGCGAGCGCCACGGCGGCGTCGCGGGCGGCATCGACCGTGTCGGTGGTATCGACACCGCGCACGCGACTCAGATCAGCTGCCTCGCCCTCAAGACCCCACAGGCCGGCGAGCGCGATAATCTCGGAGGCGTTGCCGCGCACGATGGCGGGCTTGCACTGCTTGAGCTCGTTTACCAGCTGGGTGCGCAGGCTACCGATGCCCAGGCCAACCGGATCGAGCACCCAGGGCTTGCCGGCATCGTGTGCCGCCTTGGCCGCGCGGGGAATCGTCTGTTCGTAGATGGGGAAGAGCGTGCCCATGTTGAGATAGATGGCGCCGCCGCCGGCAACGAGCGCCTCGCCCTCGTCGGGCAGATAGACCATGGCGGCCGAACCGCCCACGGCGAGCTGAGCATTGGCGACAAAGTCGATCGTCACCGTGTTGGTGATGGAGCCGGCCATCGGATTGGTGGCGCGAATCTCCTCCACGGCCTTGACCATATGTTGCTTAAGCTGTTCCGAATCAATCACTGCACATGCCTCCTTGGCATAGAAAAGGGGCGCTGTGCATAGACAGCGCCCCTGTAAAGGCGGCATGCTCCCTACGCCAGCATTAACTGACAGGTTCAAAGGATTGGGCCCCATGCCCTCTCAGCCTTGTGGTTTGCACCGCCGGCACTCCCGCATCGAATCTGTTGTTCCCTATACTAGCGCACCTGCCAAAAAGGGACAGGTTTATTTTGGCAGGTCGTTACAATAGGTAGGACCGATACGAATGGGGGCCTTATGATTAAACTTGTGCTGACCGATATGGACGATACGCTGATTCCAGCCGGGCATGACGGCGCCAGCGACTACGCCATTGAGGGTATTCATGCCATGCAGGCGGCGGGTCTGCACTTTGGGCCGGTTTCGGGTCGTCAGCCGTCCGCGATGGGCTGGATGTTCAAAAACCGTTCCGAGTGTTTTTCGACCGGTGCGTTCTGTAACGGCCAGGTGATGTTTGTCGACGGCGAGGTTGTTGCCTCCCGTGCGAGCGACAACGGTGCCCTCATGCGTCTTGCCGACTATCTTGAGCAAGAGACCGACGATACCTATCTGAAGGTCTATAGCCTGGGCGATGACTTTTGGGGCAACGATGCCTATTGCGTGACGAGTGATCCCGAGCGTGTTCGTCGCGCCATGGAGTCGGGCGGCAACGCATGGCTCAAAGGCGAAGAAGCCCCGTGCCGTCCCGTCGTCGATGACGCGCCGGTGTTTAAGGCGAATATCTGGAGTGCCCGTTCGCGTGAGGAGCTCGCGGAGCTACGTGAGCGCGTTGCCGCCGAGGTGCCGGAACTCTCGCTCGTGTTTCCCAACAACCGAGTGCGCCTGTTTGACATCCTTCCGGCTGGTTGGGACAAGGGCTGCGCTGCGCTGGAGCTAGCGCGCGCTTTGGGCCTGACGCCCGATGAGGTGGCCGTATTTGGCGATTCCGATAACGACCTGCCCATGATCGATGCCGTTCCCAACTCCGTTGCAGTCGCCAATGCCAACGAGGCTGTCACGGCTGCCGCGCGCTGGCATATCGGCGCTGCGGCAGACGATGCGGTTGCCGGGGCTTTGCATCAGATTGCCGCTTGCGCCGCGACGGGGGAGATGCCGCCGTTTATGCGCCTGCCGGGTACTGCCGACGCGAATCTCACGAACAGCTAAGGAGACAGCCATGAAGCTCCAGCAGCTCAGATATGTCGTCAAAGTTGCCGAATGCGGCAGCATTACCGAGGCCTCGCGCCGGCTCTTTGTATCGCAGCCTTCGATTACCGCGTCGATTCGCGATCTCGAAAACGAGATGGGTGTGCACATCTTTGAGCGCACCAACAAGGGCGTCATTGTGTCCGAGGAAGGCGAGACCTTCTTGGGCTATGCGCGCCAGGTACTCGACCAGGCCGACCTGCTCGAGGGCAAGTACAAGGGCGCATCCGAGCAGGTGCCGCACTTTAGTGTGAGCTGCCAGCATTATTCCTTTGCCGTCAACGCGTTTGTCGACGTGATCCGCGAGTTCGATGCCGCGCGTTACGACTTCACCCTGCGCGAGGAGCAGACTCACGAGATTATCGAGGATGTCGCGCATATGAAAAGCGAACTGGGCATCCTGTACTTATCCGAGCATAACCGCGAGGTCATCGAGCGCATGCTGGTGGCCAACGAGCTCGTGTTCGAAGGACTCTTCTGCGCCACGCCGCATGTCTTCGTCTGCGCCGACCATCCGCTGGCGGACCGCTCCAGCGTGACGCTCGAGGATCTGGAAGACTACCCGTTCCTGTCCTACGAGCAGGGCAGCTATAACTCGTTTTACTATTCCGAGGAACTGACCTCGACGTTTGAGCGCCGCAAGAATATCCGCGTGCGCGACCGCGCGACGTTGTTCAACCTGGCCATGGGCCTCAACGGCTACACGGTATGCTCGGGCGTGATCAGCCACGAGCTCAACGGCCCCGGCATTATCTCGATTCCGCTCGACGTGGACGAGTACATGGAGATTGGCATCATCACGCGCAAGAACACGACGCTTACGCGCTACGGTCAAGCCTATATCGACGCGATCCGTCAGCATATCTAGACTGCTGCGTCCTGTACAGGTCAAATCTCTTCATGGCAGTCCCAACTGATATAGGAAGCATCTATATCAAACTGTTATAAACGTATATTTTACGATGGCTATATGAGCGCTCATACTTTGTCCCAGTAAAGCAACCAATGCAAAGGGAGATATCTATGAGTGCTTTAACCACGCTGAACGCGCCGTTTCGCGCCGATATCGTCGGCAGCTTTCTTCGTCCACAGGCCGTAAAGGACGCCCGTGCCGCCTATGCTGCGGGCACACTCGACGCCGCCGGCCTTAAGGCCGTCGAGGATGAGGCCATTCGCGACCTGGTGGACAAGCAAAAGTCCGCTGGCCTGCAGGTGATTACCGATGGCGAGTTTCGCCGCAGTTACTGGCACCTCGACTTTATGTGGGGGCTCAACGGCATTGAACGCCGTACCTCGCGTACGGGCTATATGTTCCACGACGAGGAGACCACAGCCGACACCGCCGTGGTAACCGGCCCCATTAGCGGCGAGAACCATCCGTTCGTCGAGCACTTTAAATTTGTCAAGGCGCTCGAGGGGGAGGGCCAGGTCGCGCGGCAAACCATTCCGGCGCCGATCCAGACGTTCTCCGAAGTCACGCTCGACCGCTGCGACGGCCAGCAGGAGAGCCTGCGCGCTGTCTATAAGACCGATGAGGAACTTGCCGACGCCATCGCAGCCGCTTATCGCACGGTGATCGCCGACCTGTACGCAGCAGGCTGCCGCAACATCCAGTTTGATGACTGCACCTGGGGCATCTACTGCGACACCGATTTTGTCGCCAAAACCGGCATGAGCCCGGTCGACCTGCAAAAGGTAAGCGAGCTGGGCGTGGCGCTCAACAATGCCGCCATCGCGGACAAGCCCGACGATCTGGTCATCAACACGCATGTGTGCCGCGGCAACTACCACTCCACCTATGCCTTCGAGGGCGGCTATGACCCCATCGCGCCGTACCTGTTCGCAAACGAGAACGTTGACGCATTTTACCTGGAGTTCGATACGCCGCGTGCCGGTGGCTTTGAACCGCTGAAGTATGTTGCCCCCGGCAAGAAGGTCGTGTTGGGCCTGGTGACCACCAAGGCCGCTGAGCTCGAGAACGAGGACGCCATCGTCGAGCGCATCCGCGAGGCGGCAAAGTACGTGCCGCTCGAGAACCTGTATCTGTCTCCGCAGTGTGGCTTTGCCAGCTGCGAGATTGGCAACAAGCTGACCGAGGACGAACAGTGGGCAAAGATCGCGCTGGTCAAGCGCATTGCCGAGCGCGTTTGGAAGTAACGCTACCGCTTGCAGGTGACGGCGCGCGCGAGACATGACGTATCACGTACAATGGTCCGGATCGTATCGTTCGGGCAGGTTATCCGATATGCCTGATCGCCCTTCCATCATGAAAGGACTTCCATGTCCCAATCCTCGACGCCCGCCGTATCTGAACTCGAGGAGACTGTCGAATAGTAGTTGTGTTCAGCTAAATCAAAAAATGGCGCCCGTGCGTACGCGTGGACGCCATTTTTAATGCGTCAGTATCCAGTGGATGCCGCGCGCCATGCGCAGGTCAGTTTGGGCAAAATGATTGCCGGGGTTGAGCTCCAGCGTTGTTGGGATGTCGCGCTCGATAAACAGCTCTTCCATCGCGCGCGTATCGTCGAGTACGTGCCGCATCATGCGGTTGGGCGTCTTGGTTTCCTTTTTACCGAGCGACAGATAGGCGGCGTCGGGCGTAGCCGTCATCGTGCGCTCGCGCGCGTAGTCGATAAAGCTGGGGAACCACAGCGACCCCGATGCACTCGCTGCGCGCTCAAAGACATCTGTTTGCCAAAGTGCCCACAGTGCAAAAAGACCCGCCAACGAGTAGCCGGCAACGCCGCGCCAGGCGGGCGGTTGCGGGAGCGATGATTCGGCCTGGGGGATTATCTGCTTCAACAACTCGTCAAGAAAACCAGCAGCCTGTCCGCCAAAGGGCTCGGCATCTCGTATAGTTCCCTCGCATTCCCAGGGGCTCAGCTCGCGATTCCAATCGAGCCCTCCAATGGCTACAAGGGTGAACGGCGGGCAGTCGAGCTCTCGGCAGCGCTCGTAGACTTCACTACCGTCGCCCATAACCACGGGGAGGTAGATGACGGGCGCGCCTTCCGCACACTCTGAATAAACGGTTATCTGCTTATGATGCGCTTCCAAGGCAGGCTTCTCTCGGTGTTGTGATATCGACAGCCTCAATTGTCGCACGCTGGCACGGGGGCAGACGCTAAAAGAAAGGCGCGGAGCCGCTCGATGCGACTCCGCGCCTTGATGTTCTGCTTTAGCAGACTATGCCGTTACGCCACGAAGAAGTAGACGAGGAAGGCAAGGGCTGCGATCCACATGAGCGGCTTGATCTTGGAGGCCTCGCCCTTAAAGAGCGCGACGATCACGTAGGCGATAAAGCCCAGGCCAATGCCGGCAGAGATGGAGTAGGTGAAGGGCACGCCGGCGACGATCATGAACGCCGGGAAACCCTGCGACACGTCGGACCAGTCGATCTCGGAGGCTTCGCTCATCATGAGGTAGCCGACGTAGACCAGAGCACCGCAGGTGGCGGCGCTGGAAACGATGGTGACGATGGGGGAGAAGAACGCGGCGAGAATGAACAGCACGCCGGTGGTGACGGAGGTGAGGCCCGTGCGGCCACCGTCGGCGGCGCCGGAAGTGGACTCGACGAAGGTGGTGATGGAGGAGACGCCCATGAAACCGCCCACAGCAGCGGCGGCGGAGTCGACGATCAGGATCTCCTTGATATTCTCGACGTTGCCGTCGTCGGTGAGGAACTCGCCCTGCTTGGCCACGGCCATCGCGGTGCCCATGGTGTCGAAGAAGTCACTCATGAGCAGCGAGAACGAGATGACGAGGAGCGTGGGGTCGGTAAGGACCTTGACGATGGCGGGCACGCCGCCGGCGTCGGCGATGGGGCCACCGATGCTCGAGAAGTCGAGCGGGGCGATGATACCGGTCGGAGCATGGGTCACACCTAGGGGGATACCGGCGATGACGGCGACGACGATGCCGATGAGCAGCGAGCCGGGGACGTTGCGGCAGGCGAGGGCGACTGTCACCAGGATGGAGATGATGCCGACGATGAAGGTGGGGGAGGTGATGTCGCCCAGACCGACGAGTGTACCGGCGCCAGCGGTGATAATGCCGGCATCGCACAGGCCAATCATGGCGATGAACAGGCCCAGACCCACCGAGATGGCGTGACGCAGGACAACCGGGATGGCGTCCATGATGGCCTCGCGCAGGCCACAAAGCACGAGCAGCAAGATGACGATACCCTCGAGGAAGATGACGCTCATGGCCACGTGCCAGTCACCGCCGCAGACGGTGGTGGTGATTCCAGCGATCATCGCGTTGACGCCTAAGCCCGACGCGCAGGCGAGCGGGCGGTTAGCGAAGATGCCCATGCAGATGGTCATGATGCCAGCGCCCAGACAGGTGGCGCAGGCGAGCGCTCCCGCATCGATGCCAGCGCCCGAGAGCACTGCGGGGTTGACGGCGATGATGTAGGCCATCGCCAGGAATGTTGTCAGTCCAGCGCGAAGTTCGGTCCCGATTGTGGACTTGCGCTCACTGACGTGAAATAGTTCGTCCATGCATACCCTTTCCTTGTTCGGCCCCGAGTTTAGGCCGATTGACACGAACTCACCCACTATAGCCCCTTTACGACGCTGTTGTTCCTCGCATGTTGATGTTCGGCGCTTTGTAGCAGACGGACGGTATTTTTCGCATGAAAATGTGTGGGTACCGTATACTTAAGCGGTTACAACGACCCCTATGGAGGAACGTATGATTAAAGAGCTTTGCCACGACGAGGCTATCCTGTCCCAGCGTTGCGAGGTTGCGACCGTCGAGGACGAGTCGGTTGCTCAGGACCTGATCGATACCATCAAGTCGCTCGACGATGCCGGCTGCCTTGCCGCTAACCAGATTGGCGTTACCAAGAAGGTCTGCGTCTACCTGGACGACGCCGGCGAGCCCCACGTGCTCTACAACCCCCGTCTGGTGTTTGGCCTGGGTGCCAGCAAGATGGAGGAGAGCTGCCTGACGCACGAGGAGGTCACCAAGTCCACGCGCTATATCAAGTGCAAGGTCGCTTATGACGTGATCGTCGACGGCAAGATGCGCGAGCGCAAGCAGGACTTTGTGGGCTTCGAGGCGCAGATGATTCAACACATGATTGACCACTGTCTTGGAAAGTTGGTCTAAGGGGACCAAAGCACCGCACTTCGTCTCTTTTGGCCCGGGCATGACATTGTTGTCATGTCCGGGCTTTTGTGTTTAGCGCCTTTTTGTTTGGAGACAATGAAATTAGCAAGAACGTAAAGCTAGGAGGCGCTATGTGTACGAGTATTCGATTTACCGATAATTCTGGCCACATGTATCTGGGCCGCAATCTCGACTGGAGCTTTGACTACGGCCAACAGGTTCGCGTGATGCCGCGCGGGTTTCACATTCCGTATTCGTTTATCGACGACGCGACAGCGGCGCACGCGGTGATCGGTATGTGCATCGATTACAAGAACTACCCTATGTTCTTCGACTGCGGCAACGATGCGGGCCTTGCCGTGGCGGGTCTCAATTTCCCGGGTTATGCCGAGTATGCCGAGGGCCCTGTCGACGGCAAGAACAATATTGCGGCCTATGAGTTTCCCCTGTGGGTGGCAGCGACGTTCTCGACGGTCGATGAGGTCGAGGCCGCGCTGCGCGATACGGTGATTGTCGCCAAATCTGCCGGAGAGGGGCTGGGCGTGTCGCTGCTCCATTGGATTATCGGCGACAGCCAGCGCAGCATCGTGGTCGAGATGATGGCTGACGGCCTGCATGTATACGGCGATCCGGTCGACACCCTCGCCAATCAGCCCACCTTCCCGTGGCACATGGAAAACCTCCGCACCTATATCACCGCCACAA
Source organism: Collinsella sp. (assembly GCA_036313175.1). GTDB lineage: Bacteria > Actinomycetota > Coriobacteriia > Coriobacteriales > Coriobacteriaceae > Collinsella. The sequence continues at coordinate 17,611 of JAXJMO010000020.1, read as the reverse complement.
GCGATTTTCCGCAGACGGCGACATGGCGTGGCGCCGAGCTTAAGCCCTATGGAGCCGGTGCCGGCATGCGCGGCATTCCGGGCGATTGCTATTCGCCGAGCCGTTTTGTAAAGGCGGCGTACCTCAATGCCAATTACCCACAAAAGGAGAGCGAGACCGAAAACGTCGTTCGCATGTTCCGCTCGCTCGAGGGCGTGGTGATGATCGAGGGAGCGTCCAGGATGGGCGATGGCAAGTTCGAGAAGACTATCTACACCGGATGCTTTAGCGCGCGCACGGGCAATTATTACTACGCGATGTATGGGGATCCGTCGATTCGCTACGTGAGCCTGATGGATGCCGAGGGCGCGAGCTCCGATAGGCTCGTGGTTCCCGAGCCGCGCCGTTCGTAGCCGCTAGCTTTACTGCAATGCAAAGCGGCCCTGCGTCTCTCGTGAGGTGCAGGGCCGCTGTCGTTGATTTGTGACGTCACTAGAAGTTGACGTCGTTGAGTTGTTCGCTCTCGAGGCCGTCGAGCTGTTGCTGTTCGGGCGTATCGGCGACGCTCTCGAGCAGCTCGGTGGGATCGACGTTCATGTTTCTACCGGCCTCGTTGCCGTTGACCAAGTCGTCCGAGAAGATATCGACTTCCATTTCCTCGGCTTCTTCGATCTGAACCTCGAGCGGCACCTGGGTGCGCACGAGCTTAACGGCCGGGCGCATGCGGGCAAAGAGGGGCACGTACTCGATGATGATGGCCGAGTTCTCTAGACCGTACCAGCGTGCCGGGCTTCCGCAGGCGCGGCGGACGGCGTACTTGATGGCCATGACGCGGTGGTCATTGCGGTTGATGTCCGTTTCGGGGGCGAGCATCTTGCGCAGCATGCAAAAACGGAAGTCGCCCACGTTGCCGCGTGTCTCGTAGATGGAGTAGGTGTGATGCTGCGGCGGCAGCTCACCCGATGCCATCAAGTCGCCAACGATCTGGCGCAGGTAGGCATTAACGCGCTGGTTGACCTTAAAGCCCAGGTCCAGGCGCACGCGGAACAAAAAGTCCGTTCCAAAGGTCTCAACGGAGTATTCGTGCGTATAGGGTTCGTCGGTAACGTGCACGTTGATGAACCAGTATGCCTTGGCGCGCTTGGGATGTTTGTCCAGGATGGAATAAAGCACGTCGCGGTCGAGTGTGAGCGGATCGGGGCTGTTGGTGAGGAACACCAGATTGTCGGCGAGCACGGGGTAGGTCTCGTCGTTGCGCAGGCGGTTGAGCTGATCGGTGTACTTGGAGACGGGCAGCAGGATCGTTTGCGTGCGCTCGATGGCGGTGCCGCGGCGCCACACGTACATAAGGCCAAACAGCAGCGAGGCCAAGAAGATCATGACGTAACCGCCGTCAAAGAACATGGTGAGGCACGAAGCGAAGAAGCACAGCTCAATGGCACCGAAGAGCAGGGCGAAGACGCAGGCACCCAGCTTGTGCTTGAGGATGCCGGCGATGTAGCTCGTCAAAAGCGTCGTGGTCATGAGCATGGTTACGGTAATGGCGAGGCCGTAGGCGCTCTCCATGCGCTCGGAGTTTTGGAACAGCAGCACAATGAAGATACAGCCGACCCACATGATGTTGTTGACGAGCGGAATATAGAGCTGGCCCTTGGTGTCGCTGGGGTAGTGGATGCGCAGATGCGGCATGAGATTGAGACGGGTTGCCTCGGATACCAGCGAGAACGAGCCGGTGATGAGCGCCTGCGAGGCGATGATGGCCGCTACGGCCGAAAGCACGATGGCAAAGGGGCGCAGGGGCTCGGGAAGCATCATGTAGAACGGGTTGACGATATCCATCGCGAGCATCTGGGGGTTGGAGTTATTGGCAAGCAGCCAAGCGCCCTGACCCAGATAGTTAAGGATGAGGGCTGCCTTAACAAATGGCCAGGATGCGTAAATGTTAGCCTTGCCCACGTGACCCATGTCCGAATAGAGCGCCTCGGCGCCGGTCGTCGACAGGAAGACGAAGCCGAGCACCATGATGCCCGAGTGGTTGATGGGCGAGAACAGGAACATGATGCCGCGAATGGGGTTGAGCGCGCGTAGGATGGACAGGTTGCCGAGCATGTTGAACAGGCCGGTGCCCGCCAGGAACAGGAACCATAGTGTCATGAGCGGACCGAAGAGCTTGCCGATTGACGAGGTGCCGGCGCGCTGCATGGCAAACAGACCGCAGATAATGATGATGGTGATGATGATCACATTGGTCTGGCCGTCACCCAAAAGCGCATGGCCCCATTCGATGGTGCGCAGACCCTCGATGGCTGTGGTGACCGTGACGGCGGGGGTGAGGATGCCGTCGGCAAGCAGTGCCGCACCGCCGATCATGGCGGGCAGAATCAGCCATGGTGCCACTTTGCGCACCAGGCTGAACAGGGCGAAGATGCCGCCTTCGTTGTGGTTGTCGGCCTTCATGGCGATTACCACGTACTTGACCGTGGTCACGAGTGTCATGGTCCAGATGACGAGCGAAAGCGCGCCCAGGATCATGTCCTCGCTGACGGTACCGATGCCGCCGTTGTTGGCGACAATTGATTTCATGGTGTACATAGGGCTCGTGCCGATGTCGCCATAGACGACGCCGAGCGTAACGAGCAGCATGCCAGCGGAGAGGGGGATGGCGCCATGTCCGCTCTGACTACGCTGGTCTTGGAGGCTTGCCTCCAGTTCGTTGTGTGCCACGTGGACTCCCTTGGACATCTGGCCCCTGCAAAGGGCAGTAGACCTTTATGCCATCTTTATACATATAAGAGCAGTTTGGCACATCGGGGTGTTTTAGACAATAATCCCCAGCTGGGGATTATTAATATACGCAGGTGGCATTTCAAAGCAGGGGCTTTTAAGCGCGTGCCGCTTGGGCGATGCTTGCTTTGGTGTCTGCGCGTTTGCCGACGAGTTCGCAAAAGAGCGCGCCGCCGATGATAAGTGCGGCACCCATCAGACGGACCGGTGTTATGGCTTCGCCTAAAAGGACGGCCGAGAACACGACGGCCGAAAGCGGCTCAAGGTAGCCGACGACCGCGACGGTCTGGACGGGCAGCTTGGCGACAGCACTAAAGTAGAGCAGGCAGCCAATGCCGGTGTTGACAATGCCGAGCATGGCAACGGCGCGCCAATCGATGCCGGCGGCAATGCTAGGGGAGAGGAACGAGGGGGCACCCTGCGTGAAGAGCGTAAGGATCAACGCGGTTACAAAGGCGGCGCTCACCTGGAGCGTGGAATTCTCGAGACCTTCGATATGTGGCGCTCCCTTGCTGGCAATGACCATCAGTGCATAGCAAAATGCCGAGGCGATTCCGCAGACGATGCCCGCAATGGGCATGTTGCCGCCTAGACCTTGTGCCGCAATGAGAAAAGCACCGCAGGCGACGGCGATAAAGCCGGCGATTTTGCCGCCGGTCAGCTTTTCGCCAAAGATGAGCGGGGAGAGCGCCATGACGATGATGGGGCCGCAGTAGTACAGCAGCGAGGATACGCCGACGCCGATCGTCTGATAGGCGCGGAACAGAAAAATCCAGCTGGCGCCCAGTGCGGCTCCCGAGAGGAGGAGGGCTGCGGCTTCGCGGGGGCGAGATGGCGCCTGCAACTTATGGCGTTGGGTGATGGCGAGGACGGTGACAAGCGAGAGTGCGCCCAAAAACGTGCGTAGTAGCACGATATCGGAGCTCGGCAGCGCGATGGCAGCGGCGATGATGCCGTTGGAGCCAAACAATAGCAATGCTGCTAAGTACGTAAACAGTCCGTTGTTCATGCGCTGACATCCCCTCTATATCCGAGCATGTTCACAATGGGTGAACTGGCTTTAGAAGAAAAGCGAATATAATGCATGGCAAACATGACAAAAACTCATGCAAAGGTGGAGACGTGCCGTGGAGACCAATATCCAAAAGATGCAAGTGCTGCTCGAGACGGTGCGTGCCGGCAGCTTTACGCGTGCTGCAGAGCGGTTGAGCTATTCGCAGCCGGGCGTGAGCCGCATGGTGGGCGACCTTGAGGCAGACTGGGGTTTTAAGGTGCTTGATCGCAGCCGCGAGGGCGTAGTGCTTTCTGCCGACGGGCGGCAGGTCATGCCGGCAGTCGAGGCGCTCTGCGAGGAATTCACTCGCTTGCAGCGACGGGTGGATGAGATGCGTGGGCTCATGCGCGGCAAGATCTGCATCGGTACGTTTTCGAGTGTGGCGACCCACGTGCTGCCGCCGGTGATTGCGCGCTTTCGCGCCGATCATCCGGATGTCGATTACGAGCTGTTGATGGGTGATTACTCCGAGATTGAGCAATGGGTGGCGGAAGGCCGCTGCGACCTGGGCTTTATTCCGCGCGAGCCACGCGGCGCCGGCATGGCGTCGCGGCCGTTGGTGCAAGACGAGCTGATGGCCGTGGTGCCAGCGGACTCCTCGCTTGCCACCGCGGAGGTCGTTTCCCTTGCCGATTTGGCCAACGAGCAGTTTATTCTGCTGGAACGGGGTAGCGACGACGAGATTACGCCGCTGTTTCGCCGCGCGGGGCTGACAGTGCGCTCAAAACTGTCGACCTGGGATGACTATGCGATTATGGCTATGGTCGAGGACGGCCTGGGCGTGAGCATTCTTCCGGCGCTCATCTTGCGCCGCTGCCAGTTCGATGTCGCCGTGCGCCCGCTCGAGGGACGTCCTCATCGGCAGATCAATGCAATATATCGCACGGCTGACGTTTCTCTTGCGGCGGCTCGTTTCCTTGAATATCTCTAAAAGCGCGTACCTGTTGTCCACTTTGGGACAATTCTCGGGGCTCGGTACATTTTCTTATGAAATTGAACTTTCGGATAATGCGTCGCGCTATACTGCTGCCTAAATTGAACTCAGGTTCAATTCGTGTTCTATAAATTGAACTTTGCCAGCAAGGAGGTTCCTGTGGCCCAAGAGACGTTTTGCGATCGCCTGCGACAGACTATGTCCAATCGCGACGTTCGCCAGTCGGACGTAATCCGCGCATCGGAGATGCTCGGCAAAAAACTCGGCAAGAGTCAGATGAGCCAATATGTGAGCGGCAAGACGATCCCGCGGCGCGATGTGGCTGAGCTGCTCGCCCGTATTTTGGAGGTCGATGTTACCTGGCTGCTTGCCGGCGACGCCGATCAAGGCGAGGCATCATCACCCCGCAACGATTCCAAGCACGAACCCCATCCCTCAGCTCAAATTGCAAGGAGCACCACCATGCGTACTTTTTCTAAATCCACCAAGCTCGATAACGTCCTGTATGACGTGCGCGGTCCCGTCGTCGACGAGGCCGCCCGTATGGAGGACGAGGGCGAGCGCATCCTCAAGCTCAATATCGGCAACCCGGCGCCCTTCGGTTTCCGCACGCCCGATGAGGTCATCAAGGACATGCGCCAGCAGCTGCCCGACTGCGAAGGCTATTCCAACTCGCGTGGCCTGTTCTCCGCGCGCAAGGCGATCATGCAGTATTCGCAGATCAAAGGCCTGCCCAACGTTCAGATGGAGCATATCTACACGGGCAACGGCGTGTCCGAGCTCATTCAGCTTTCGATGAACGCGCTGCTCGACAATGGCGACGAGATTCTGATCCCCAGCCCCGACTATCCGCTCTGGACGGCGTGCGCAACCCTTGCTGGCGGTCATCCCGTACATTATCTGTGCGATGAGCAGGCGGATTGGTATCCCGACCTGGAGGATATGGAGTCCAAGATCACGAGCGCGACCAAAGCCCTCGTCATCATCAACCCCAACAACCCCACGGGTTCCGTCTATCCGCGCGAGGTGCTCGAGGGCATCGTCGAGGTTGCACGCAGGCATCAGCTGATGATCTTTGCCGATGAGATCTACGACCGCCTGTGCATGGACGGCTACGAGCACGTCTCGATTGCCTCGCTCGCCCCCGACCTGCCCTGCGTTACCTTTAGTGGCCTTTCCAAGTCGCACATGATTGCGGGCTATCGTATTGGCTGGATGGTGCTCTCGGGCAACCAGCGCTGCATGAGCGACTTCATCATGGGCATCAACATGCTTTCCAACATGCGCCTGTGCTCCAACGTGCCGGCTCAGTCGATCGTTCAGACGGCACTCGGTGGCCATCAGTCCGTTAACGACTACATCCGTCCCGGCGGCCGTGTCTACGAGCAGCGCAACTTTGTGTATGAGGCACTCAGCAAGATTGACGGCATCTCGGTAGTTAAGCCGCGTGCGGCGTTCTACATCTTCCCCAAGATGGATGTAAAGAAGTTCAACATCACCGATGACGAGCAGTTCGCCCTTGACCTGCTGCACGAGAAGAAGATCCTGATCACGCGTGGCGGCGGCTTCAACTGGGCTGAGCCCGACCACTTCCGTATCGTGTACCTGCCGCGCATGGAAGTACTCAAAGAGTCCCTCGAAGACCTCGCCGACTTCTTCGATCACTACCGCCAGGCGTAACGGCAAAGGTAGACTGTAATGAAACGGTCGGCCCGCAACGGATGCGGGCCGACCGTTTTCTGTCTAAGCCCGTGCTGTTAGCGCTTGTCTCGTTGAGCGGGCGAGGTTCGCGTGTGAGCGGTAAGTTCTATTCCAAAATGGAATACAGTGGGCTTAAGCTGGAATTGATGTCCGGGTACCTGCTTTTCTAGAATGTTTTCAACAAGATGAAAGGCGGTTCCAACCAATGATTATCGATGCAAATTCCTACTGGTTCGACGAGCACATCTTTCATGACGAGACGCTCTGCGAACAGTTTTTGGCCGAGGTACCCCGCGCCTATGACACCGAAGGCTATCTGACCATGAATTCCGCCGGCAAACGACAAATCGTGATCGAGATGCCCGCCGGTTCTCCGGGTCTTAACTACATTGAGGGCGACTACACCCTCGAGAAGCGCTTGGCCGATATGGATGAGGCGGGGGTCGACAAGGCGATCCTCAAGCTCCCCGGTTGTCACGAGTGGATGTCGCTCGAGATGTGCCGGCGTTTCAACGACGGTATGGCTGCTGACGCGAAGGCGTCAAGTGGCCGTCTGATTCCGCTTGTCGCTGTGCCGCCCTTTGGCACCAAAGCGAATTTGGAGGAGCTCGATCGCAGACTCGACGATGGTTTTGCGGGTGTGCAGCTCTGCGCTCACTACGGCAAGCGCTATCTCGACGACCAGGTCTTCTCGAGCTTTTTCGAGCACCTGAACGAACGCCATGTCACCGTTTACGTGCACCATGTTCCCGTGCCGGTCGAGAACGAATCGCTTCTCGCGTACGACAACCTTCGCCGCTCTTATGGCCGCTGCGTCGACCAAACTACGGCGATCGGCCGAGAGATCTTTGGCGATTTCTTTGAGCGCTACCCCAATATCAAGATGGTCCACTCCATGCTCGGCGGCGCATACTTTGCGTTCAAGGAGATGCTGCTGCCTCATGGTCCCAAGCGCCCTGATGCTTCTGGCCGTTTTCAGGTCGATACCGCGACCGTTTCCAGGCGCCTCGAGAACAACATCTATTTCGACATGTCCCATGCTCAGCCTTGGGGCAAGACACTCCTTGCCTGCGCGGTTGACGTGCTGGGTGCAGACCATATTGTTTTTGGCACGAGCTATCCCGTTAAACGCGAGTGGCTCACCGAGGGTGTCGCCTGCGTTCGCGCTGCAAATCTGAGCGATACAGACAGCGACCTTGTGCTTGGCGGTACGGCGCAGCAACTGTACGGTGTCGAGTGAGCGGCAATCAGAGGGGAGTATCTGCCATGGACGAAGGAGAGATGAGGGCTGGGGCCGCTCGTGTGGCCATCGATCTTGGGGACGTGTTGCCGTTCGACGGTTTCGACGAACTCCGTCATGAGGTCTTCGCCCGTGCCCTTATCATCGAGGGGACGGGGCGACGCGCCTGCGTCCTTTCGCTTGAGGTCACCTCGATCGCTCCGGCTCTACTCGCCGATCTGCGTGAGGTTGTTGAGGATGCCGCCAATTGCAGCGGTGCTTATTCTTGGGTGGTTCCTACCCACACGTTTTCCATGCCTCACGTCCGCACTCCCGGGCATCTTGTCGACGATGCTGCCCGCAACCGCAACGAGCGCTATCGCGCAGCGCTCGTCGCTGCCGCCCGCACGGCTGTCGAGCGCGCTGTTGCGGGCATTCGCTCTGCCACGCTCGCCACTGTGGAGGGCGAATGCCCCGTGAACGTTAATCGCGACATTGAGACGCCTGCCGGCTGGTGGTTGGGCTCGAATCCCAGGGGGTTTGCCGACCACACGATGCCCGTACTCGCCATAAGGGATGCCGGGGGCGAGTATGTTGCCGTGCTCGCGACGGCGGACGTTCAGTCCTCCGTGCTCGACGGGTCGCGCGACTCCGAGGGGAGGCACATGGCGAGCGGAGACCTCTTTGGTTTTGCCGCCATGTCACTCGAGCGCGAGCTGGGCGGCGTTGCCCTGTTGCTGCCAGGCGCCGCGGGCGACCAAGGTCCGGCGGAGCGCGCCATGAACGTCATGTTCGATGCGGCCGGCGTTAAGCAGACGGTCGATGCCCATGAAGACGGATACCGCATGCTGCACCAGCAGGGGCAGGCCTTGGGCGATGCTTTGATCGAGGCCGCTCGCATGGCGCGTGAGGATGACGCCACCGGCATCGATGCCCGCACGGTCGACGTTTTTCTGCCCGCTCAGACACGCGCCGATTTTCACTCTTTGGCTCCGCACCGAACGTATGAATTTCATGCCGCTGGCGAGCAGCGCACGAGGGTCTATCTGCTCCGGCTGGGAAACGTCGAGCTTGTCGGCGTACAACCTGAGGTCTCGAGTGCATTCGGCGCCACTGTGCGCGCCGCTCGGTCCGGCTCTGTGTTCTTTGCCACGCTCGTCAACGGCGGACAGAAGTACCTACCGGCTCCCGACGCGTACGAAAAGATCACCTATGAGGCCATGAACTCCGGTTTTGCCGCCGGATCCCATGAGCGCCTCGTCGAAATCATCATTGCCGCCTTGAATGCGGCGTGACACAGAAGGAGAACGTGCATGAACATTGGACACGCGCGCCGCAAAATCACCCCACAGGGCGACATCTACCTGATTGGCTACCGCAATCTTCCCAACCGTCTGGAGCCTGCGACAGGCGTCCATGACGACGTCTTCGCCAACGCCATCCTCTTCCAGCAAGGCGAACGTGAAGTGTTTCTCTTTAATGCCGATGTCCTCGAGTTCGAGGAAAGCATGGCCGAGGAAGTCAAGACAATGCTCGCCGAGCGCTACGGCATTGACCGTGATTGCGTCCTGCTCTCGGCGACGCACGACCATACTTCAATCGTCGCTTACCACCGCAGCTGGTGGACGGGAAAATTCGACGAGAACTACTACCGCTGGTTCCTCGATACCATTTGCCAATGCTTTGAGGAGTGCCGCGCCAACGCACAGCCCGCGATTTGTCGCTTGGGCAAGCAGGTCATCACCGGTTTCTACGACAACCGCATCATCCCAGGTGAACTCGCCGACAATGAGGTCATTGTCGTATCGTTCTTCGATACCGAAGGCAAGCCATTTGCGGGCTTTGTGAACTGGGCGGTGCATTCCGCTTGCGTCGGACCCGACTGCACGGAGCTCACGAGCGAACTCGCCGGTCTTACCGGCAAAAAGCTCGCTCAGAGTCTTGGTTACTATCCGGCCATGGTCGTCGGTGCTGCTGGCGACTGTAGCGACCGCAATTTTCGTCAGGGACGCGGCATTCCCGAGGTTGAGCGTGTTTCGACCGGTCTTGCCGAGGCGATTTCCCAGATCAAGCTCGATTGCGAGGTCGTTCTTGACCGCATCGAGCCTCAGACGTTCTATCACACCGTTGCCCATGACGACTTTTCACTCACGCTTAAGTGTGCCGTCATCAGTCTGGGCGGCTTGCATCTCTTTGTGTTCCCGAGTGAACTCGGCAGCGACCTGGGTATTCGCATGAAGCGCGAATGTCCGGTCGAGGGAATAGTCTGCGGTTACACCAACGGCTATTTTGAGTATTTCCTTCCGGCACGCGAGTACGGCCTCTCCTTTGAGACCGAGCGTACTCAGATTCCCCAGGGCGAACCGGAACGTCTGTGTGACAAGTTCTGCCAGACGACGAGACTTCTCGGCGCAGCAGCTTCGCGTCTGTAGGCCTGATTGCGTGGCATGGGCCAATGAGGCTCGCTGCCATGTGATCGGTATCTTCCATCTTCTCTGCCGTTTCCCATCCCGGGCGTACGTGCGTCCGCGGATTTCAAAGGGGGAAGCGGGTTCCTTGTCCTCCCACGTCGACTACGGAGGCATGAAATCGATGCTATACCCCGCTCAGAAAAAGGAGAATTCCATGAAATACCAGAAGCTTTGCGATGAAATCATCACAAAGGTCGGTGGTCGAGACAATGTGTTAGACGTGAGCCACTGCATTACGCGTCTCCGCTTCCACCTCAAGGATGAATCGCTCGCCCAGACCAATGAGCTTAAGGCGACGAAGGGCGTCGTTGACGTTATCCAGGCCGGCGGACAGTATCAGGTCGTGATTGGTGCCACTGTCGAGGCCGTCTACAACGACCTTGTTCAGATTGGCGGGTTCGACTCCAAACCCGCGCTCGATATCGATGAAGGCGACGACGTCAAAAAGAGCGATCCATTCTCGCGTCTGCTTGCCATCATCTCCGAGATTCTGCAACCGGTTCTTGGCGTGCTTATGGCCGGTGGCTTTATCAAGTCGATGCTCGCGCTCTGCACGGTTGCCGGTTGGCTTGCCAAGGACAGCAATACGTATGTGACGCTCTCGGCAATCGGAGATTCGGTCTTCTATTACTTTCCGCTAATCATTGGCTGGACGTCGGCCAAGAAGTTCGGACTTAAGCCCGTTATGGGAATGGCGCTCGGTGGTATCCTCGTCTACCCGACGCTCGTTGCCCTTATGGGCGGAGATCCGCTCTACACGCTCGGCGCCGGCACGGTCTTCGAGTCCAATGTCTACGGTGATATTTTTGGCATCCCGCTGATCATGCAGAATTACTCATCGACGATTCTGCCTGCGATCTTTATCGTCTGGATTGCCTCCAAGGTGCACAAGGCCCTTTCTAACGCGCTGCCCGCGCTTGTGAGCTCGTTCTTCTCCAACATCCTGACGCTCCTCATTTGCGGCATCCTTGGCCTGCTTGTGGTCGGTCCGGTCATGACGGTCCTCTCCAACATCGTTGCCCAGATCATCTTGATGCTCATCAACTTCCAGCCCGCCATCGCCGGCTTCGTCATCGGCACGTTCTGGAGCCTGCTCGTCATGTTCGGCCTGCACTGGGGTATCATCCCGCTGTGGTTCCTCGATGTCGCAACCTACGGCTATGACCTCATTAATCCGCTCGTGTATGCAGGCGGTTGTGCCATCGCCGGTGCTGTGCTTGGCATGATCATCCGAACCAAGGATTCCGAGGAAAATGCTGCCGTCAACATTCCCGCCCTTGTCTCTTCGATTTTCGGTGTCAACGAGCCTGCGCTTTACGCCATCTTGCTGCCGCGTAAGCGCCTTATGTGGGCAACCTTTATTTCCGCTGGTGTAGGCGGCGCCATCGCCGGCCTCATGGGTGCCAAACTCTATGCCTTCGGTGCCTCCGGCCCGCTCGGTTTTCCGAGCTTTATTAACCCTGCCGGCATCGACATGGGCTTTATCGGCCTTGTCATCTCCGGTGTGGTCGCTTTCGTTCTGGCTCTTGTCGCCGCTATGGTGATCGGTACCAGGAAGGACGAGGGCGGTAAGGCGCTCAACATCTCGGTGGACTAGTCTGTCTGCGCACTTTAACTAAATATGCCTCGGACGGCGACGTGCCGCCCGAGGCATATTTGTGTTTTGTGCCGTTGTCAGCGTGTTTGCGGACACAAGTCTGCGGTTGTGGAGCAGCGGGGATTATGACGGTCGTGCCGCGGTGGAAGACGTACGGTCGCCCTGCAGGAGCTGACGGTAGGGGAGGAAGCCGATGAACGAGACGACCGCCTGCGAGTGCGCGGCGTTTCGCTTGAGGTAGAGCCTGACCTCGGAGGTCGTCGCGGGCTCGAGCGGCACCAGGGCTACCTTTCCGCTGGCGAGCGATTCCGCCGGCTTGCGCATGAGGAATGAGACGCCGGCGCCGCGCGCGACAAGGGAGATGATGTTCTCGGCTCGTTTGCCGGTGAACGTAACACGTGGGCCAAATCCAGCTTCGCGACAAAGGGAAAGGACGAGCTCGCTTACGAACGAGCCTTGGGGAAGCATGAGGAAATTCTCGTCGATAAGGTCGTCTATCTCGACGGTGTCACGTTCGGCGAGCGGATGGTCGAGCGGAAGGACGGCCACGAGCCGGTCAGTCGTAAAGGGAATCTTTTTGAACTCCGGCTCGATGGCGCCACTGTCACGGATGAAGGCCAGGTCAATGTCCTCGTGCAGGAGCATACGCTTGAGTGTGTCGCCCTCGCCCTCGATGAGCTCAACAGAATATGAGGGGTTCGCCTGCTGAAAATCGATGACGGCGTCCGTGATCCCATAAGGGGCCATAATGGGGATAGAACCTACGGTGAGGTGCTCGAGCGGCTCACCTGCGCCTATTTGAATGGCGGCAAGATAGCGGTGCTGAAGCGTCGCAATTTTTTGCGCATAGGGGAGGAGCGCTTCACCTTGCGCGGTGAGTGTTACGTGGCGCTGGCTTCGATCGATGAGCTTGCAGCCGAGTTCGTGCTCCATTGCCATGATGTGCTTGGAGAGGGTTGATTGCGACATGAAAAGCAGTTCCGCCGCATCAAGAAACGTGCGTGACTGCGCTAAGATGGCGAATTCGCCAAAGCGGCTGATATCCATAGGGAGGCCTCCGGTACCCTCATTTTGGCAGGTGGCCTAAACCACGACGCCGTTGCAGTGGTCGATTTCGTGCTGGATGATCTCGGCGGTGTAGCCCGAGAAGTTTTTGATGCGGTGGACAAAGTTCTCGTCCAAATACTCAACCTTAATGCGGCGATAGCGGGTACAGGGGCGCTCGCCGATCAGCGAGAGGCATCCTTCGCTCGTCTGATAGGCGTTGACCTGCTCAAGAATTTGAGGGTTGTACATCAGGAGTGTCCTGTTGCCGTCCTTTACGCAGATGATGCGCTTGCGCACGCCGATCATGTTGGCGGCGAGTCCCACGCACTCGTGCTCATGCTCGTGGAGTGTATCCAGGAGATCCTGCCCGGTCACGGCATCGTCGGGTCCCGCGTCTTCGGAAGGCAGGCGCAAAAAGAACTCGGATTTCACGATGGGCTTAATCATGGCGGGCTCCTCATGTCTTATGCTTTCGTGGACTTTTAATAATAGCGCGGAAGGAAAGCTGTGCGTCCGCGTTACAATCTTTCGATGTTGGACCATGTTGCCAGATTCGTCGTGTACGGCGTCTGGCGTAAGTCTAGGGCTCATTTTTCGCCCTGGACCGTTCCTCTGGGGCGATGCGACTGTCGTTCCAAGAGGAAGGAAATGCATGGGGAGCAAATCTCAGCAACAAGTTCAAGTAACGCCATCGGCCTCTGCGGCGATTCTCGTCGTAATGTATATTGCAGCCTTTGTTGCCGCGTTTAACGAGAACATCATTAACGTAGCGTTGCACGACATTATGGCGGCCTTTTCGGTGAGTGCCACCACGGCACAGTGGCTCGTCTCGGGCTACATGATCGTGACGTCGATTTTTACGGCCATCATGGCCTTCCTGTCCGGCCGTTTCTCGACGCGCAAGCTGCTGTTTTTCGCATGCGGATGCATGGTCGCCGGCGAAGTCCTGTGCCTGGTCGCTCCGTCGTTTAGCGTTTTGCTGCCAAGTCGTATTTTGCAGGCTGCGGGATCGGGCATCTTGTTCCCGCTCATGATGAACGTGGTGCTGTCTTGCGCCCCGCGCGAGAAGCTCGGTTTGTATCTGAGCCTGGGCGGCGCCTGCATTACGCTAGGACCGGCGTTTGGACCCGTGATTAGCGGTCTTATGTGCACGTTATTTGGCTGGAGGGCGGTGTTCGTAGTGCCGCTGGTGGGCGGCATTGTGGTCGCTGCGGCGGGCGTTAAGCTTGTTCAGAATGTCGGAGAGCGCTCGAGCACCACGCTCGATATTCTGTCGGTAGTTTTGCTCGCCGCCGGCATTACGGCATTCGTGTATTCCGTAGGCGAGTTCTCGACCAATCCGATTGCCGGCATCGTGGCGCTTTTCGCCGCCATTGTGCTGCTCGGCCTGTTTGCGGCCCGCCAGCTCAAGCTCGAGCATCCGGTGCTTAACGTGCGTCCCATGGCGAGCGTTCGTTTTTGGCCCGCGTGCCTGCTTGTGGTGGTGTCGATGATGACGACGTTCTCGATGAGCGTTTTGTTGCCGCTCTATTTTGAGGGCGCATACGGCATGACCGCACTTATTGCGGGCTTGCTCATTTTGCCGGCGATTGCCTGCAACGCCGTGACCTCGATTGTGGGCGGACGCGTGATGGACGCCCGTGGCGCATGGCCGCTGCTGCCGGTCGGCTTTGCCCTGATTGCCGTGGGGCAGACTGCCATCTCGATGACGGCGGCAAGTATGAACATCGGCGTCGTCGTGGCGCTGACCGTTGTGGTGTATGCCGGAGTCGGCCTGGTGCTGAGTCCCTCGCAGACGGCCGGCTTGGAGACGCTGCCTGCCGCTGAGCATCCCCACGGAACGGCATTGCTCAACACGTGGAACATGATTGCCGCATCGTTTGGCCCATCGCTGTTTATCGGCCTGCTCTCGAGTTCTGCCGCGACCGCCGGCGCCGCTGGCGCTGCGTCCGACGTTGCCCAGGCGATTGGATTTGCAGCTGCCGTGCGTGTGGCGGCTGTGATTGCCGTGGTCGGGTTCGCGACGTCGCTGGTGTACGCTCGTCGCGAGTCGCACATGTCGCATTAATGTGTGCACATAGATTCTGCAGCTAGATTGGATGGCAACACCATAAACTAATGGACGTTTTGCCGAGAGGCATGAATGTTTAAAGCGCAAAGAGTGCGCGACGGGCCCCGCGAATGGGGCGATGATGCCCGAGAGGGCCAAGAAGGAGTCTCATGTCCGAGAACGAAGAGATCATGAACGAGACCGAGAACGAGACCATGGCTGCCGAGGTTGAGGCAGTCGAGACCGTGGAGACCGAAGCTGCCGAGGTTGAGGCTGCTGACGAGGTTTCCGCCGAGGAGGAGGCCGAGGTTGTCGAGGCCGCCGTTGATTACGATGACGAAGAGCTGATGGACAAGATGCAGAAGGCCGCCCGCCTGCTGCGTAGCCGTCGCTTTGCTATTTCCAAGGAGGAGGAGGCCAAGGCCGAGCGCATGGCGAACATCGAGCGCGCCATCAAGCTTCTTGACCTCAAGCCCAAGATGGAGCAGAAGGAAATGTCCGACCTGCTGGGCATGCGCCTCCGTGAGCTCGATGGCCTGATGGCCGAGGCCGAGGCTGCCGATCTGGTCGGCCGCATCGACGACGCCGAGGGCGATATGCGCAAGATTGTTGTCTTCGCTGCCGAGGATGCCGCTGAGGGCCTGGTCGAGCTTGCCAACAAGAAGGAGAAGCTCCTGCCCGAGCTTTCTTATGAGGAGGCCACCGAGCTGATGGCCGCTCTCGATAAGGTTATCGCTCCGCTCGTCGCCATGGGCCTGGACGAGGACCGCGGTCCTCGCGGCGGCCGTGACGACCGTGGCGGCCGCGGTGGCGATCGCGGCGGCCGTGGCGGCTTTGGCGATCGCGGTGGCCGTGGCGGTGACCGTGGCGGTCGCGGTGGCGATCGCGGCGGCCGTGGCGGCTTTGGTGACCGTGGCGGCGACCGTGGCGGTCGCGGCGGCTTTGGCGGCAACCGTGGTGGCTTCGGCGGTAACCGTGGTAACGATCGCGGCGGTCGTGGTGGCGACCGTGGCGGCCGCAACGGCGGCGGCTTCCGCGGCAACCGTTTTTAGTTACGGCGTTTTACCAAACGCCGTAACGGGCCGACGCTGCGCGGGCCGCATTTGGACAATCTGACGTTCAACTTCAAGGGCGCGACCAGAAGGTCAGCGCCCTTTCGTTTCACGTCACCTTGTCTCAAATGCGACCCGCTCGCTGTCCGTTCTCTACCTGCGGCGCTGTCTTGCTCCGGATGCGGCAGTTAGGGACGTTCCTTTTCTGCCGGCAGTTTGGGACACTCCTTGTAGTCATTGGGGACGTTCTTAAATGACTAGTCGTTGGGGACGTTCTTGTTTGACTAGTCATTCAAGAACGTCCATTACAGTCGAAATTGTCAGCCCGGGCTCGTCTCGGGCTACGATTGAGGCGCGCCCAGAACGGGCCGCCGACCGGGCGCCCGCGCACGGCCGAACGTCCCTGCCCCCGAGAGGGCCTGTTGGGTGCTGCCGGCGCGGGACGCGCCGCCCCCGACGGCTGATAGGAAAGTGCCGGGCAGGCGCCGCGGCTGGTAATGTGAGTGCCGAGGGGGAGGCCATCCGGTCGAACGACTACCGGAAGGATACCACCGTGAAAGCGCCATCGACCAGGCCCGCGGCCGTGCTCGGCCTAGACGTCGGCAAGTCCTCCCACTGGGCCTGCCTGATCGACCGCGACGGGGAGGTGCTGTCCAGCGCCCCCGTCCGCAACAGGGAGGCCGAGCTCGACGCGCTGTTCGCCTCCGCGCCCGCCGGCACGCTCGTCGTGGTCGACCAGTTCCGCAACATAGGGTCCCTCGCCGTGAGGCGCGCCCGCGCCGCGGGGCTCGGGGTCGCCTACCTGCCCGGCCTCGCCGCCAGCCGCGCCGCCGGGCTGTTCGCCGGCGAGGCCAAGACCGACGAGCGCGACGCCGCGGTGATCGCGCGGACCGCCCTGGGCGTGCCGGACTCCCTGTCGGGGGTCCCGGGCCGCGGCGAGGCCCTCGAGGCCGCGCGCGCCCTCTCGTCGCAGCGCGACCACGTCGTCGCCTGCGCGACCAGGGACAAGAACCGCCTGCGCGCCGTGCTGCTCGAGTCCTGCCCGGCCCTCGAGGCCGCCGTCGACCTGTCGGACCGCCGGTGGCTGGAGCTGCTCGCCGGGTTCGGCGGGGCGTGGGGGATCGCCCGCTCGGGGGCCGAGGGGCCGCAGGCCGAGGCCGCCGGGGAGGCCGCGGCCGCCTCGACTGCGCCCCCGCCGGCGCTCATCGAGGCCGA
Organism: Collinsella sp.; assembly: GCA_036313175.1. Lineage (GTDB taxonomy): Bacteria > Actinomycetota > Coriobacteriia > Coriobacteriales > Coriobacteriaceae > Collinsella. The sequence goes on along the minus strand of JAXJMO010000020.1, from coordinate 508 downwards.
GAACAGGCAGGTCAGGTTCCTGGCCGCCCGGATATCGGAGGCCCTCGACGAGGCCGGGGCCCTCGAGGCCGAGACGGCGGCGCTGCTCGAGGGCGACGAGACCTACGCGTGCCTACTCACCGTGCCCGGCATCGGGCCGAGGACGGCGGCGCAGCTCGCGGTGTCGGTCGACATCGGGAGGTTCCCAGACCACGACCACCTGGCCTCGTACTGCGGCATCGCACCGAGGGTGAGAAGCTCCGGCACGTCGGTTAGGTCGGTCAGGGCGTCCAGGCGCGGCGACGCGAGGCTCAAGTCCCTGCTGATCTTCTCGTGCAACAGCCTGGTCAGGTCGTCGGGGCGCTACGGCGAGTACTACCGGGCCTGCAGGGCGCGGGGCATGGGCCACGGGCGGGCGCTCAAGGCCGTCGCGAGAAAGCGGCTCAGGGCGATATACGCCGTGATGCGCGACCGGGTGCCCTACCGGGAGTAGCCCCGACGGTTGACAAAACTATAGGAACACCCAATG
>JAXJMO010000019.1:0-13089 GCA_036313175.1 Collinsella sp. | reverse complement strand
CTTCTTAATGGCGCGGCAAGAAAGCACGATCGACGACTTACGCTTGGTCATCACGGCGCGAATGGGATCGTCATCCATGGCGATAACGTCAGGTGCCTCAAGGGCCTCAACACGTGCATGGGAAGCTGCAAAGGGATTGACGATTTCGGCCGGGCCAGTCGCCAAGACCTCGATATCGGGATCGGCGGCAAGCGCAGCCTCGATACCATCGAGAACAACCTGAGGTTTCTCGTCTCCGCCCACAACGTCTACACAAACGCGAACGTTACTCATATACATGCTCCTTATACAAAAATGGCCGACTCATTGAGCCGGCCATTGTGGTTCCATTTGGAACGGCATCGCATCCAGAGTATACCGTTACTCGGTAACGATAACCTCGCGGTCCTTGTAGAAACCGCAGCTGGGGCACACGTGGTGCGGAAGCTTGACAGCGCCGCAACGGGGGCACGTGGACTGAGCCGCAGCCGAGATCTTCATGTTGGCGGAACGACGGGTGTGAGTGCGGATACGACCCTGCTTTTGTTTAGGTACGGGCATAGTGACCTTCCTTATGAACTATCCAGTGTGGCGATTACGCGCAAGTAGCGATACTACCACAGTTTTACTCATCAAGCTTGAGATTCTTCAATGCTGCAAATGGATTTTCCGTGGCAGCGGCCCATTCTGCCTCTGCCTGGGCGGCGCAATCGCATTGCTCGACGTTGAGATTGCAACCGCATGTGGGGCACAGACCACGGCAATCGGGCTTGCAGAGCACCACAAACGGCGTGTCCATAACGACCGCGTCATTGATGGGCTCACCCAGATCGACGATACGGTCCTCACCCAGGAGCTCGTAGCCGTCCTCGTAGGCCTCGGGATCCTCGGGCTCATCAAAGAGGTAGAACTCCTCAATCTCACCGGCAATATCAAACGAAGCGGGCTCCAGGCAACGGTCGCACTCGCCAGTGGCGTGCGCGCGGACCATACCGGTGAGCAAGACACCGGTACCGGCATTGGTAAAGACAACGTCGTAGTCGATGCCGTCCTGAAGCTGGTACTCCTTCTCGCCCACCGTGTAGGTGGCGACATCGACCTTACCGGTCAGCGGATACGAATCTCCAGGAAACTCGAGCTGCTCGGAAAGATCGACGGTAACGCTCGGGAACTCAGCCATTACCACTGACCATTCTGCTGGGCGGCACCCTCGTTAAGCTGCTGGCGACAACGGGTGACGGTGCCGGTCAGGCTCTTGAGGTTCTCCTCGAGGTGCGTAAAGACCTGCTCGGCGTAATCCTCGGCAGCATAGCGCGTCTCACGCTCATACTGCTGGGCGCGGTCGCGGATATCGTCGGCCTGCTGCTGCGCTAAGCGGACGATCTCCTGCTCACCGGCAATGGTGAGGGCCTGCTGCTGAGCATCGGCGATGATGGAATCGGCCTGAGCGGCGGCGGAAGCCATAAGCTCCTCGCGCTCCTTGAGGATACGGCGGGACTTCTGCCATTCCTCGGGATAGCTCATGCGAATCTCGTCGAGGATGTTAAAGAAGACGTCGGCGTCGATAACCTTCATCTGGGCGTTCTTGCCGAACGGCGTCTTAGCCTCTTCGATGAGCCCCTCGAGCTCGTCGACAAGACTCACGATCCTGTCGCCAGGAAAATTCTCGCCCGGCATCCGGTCTCCTTTCATAGGTAACATATCATCGTGTTAGTTTACCACATGCCACCAGGCATTAAAAAACGTCACGAAAAGCGATGTTTGAGCGCCTTGACCACATTGGACGGAACAAAATTAGAGACGTCGCTACCGAGCGAGGCAATCTGGCGAACCACCGAGCTCGAAATATAGCCGTACTGCGGCGCACTCATGACAAAGATGGACTCCAGCTCGTTATCCAGGCGGTAGTTGAGGTCGGCCTGCTGCAGCTCATACTCAAAGTCGGTCATGGCACGCAGGCCCTTGACCACGGCCCCTGCTCCCTGTTCGCGGGCAAAATCGACCAAGAGGCCGGTGAAGGGCAGCACCTCGACGCCGTCAATATCACCGAGCGCCTCACGGGCCAGCGCCACGCGCTCGTCGAGCCTAAACGTGGTGCCGACGCCGTTTTTGCCCTGCGACTCGGCAACGGCCACGATCACGCTGGGAAAAATGCGGCGGGCGCGACGAATGACGTCGATATGGCCAAACGTGATGGGATCGAAGGTGCCCGGGACGATTACGCGGTTAATGGTGTCACTCATGGGCATCCTCCGTGGGTGCGTCGCTATCGTTGCCATCATCCTCGCCGTTGCCAACCCAACGAAGCAGGTCGACCGAGGTTATGCCATAGCGCTTCTCCCGCATGGTCTCAAAGCCGGCCGGGTGAGCGCCCGTATCGGCCGCGGCGTGCTCAAAGAGCGCGTAGGCACCCTGCGCCAGCAAGCCTTGCTGAGCTAGGTTCTGTAGCAGCTCCTCGACCGGCTCAGCACCAAAAGCATAGGGCGGGTCGAGCAGAACCAGGTCAAAGGGACCGCCCGGCACGCGGCCGCGCGAAGCGCTTGCCAGCACGTCGCCCGTCACCACGCGCCAGCGTGCACGGTCGCGGCAGAGCGACTCGATATTCTTGGTAATCAGACGAGCAGCGTTGCGATCGATCTCGAACGTGGTGAGCGAGCGGGCACCACGCGAGAGCATCTCGATGCCCAAGGCGCCGGAGCCGCCAAAGGCATCCAGCACGCGGACCTCGTCCAGATCGAAGTCGAATGCCGACATGACCATAGATGCGCACGCCTCGCGCACGCGATCGGTCGTGGGGCGGGTGACATCGCGACCACGGGGCTCCTCGATCTTACGACCGCGCCATTCGCCGCCGATGATTCTCATCCTCCGCTGACCTCCTTAAAGATGTGTCGATACCGCATGGCGAACGCATCGCGCAGAGGACGCGTCGCCACGGAGTCAAGGTTGCAAGCATACCGCAAGAGCTCGACCGCGTCCAAATGGGCCCATTCGATCAATTCCTCGTCGGCATCGAGGTCAACAAAGCGCAAGGTCACGCCGCCATGCTGGCGGTAACCCAGGATTTCACCCTCGTGGCGCAGACGCAGGTCCATCTGGGCGAGCGTAAAGCCGTCCGAGGTCTTTTCGAGCGACTGGAGACGGTCTTGTGCCGCCGATGCGCCGCCGTTGCCCTTGGAGTGCGTCATAACCAGGCAGGTGCCCGACACGCTGCCGCGGCCCACGCGGCCGCGCAGCTGGTGCAAGGCAGCCAAACCAAAGCGCTCGCCATTCTCGATAACCATGACGGTGGCATTGGGCACGTCGACGCCCACCTCGACCACCGTAGTCGAGACGAGCACGTCAATCTCGCCACGCTTGAAGGCATCGATGACCCGATCCTTCTCCCCCGCCGGCATGCGGCCGTGAAGGCGCTCGATAGTGAGACCCGGCAGCGCCAGACGCAGGCGATCGAGCTCGGTCGCCGTATCGTGCAGCGGCACGGGGACCGTCACGCGGCCCTCGTCGTCGCGGGCGATACCGGGCACGTCCTCCAGCTCATCGGCCGAGTCACTCGGCTCCACGAGCGGGCAAATCACGTAGGCCTGCTGCCCCTTCTCGTGAGCCTCGCGAATGGCGCCATAGGCGAGGTCTCGACTCGACTCGGTGAGCACGCGTGTCGTCACGCCAGCGCCAGGGACTGGCCGATGGCGGATGATACTCGTGTCCAGATCGCCGTAGACCGAAAGCGCCAGCGTACGCGGGATGGGCGTTGCCGTCATAACGAGCAGATCGGCACCGGGGCCCTTCGCGCGTAGTGCGTTGCGTTGGCCTACGCCAAAGCGGTGCTGTTCGTCGATGACAACAAGCGACAAGTGCTTAAAGTTCACGTCTTCGGAAAGAACAGCATGGGTGCCAAAGAGGACATCGAGCTCGCCGGACTGCAGCTGCTCATGGATCCGCTCGCGCTCGGCCGCCGGAGTGGCACCCGTCAGAAGCGCCCAGGACATGCCGGTCTGCGAGAGCAGAGGGCCGGTCTTATCGGCATATTGGCGCGCCAGCACGCCCGTGGGCGCCATAACGCAGGCCTGCGTGCCGCTATCGGCAGCCACAGCCAGCGCGCAGGCGGCAACGGCGGTCTTACCGGTACCGACATCGCCCAGCAGCAGACGGTTCATCACGCGCCCGCCATCGCACATATCGTGCAGGATATCTTGGAACGCGGCCTCCTGCTCGTCGCTCAGCGAAAACGGCAGGGCTTGCTTGAGCACGGCCAGGTGCTCGCCCGCGGTGTGGGCATAGGGCACCACATCGACCAGGCCGCCGTCGTTGCGCAGGCGCAGCGCTAGCTGCAGGTAGAGGCACTCCTCGTAGGCAAGCCGTGCGCGCGCGATATCGCGCTCGGCCATACTCGATGGAAAATGGATTGAGCGCAGCGCGCGGGCATTGCTCATCAGGCGACGCTTAACGCGCAGCGGTGCCGGAATGGGATCAAAGGGATTGCCGACGACCTCGAGCGCGCCGCTTACGATGCGGCGCATCCACGCCTGGCTCACGCCATCACTCACGTAATGGACCGGCAGGATAGTGCCCGCGGCACGCCCTTCCTCGAGCTTTTCAAAGTGCGGCGAGGCCATCTGCTTAAAACCGTAGGCAAACTCGACCTTGCCCATCACGGCCAGGCGGTCGCCCTGCTTAAGCTGCTGGGCAATCCAGGGCTGGCGGAAAAAGGCGACCTGCAGCACACCCGTCTCATCCACCAGCGAGACCTCGGTCACCTGCATACGCGGGCGGGGCTGTTTTTGGACGATACGATCGACCGTGGCAACAATCGTGCACACGGTACCGATGGGCGCCATCTCGATAGACCAAGAACGGGTAAAGTCGAGGTATCGATGAGGGATATGGAGAAGGAGGTCCCCCACCGTCCGAATTCCCAGACGGCGAAGGGCCTCCTCACGTTTACCCGAAACATATTTGAGTCGCGCGATATCCTCGTCGAGCGCATTGCTCTGGGCAAAGCGCTCCGAGACGCGCGGCACGGAGCACAGCTCGGACATGGGCAGTTGCCTACTCGATCGAGAAGATCACGGGATAGAGCGGCTGCTCGCCACGATGGGCGTCAATCTCCAGATCGGGCTGAGCCTCCTCGATGGCGTCGACGATCTCCTGGAAGGCCTCATCGGACAGCTCCTCGCCGGCCAGAATCGTCAGCGCGTCACCCTCTTCTTCCTCCTGCATGCGGTTGATGCAGTCGAGCGTGACCTGCTTCACGTCGGAGCCGACCACGTCGATGGAGCCGGCAATGATACCCATGACGTCACCGGAGTGAATAGGCGAGCCGTCGGAGGCGCTGGAATCGCGCACGGCACGGGTGACCTCGCCATCGCGGACCTCGCTGATGGCGTCGACCATAGCGGCGACGGCATCCTCGAGCTCGGAATCGGGCAGGACAGCAAACAGCGCGGAGAAGGCCTGCGGAACGGTCTTGGTGGGAACGACGGCGACCTTCTTGTCGGTGCAGGCAGAAGCTGCGGCCTCGGCAGCCATGCGGATGTTACCGTTATTGGGCAGGATGATGACTGAGGTCGCGTTGACCTGGTCCACCGCGCCCAGCAGGTCGGCGGTCGAGGGGTTCATGGTCTGGCCACCGGAGACGACCACGTCGACGCCAAGGGACTTGAGGATGTCGGCCTCGCCGGAACCGGCGGCAACGGCGACAAAGCCCAGCGCCTTGGCGGGCTCGGCGGCCTTTTCCTGATCCTCGTGGATCTTGGCGGTACGGTCGTGGGCCTCCATCTCCATGTTGTGGATAAAGACCTCATAGATCTGACCGAGCTGCAGCATGTGCTCGAGCACCAGGTTGGGGGTGTTGGAGTGCACATGGATCTTGTAGTCGGGATAGGCGCCCACGAGCAGCTCACAGTCGCCCATGGAGCCTAGGAACTTAAGGCACTCGTCCTCGTCAAACGGGGCGTCGGCCTTAAAGAGGAACTCGTTGCAGTAGCGGAACTCCGAGCCCTCCCAGTCGTCGTTAGCCTCGATCTCAACGCGACCAAGGGCCGCATCGCGGGCAGAGCCAGCGGAATCAAACGTGGCGGAGAAATCCTCGACAACGGTGCTGCGGCCAAGCGCGGCGGCAACAAAGTTCTCCAGGAAGATGGCAAAGCCAAAGGCGCCGGAGTCGACCACGCCGTTCTCCTTCAGAACGGGCAGCAGGTCGGGCGTGCGAGCAACGGACTGGTACGCCTCGACGACGATAGCATCGAGCGCATCCTCGGCCGAGAACTTCTTCTTCTCGCACTCATCGGCCTTGGTCGAGACATCGCGCAGGACCGTGAGGATCGTGCCCTCGATGGGCTTGCGGACAGCCTGGAAGGCAACCTTGACGGCGCGACGGAAGGCGAAGGCAATGTTGGCGGACGTAATAGGCTCGTCGGCAGAGACAAGACCCTCGGCCACGCCGCGAAGAATCTGCGAGGTAATAACGCCGGAGTTACCGCGAGCGCCCATGAGAGAGCCGTGGGTGATGGCACCGGCGATGGCCTCCATATCGGCATCGGCGGGAAGGGCAGAGAGCTCCTTGGTCACCGAGGCGAGCGTGAGCGACATGTTGGTGCCGGTATCGCCATCGGGTACGGGGAAGACGTTGAGCTTGTTGATCTCCTCGGCCTTGTCGGAAACGGCAGCCGCAGCGATCGGAAAACAGGTGCGAATGGTCTTTGCAATCATGGGTATTTGAATCTCCGTTTTCGGATGCTAGTTCAGACGGCTCTTGAGCGCGTCGATATGGATGCCGATCTTAAGGCTGGCGGGATCGATCTGGGCGATCTCCTGCAGGGTGAAGGCAACGGAGCTCGAAAGATTGTGGCAGACGGACTTCATGTTGACGCCGTTCTCGAGCACGACGTGAAGATCGACCGTAAGGCCGTTCTCGTCGGCGGAGACAAGCACGCCCTTGCGGAGGCGCTGACCGGCAAGCAGGCGCACGCTCTCGGCGCCTTGGAGCTGCTCAGCCATACCGACGACGCCATAGCACGTCATCGCGGCATAACCGGCAATATCGGCAATAACGTCGTTCGAGACGCTCAGGCTGCCGTTAATGGTCTCAGACACAAGAATCTCCTTATCTGGTGCTCGCGGCACCATGTCGTGGGAGCAATCATTGCAATATTCTACAACGACCGCGCCATGTTGAGGTGGTGGGTCGCGGGATTACATCCTCGACACGAAATGTTGATATGGCAACGTTCGAGTCAAGTGGTCGCGGCATGAAAAAACCCGCCGCATAAGCGACGGGTTTTACAACCTGGCTCCCCGGGTAGGACTCGAACCTACAACAGCGCGGTTAACAGCCGCGTGCTCTACCATTGAGCTACCGAGGAATTTAAAAGCCCAGCGGAATGGGCTGAGAAATTCTGGCTCCCCGGGTAGGACTCGAACCTACAACAGCGCGGTTAACAGCCGCGTGCTCTACCATTGAGCTACCGAGGAATAGGTGCATGCTCTCAAGCAACGAAGTTTATTATACGGACGAATCAGCTTAGGGCAAGAACTTTTTTGAGATTTTTTCCGACCTAGTCATTGGGGACGTCCCCAATGACCACATGAAAGCGCCCCCAAGCGGATGTGCTTGAGGGCGCTTCTTGCTTGACTAGCTTTCGATATAGTCTTTGAGCTTGCTGCTGCGGCTCGGGTGGCGGAGCTTGGCCAAGGTCTTGGACTCGATCTGGCGGATACGCTCGCGCGTGACGCCAAACTCGCGGCCGACTTCCTCGAGCGTGCGGGGATGCCCGTCGACAAGGCCAAAGCGCAGCTCGATAACCTTGCGCTCACGATCGGCAAGCGAGTCGAGCACCTGGGTGAGCTGCTCCTGCAGCATGGAGAAGCTGGCGGCATCGGGCGGAACGATAGCCTGGGAGTCCTCGATGAAGTCGCCCAGCTGGGAATCCTCTTCCTCGCCGATGGGGGTCTCGAGCGACACGGGCTCCTGCGAAATCTTCTGGATCTCGCGGACGCGGTCGGCGCTCATGTCCATCTCGGCACCGATCTCCTCAGGGGTCGGGTCGCGACCCAGGTCCTGAAGGAGCTGGCGCTGCACGCGGACGAGCTTGTTGATGGTCTCGACCATATGCACGGGAATACGGATGGTACGGGCCTGATCGGCAATGGCGCGCGTAATGGCCTGACGGATCCACCACGTGGCGTACGTGGAGAACTTAAAGCCCTTCTGGTAGTCGAACTTCTCAACGGCGCGGATCAGACCGAGGTTGCCCTCCTGGATCAGGTCAAGGAACAGCATGCCGCGGCCGACATAGCGTTTGGCGATGGAGACGACCAGACGCAGGTTTGCGCTGATGAGTGCCTGCTTAGCTTCGAGGCCCACGTTCTCAATGCGCGTAAGACGACGCATCTCGGCACGCGTGAGCTCGAGCTCACCGGCATCGGCGGCCTCGAGCTTCTCGGTGGCCTCAAGACCGGCCTCGATCTTCATGGCAAGATCGACCTCTTCGGAGGCGGTCAGCAGGTCGACCTTGCCGATCTCTTTGAGGTACATACGAACCGGATCGCCGGTCAGCATCACCGTGGAGGCATCGATGCCACGCACGCGGGAGCGTGAACGGGACGTGCGCACGGTGCGCTTCTTCTTGCTCTTGGAAGAACCCATCTCGGCATCGGCCTGACGGGCCATCTTGAGCTCATGATCGTCGAGCGAGCCGGAATCGTGCTCGTCGTCGTCATCGAAATCGTCGGTATCGGTATCGTTATCGTCATCGTCGACGTCCATGGGGGCGTCGTCGTTACCGCTCGCGGAGATAATCTGGATGCCGCTGTTGCGCAGCGCGGAATACACCGCAGTGAGCTGCTCGTCAGAAACATCGATATCCTTCAGGGCGACCTGAATCTCGTCCTCGGTTACCGAAGTCCTGTTTGAGCCGTTGCCCATGAGCTTTGCAACGTAGGATTCCAGCGCAGTACCCGTGCTCTCAGTCTTTTTTGGCACAGATTCTCCCTTCATAGTCCACAGGACTCAATACTTTAGCACACACATTGACGTCTATACCCAAAAAGAGGACTGGATATAGGCGAGAATACGCTGGTTGACCACAACATCTAGGCCTGTTCGGTTCCTGCGGTCTCCAAACCAATCAAACGGAACGGGTCCGCCACGCCGCCGATCGACTTTTGCAGCTCGCGTTGACGCTGCGAATCCTGCGCAGCCTGCACGGTCAGCGCGCGACGGGCCTCATCATCGAGCGAACGGTCCTGTCGCAGCTTGGCCTGTGCGGCACGCATGCGGCGCTTGATGGTGTAGAGCTCGAGCGTATCGAGCATAAACACGATGTTCGTCTCAGTGGGGTGCTTGCTCGTCGCCGAGATGCGCCCGGCACTCACAAGCGTTGCCGCATCTGGACACACTGAGCGCGCCGCATCCATGCAGGCTGCAGGATCGGTTCCCGGCGGCGTTGCCAGAACGGCCCATGCGATGGACTCGTGACGTGGGTCAACCCACTCGATGGAGCAGATGCGGTCGGCATACGTGCGGAACAGGTCGGGGTAGCTCGTGAGCATGGTCAGCAGCTCGCGCTCCCCTGCCAAGGACTTGCGCTCTAGATCGGTCAAAACCATCGGCGCCGCCGCAGCCGGTGCGTTCGAACCATCAGGCACAGGCACAGCGCCCATACCATCAGGCACATCGATCGGCGGCAAGTCGTCAACGACCTCCACTGGTGCAGCGCCATAGGCATCGAGCGGGACGTAGTCGTACGGCTCTTCTTCGACCGGCGCGGACACCGGCGGCGTAGCGCCCGATGCCCAAGCACCGCGACCGGCATCGCAAGAACCCGACGTCCGACCGCCCGCGCTACCGGACCGCTCAGCCTGTGCCCGCTGGCGCTCATAGTTCTGCTCACGACGTCGTTCCGCATCCTCGCGCTTGGCGACATCGCGAAACACACGGCCCGAGCTCGCACGCACGGTCTCCAGATCCAAACCCAACAGGTCGGCAATCTGGATAAAGTACGTGTCGATCATATAGCTGTTGCGCAACGGATAGATAAGCGTCAGCGCATCCTCCAGCGCCTTGGCGCGACCGCCCGGCGTGGTGATGTCGCTCGACTCCTGCAGCGAACGGTAAACAAAGTCCATAAGCGGCTCGGCAGCGTCGATGCGCGTCTGCAGTGCCTCGCCACCATGCGCCGTGATGAACTCCATGGGATCGTTACCGTCGGGCAGCACCACGCAACGCAGATCCATAGAATCCTGCTCGATAAACTGAATCGCACGGCGAGCAGCCTTTTGGCCGGCGGCGTCACCATCGAACATGTACACGATGCGCTTGGCAAAGCGGGTGAGCGTCTTGACGTGATGCTCCGTGAGGGCGGTGCCCAGCGTGGCGACAACGTTTTTAATCCCCGCCTCCCAGCAGGCGATGCAATCGGTATAACCCTCCACCACGATGGCGGTATCCTGCGCGACGATAAACTCCTTGGCCCAATTAAAACCGTAGAGGTTTCGCTTTTTATGGAACACACTCGTCTCGGCGGTGTTGAGATACTTGGGTTGGCCGTCACCCATGATGCGACCGCCAAAGGCAATGTTGTGACCCTGCTCGTCAAAGATGGGGAACATTACGCGGTCGTAGAAGCGGTCGGCAAGCTGCCCGCGCCCGCGGCTCACGGCAACGTTGGCGTCGATCATCTCCTGCGGGGTAAAACCCGCCTGGGACAGGTGCGACACCAGCGCGTTACGGCCCGGTGCAAAGCCCAGGCAGTAGCGGCGGCAGACGTCGCCGCCCATACCGCGGCTGGCAAAGTACTCGCGCGGACGGCTGTCCTTACCGCGCATAAGCATGGTGTGATAGAACTGGGCGGTTTCGGCACACAGGTCATAGATGCGGGCGCGCTTGGTGCCGCGCTCGCGATAGGCGCCGGTATCGTGCAGCTCAATACCGGCACGGTCGGCCAGGTAGCGAATCGACTCGGGAAAGCTCAGGTTCTCGCGCTTCATGATGTAGGTGAAGACGTCGCCGCCCTCGCCACAGCCAAAGCAGTGCCACACCTGCGTGGCGGGGATAATATGAAACGACGGGGTCTTTTCGCCATGGAAGGGGCAGCAACCCCAAAACTCATGGCCGCGGGGCTTGAGCTCAACCGTTTCCTGCACGATGGCAACCAGATCGGACGCAGCGCGCACCTGGTCTTTCTCCTCATCGCTAATCACAGATGCTCACCCCCTGCTCACCCAAATGATGACGGATATCGTCAATATTACCCTCGACGGTCGCGATAAGCTCGTCCAGCGAATCGAACACGCGCGACGGGCGCAGCCAACGCGTAAACGCCAGCGACACCGAGGCGCCGTACAGATCGCCCGCATACCCGATCAGGTTGGCCTCGAGATGCGCCGAGGCGGCATCGTTGGCATACGTCGGCGGCAGGCCCACGTTGACGGCGGCAGGCCACACGGTATCTTCGACCAGCACCAGGCCCTCGTAGACGCCATCGGCAGGCACCTGAATACACTCGGGCACCTGAATGTTTGCCGTGGGAAAGCCCATGCCAGAACCCTCGTGACGGCCGCGAATAACACCGCCACGCACCATATACGGACGGCCGAGTAACTCAGCAGCAAGCTCCACATGGCCCTGTCCCAGCTCATGACGAATGCGGGTGGCGCAAATGGCCTCACCGCCCTCGCAAAGCAGGTCGTGACCATACACGTCAACGCCGTGCTCGGAACCCCAGGAGCGCATCTCGGCAACACCAGAAGCACCGCCACGACCCAGCCTAAAGTCACTGCCAACGCGAATCGAGCGAATGTCGACTACGCGTGACAGCAGTGCGAGAAAACCGACATGGTCGAGTGCCGCAACCTCAGGCGTAAAGGGAACGGCCACCACCGCATCGACTCCGGTTTGAGCCAAGGCATGCAGACGGTCGGCCGTCGTCATCAATTTTTGGGCGGGCAACGGACTCACCACGACGTCCGGATCAGGATCGAAGGTGACCACGACCGCTTTGCTGCCGTGATCATGTGCATCGCGAATAACCGCTTCGATCAGCTCTTGGTGCCCACGATGCACGCCATCAAACACGCCAATAGCGATCGACGCGGCACCCAAGAACTCGCACCCATCAAAAGCATCGGCAGAAACGATACGGGCCTCATCCAACTCACCCGCGAAAAAGATACGCGCGAGCTCGTGGGGCGCCAGCATCATCGAACACCGCCGATCGCCTGCGGAAAGACGTGCTCCATCACAAAGCGGCCGCCCTCGATACGAGCAAGCGCCTTCAATCCCCCATCGAGCACGAGCGCGAACGGCGCCTTCGCCGTATCGAAGTCCGCAAGCGCGCGTTCAACGGGAATGCGGCGGCCACAAAGCAGGTCGTCTGCAAGATTACCCGGCAAATCGACACGCGTGGCACCTAGGGCGGCGATGGGATCCAGAGCGAAACCGGCAGCGGTCTCGGCAGAGAGCTCCTCTACCGCATGACAGGCGCCAATGGAAACCACGCCGGAGGCCGTACGGCGCAGCGCGGAAATATGCGCAGCGCTATCGCAGGCACGACCCAGATCGCGAGCGAGCGCGCGAATGTAGGTGCCTTTGCTTACCGAAAACGCCACGGTCCAGACGCACGTATCGCCCTCGCCGCCCACGGCGATCAGGTCGGCGGCATAGACCTCGACGGGGCGCGGGGGCAACTCAACCGCATTGCCCTCGCGAGCACTCTTATAGGCGCGAACGCCATTGACCGAGATGGCCGAAAAAGCTGGCGGCACCTGCATCTGCGGGCCAAGCATAGCGGCCAGCTGCTCACGGGCGTAAACGAGATCGCGCAGCTCGGGGGCAACGGGCACCGCGCGGACGGCCTCGCCCTCCGCGTCATCGGTATTGGTCTCGACGCCAAACGAAATGTCGGCAACATAACTTTTGGTATCGAGGGTTAGCATGCCCAGCAGACGGGTCGCCTGGCCCACGCCCACCACCATGACACCCGAGGCCATGGGGTCGAGCGTACCGGCATGGCCGACGCGTCGCTCATGGAGGGCGCGCCGGCACTGCGATACCACGTCGTGGGACGTGCAGCCCACCGGCTTATCGACGGCGAGCAGCATATTCAATTG
>JAXJMO010000018.1:0-14739 GCA_036313175.1 Collinsella sp. | reverse complement strand
CTTTCACCCCAACCTCGGGCACCTGGGAAACCTTTACCAAGTTGCGGCGATAACACCGCCTTCATTTCCTGTAGTTGTTTTTATCTCCTAAGGAGAACGACATGGAGAACAAGTACGTCTGCTCTGTCGACATCGGCGGAACTAAGATCGCGACCGCCATTATGGAGTACCCGGCTGACGGCAGCGTGCCCCATCCCGTATTTGAGGCCGAGGTTCCTACTGAGGCCCAGGAGGGCGGCGAGGCCGTCTTCCAGCGTATCGAGGCGTCCATCAAGGCCGCTCTTGAGGCGAATCCCGATGTCGAGGTCCTCGGTGTCGGTATCGGTGCCGCAGGCGTCGTCGATCCCAAGACGGGCACCATCGCGTATGCCAACGAGATCATGCCCGGCTGGTCCGGCGTTCAGTTGGGGCCGCGCCTGCGCGAGGACCTTGGTCTCCCCGTTGCCGTGGTGGGCGACGTGCAGGCTCATGCTCTGGGCGAGGCCCACTGGGGTGTCGGCAAGGGCAAGTTCTCCGTCTTGTGTCTGGGCATCGGTACGGGCATCGGCGGCGCATATGTCGAGAACGGCCGCGTGATGCAGGGCTTCCATGGTGCTGCCGGCCATATGGGCCACATCGAGTGTTCGGCTGCCGCCGGTATTCCCTGCGCCTGCGGGCGTTCCGGCCATCTGGAGTCGGTTGCTTCGGGCACTTCCATTGGTCGTATGTACGATGAGCGCTTTGGTCGCGTCGACCCCAGCCGTCCTTCGGTCGGTCGCGATGTGAACGACCTGTGCCGTGCGGGCGACGCAAAGGCGACCGAGGTCATCCATGACGCCGGCTTTGCGCTGGGGGCCAGCTTGGGCTCGCTCGCTAACATCCTGGACCCTGAGGTCATCGTGCTTTCGGGCGGCGTGATTCACCAAGGTCCCGATTGGCGTTCGCAGACGTGGAAGGATTCGGTGCACGAGGGCTATGCCAGCCAGGCGCTCGATCCGCTTCAGGACACGCCGATCCTCATCGGTTCTCTGGAGGGCGATGCTCCGCTCATCGGTGCCGCCGAACACCTTCTTGCGTCGTTGAAATAAACATAGCTACCAAGTGCGCCTTCTGAGGTGCCGCAGATTGACGTGAAAGAGGAGCGAAGCGTACTTCGGTACGCGAGCGACGGTTTGAACGTCAAGGTGCGGTGTCTCAGAAGGCTGTTTTTGAGAAAGGTTGAGTCGAACATGACCGTTGATCCTTTGATCCAGTCCCTGAAGGGCAAGCTCGTCGTGAGCGTTCAGGCGTATATGGGCGAGCCGCTTCGTACGCCCGAGACCATGGCTCAAATGTCTCGTGCTTGCGAGCTCGGCGGCGCCGCCGCCATTCGCTGCCAGGGCCTTGCCGACATTGCCGCCATTAAGGGTCGCTGTGAGGTCCCCGTTATCGGCCTGTGGAAGGATGGGCACGAGGGCGTTTACATCACGCCGACGCTGCGTCACGCTCGCGCCTGCGTTGCTGCGGGTGCCGATATCGTGGCGATCGACGCCACCGATCGTCCGCGTCCCGACGGCAAGTCGGTCGAGGATACCTTCCGCCCGCTGCACGAGGAGGGTGTGCTCCTGATGGCGGATTGTGCCACCATCGAGGACATTCGCCGTGCGGTTGATATGGGCTTCGACCTTGTATCTACCACGCTTTCTCACGGTGTCGCTGCCATCGACTGCACCATGGCCGATGGCCCCGATCTGCCGCTCCTGCGTCAGGCGACCGAGGAATTCCCCGGTCTTCCCATCATCTGCGAGGGCCGCGTGCACACGCCCGAGGAGGCTCGCGCCGCGATCGATGCTGGCGCCTGGGCCGTTGTCGTCGGCACCGCCATCACGCACCCCACGAGTATTACAAGTTGGTTCAAGGCTGCGCTTGAGGCGTAAGACAGGCCTCGTATCCGCTCGGGGCGGTATACTCAATAAAGGCAATTGATCGCGCGGGATCCGCTGGCCGGGTCCCGCGCTTGTTTTAGGAGGCGCACATGCAAAAGGGAGATGCCATGGATGCGGCGGAGCGCTCGGAGCGCATCCCCGATATCGTCATCATCACCGGAATGTCTGGATCGGGCCGAACGCAGGCCATGCATGTGTTCGAGGACATGGGCTACTTTTGCATCGACAACTTGCCTCCGCGTCTGATCGCCCAGCTTGCCGAACTCGTCGGCATCAATACGGGCGTGGGCAGGCATCTTGCCGTCACCTGCGACCTGCGCAGCCAGGGCTTGTTCGATGAGCTGCTCGATGCCGTTGCCGCACTCGAGGAGCGCGAGATGAGCTGTGACATCGTGTTTCTCGAGGCCTCTGACGAGGTACTGATCCGTCGTTATAGCGAAAACCGCCGCCGCCATCCCATTGCCAAGCCGGGAGAGACTACGGCCGATGCGATTCAGCGCGAGCGCCTGCAGCTGCAGGGCGTTCGCGACCGAGCCGATATGATTATCGACACGAGCCGTCTGCGCACCTCTGCGCTGCGCAACAAGCTGCGTATGGCATTTTCCGAGTTGTCCGACCAGCAGCTCATGGACGTTCACGTGTTCTCGTTTGGCTTTAAGCACGGTATGCCCGTCGAGGCGGACATTATGATCGACGTCCGCTTCCTGCCCAATCCGTTCTACGATCCCGAGATGCGCACCATGACCGGCCTCGATAAGAAAGTCTCCGACTTTGTTCTGGACCATCCCAAGACCCAGGAGTTCTGGAAGGCCTGGACGCAGCTGCTCGATACGGTCATGCCCGGCTATATCGCGGAGGGCAAGCCGCAGCTTTCTATCGCCATCGGTTGCACGGGCGGTCAACACCGCAGCGTTGCCATCGCCGAGGCCACGGCACGTTATTTGGAAGGTGCCCAATATCACGTGAGCATTTCCCACCGCGACCTGTCGCGCGCCAACACGAAAGCATAGGCCTGCATGTCGTTTACCGCCGAGGTGCGTGACGAGCTCGCGCGCTGCGAACCCGAATGTGAATACTGCGACTTGTCGACGCTTGCCGCCCTCACGCGCGTGAGCGGTACGCTCTCGCTTACCGGCTCTGGGCGGTATCGTTTGACGGTTGCGACTGAGACGGGAGCCGTCGCGCGCACGATGATCACGCTGACGCATCGTATCCTTAAGCTCAAAACGGAGTTCACCGTCCGTAAATCTGTATTGCATAAGGTTCGAAACTACCTCATCACCTTGCCTGATCAGCCCGATTTGGATAAGGCTCTGGTGCTGCTGGGCATTCTCGACCGTAGGGGAGGGATCGTCGCTGGTGTTCCCCGGCACATCGTTGCCCGTCCCTGCTGCAGGCTTGCCTACATTCGCGGCGCGCTCATCGCCGGCGGTTTCGTGGCCGATCCCCGTGGCGACTTTCATTTGGAGATCGCGGTGCAGGGCGAGCAGTATGCACGGGGCCTTTGCGATCTATTGGAGCAGATTGGGGTCCATGCGCGCGTTAACGCGCGGCGCGGGTCCTTTGCTGTCTACATTAAGAGTGCCGAGGAGATTGAGCATCTTTTAAAGCTGATTGGTGCCAAGCGCAGCGTTGCCGAGATCGAGGAGGCGCGCGCGGTCAAGTTGGTTAAGAACGATGTGAACCGTCGCGTGAATGCCGAGCTGGCCAATCAGACCAGAAGTGCGGGTGCCGCCCAGCATCAGCTTGCGTTGATCGATGAGCTCGAACAGCGAGGTTTGCGCGACACGCTTCCGGACGCCTTGGCGGTCTTTTGCGACCTGCGCGAGCGCTATCCCGATCTGTCGCTGCGCGATCTGGGCGAGATGGCCGACCCTCCCTTGTCGAAGTCGGCCCTCTACCATCGTGTTTTGAGGCTTGAAAAGCTCATTGAAGCAAACAGGTAGTTGAGCGAAACTGCTACTATACGGATTTAACTGCTGTTTTACTCTTTAAAACGTTTTAACGTAAATTTGATTTTCAATTTCGAGCATTCTCGTGAAATTCAAGTCAAAAAAAAGGTATATTAGGCGAGTGGTTAGTTTGTGGGCCTCAACGGCGGGCGCTGTAGCTCGCGGGGGCCTTACGAAAGGAGACACAATGGCAGTAAAGGTTGCTATTAACGGCTTCGGTCGCATCGGTCGTCTGGCTTTCCGTCAGATGTTCGGTCATGAGGGCTCCGAGATCGTCGCTATCAACGACCTCACCTCTCCCGATATGCTCGCTTACCTGCTGAAGTACGACTCCACGCAGGGCAACTACGCTCGCGATCACGAGGTCGTTGCTGGCGAGGATTCCATCACCGTTGACGGCAAGGAGATCAAGATCTACAAGGAGGCCGACGCTAACAACCTGCCTTGGGGCGACCTTGACGTCGACGTCGTTCTCGAGTGCACCGGCTTCTACACCAGCAAGGCTAAGGCTCAGGCCCACATCAACGCTGGCGCCAAGAAGGTCGTCATCTCCGCTCCGGCCGGCAGCGATCTACCCACCATCGTGTACAACGTCAACCATGAGACGCTGACCGCTGAGGACAACATCATCTCCGCTGCTTCCTGCACCACCAACTGCCTCGCCCCGATGGCCAAGGGTCTGAACGACTTCGCTCCCATCGTGTCCGGCATCATGACCACCATCCACGCCTTCACCGGCGACCAGATGCCGCTCGACGGCCCGCAGCGCAAGGGCAACTTCCGTCGCTCCCGCGCCTGCTCCGAGAACATCGTCCCGAACACCACGGGCGCTGCCAAGGCCATCGGCCTGGTTCTCCCCGAGCTCAACGGCAAGCTCATCGGTGCCGCCCAGCGCGTCCCGACGCCGACCGGCTCGCTGACCAACCTCTACGCCGTCGTTGACAAGAAGGTCACCGTCGACGAGGTCAACGCTGCCATGAAGGCCTACGCCGAGACCATCTCCGAGACCTTCGCCTACAACGAGGACCAGATCGTCTCCCGCGACATCGTCGGCGAGACCCACGGCTCCATCTTCGACGCCACTCAGACCATGTGCTCTGACCTCGGCAACGGCCAGACCCTCGTTCAGGTCACCTCTTGGTACGACAACGAGAACTCCTACACCTCTCAGATGGTCCGCACCATCAAGTACTTCGAGAAGTTCGTTGCTTAATTTAGCTTTTAGCGAATAGCTCGTTGAGCGTCTAAAGAAGGGCGCGGCCTTATAGGGCTTACACCCTAGGGTCGCGCCCTTTTTATAAGAAATCGTCTGCCGTAATGGGAGGCAGACACGTACGAAAGGTAGAAGCAAACATGGCCTTTACCAAGAAGACCGTCCGCGACATCGATGTCGACGGAAAGCGCGTTCTCGTCCGCGTTGACTTTAACGTGCCTATCAAGGATGGCGTCGTTGGCGACACCACCCGTATCAAGGCTGCCCTGCCCACCATCAACTACCTCGTTGAGCACAATGCTCGCGTCATCCTCATGAGCCACCTCGGTCGTCCCGAGGGCACCGGCTTCCAGCCCGAGCTGTCCCTCGAGCCCGTCGCCAAGAAGCTCGCTGAGCTCTCTGGTCTCGACGTTGCCTTTGTCGCCGACACCTACGGCGAGAAGGCTGCTGAGGCTGTCGCCGCCGTCGAGCCGGGTAAGGTCCTCGTTCTCGAGAACGTCCGTTTTGACAAGCGTGAGAAGAAGAACGATCCCGAGATCGCCAAGAAGCTCGCTTCCTATGGTGACGTCTTCGTTCTCGATGCCTTCGGCACCGCTCACCGCGCCCAGGGTTCCGTCGTGGGCCCCGCCGCTTACCTGCCTGCCGTCGCCGGCTTCTTGCTCGAGAAGGAGGTCGACACGCTGACCGGCATCTTCGCCGAGCCCGAGCGCCCCTTCGTCGCCATCGTCGGCGGTTCCAAGGTTTCCTCCAAGATCGGCGTTCTCGATCACCTCATCGACTCCGCTGACACCCTGATCATAGGTGGCGGCATGGCCTACACCTTCTTCCTGGCTCAGGGCCTGTCCGTTGGTCAGTCCCTCAAGGAAGAGGACTGGGTCGAGCGCGCCGGCGAGATGCTCAAGAAGGCCGAGGAGAAGGGCGTCAAGATCCTGCTCCCCATCGACAACCGCGTTGCCGATCACTTTGGCGAGGACGCTGTCCCCGAGGTTGTCGCTTCCGACGCTATCCCCGACGATCGTGAGGGCATGGACATCGGCCCCAAGACCGAGGAGCTCTACGCCGAGGCCGTCAAGGGCGCCAAGACCGTGTTCTGGAATGGCCCCATGGGCGTCTTCGAGTTCGACAACTTCGCTCACGGCACCCAGGCTATCGCCGAGGCTGTTGCCGAGGCCGACTGCACCTCGATCATCGGCGGTGGCGACTCTGTCGCAGCTGTCAACAAGTTCAACCTGGCCGACAAGATGAGCTGGATCTCCACTGGTGGCGGCGCTTCCATGGAGCTCGTCGAGGGTAAGGCCCTGCCCGGAGTGGAGGCGCTTCTCGATGCCTAATCGCACCCTTCTTATCGCTGGTAACTGGAAGATGAACAACGACGTCGCCGAGGCTGCCAAGCTCGCCGACGAGCTGGCTCAGGCTCTGCCCGAGGTTCCGGCTGGCGTCGAGGTGCTCGTCTGCCCTCCGACCATCGACATCACCACGGTTCATGACCGCATTCAGGCTGCCCCCATCGCCCTCGGTGCACAGAACGTGTACTGGGAGGCCAAGGGTGCCTTCACCGGTGAGTCCTCTTGCGACATGCTCAAGTCCGCTGGCTGCACCTACTGCATCATCGGTCACTCCGAGCGTCGCGACTACTTCCACGAGACCGACGAGGACCAGAACAAGAAGGCCAAGGCTCTCGTTGCCGCCGGCCTTGTTCCCGTCTTCTGCTGCGGCGAGTCCCTCGAGGTCCGCGAGGCCGGCACCTATGTCGAGCACGTCGTGAACCAGGTCAAGGCTGGCCTTGCTGGTCTTGAGATCACCTGCCCCAAGCAGGTCGTTGTCGCCTATGAGCCCATCTGGGCCATTGGCACCGGCAAGACCGCTACCGCCGAGGATGCTCAGGAGGTCTGCGGCGCTATCCGTGAGACCCTCAAGGAGATGTTCGGCGAGGAGCTCGCTAACGGCATCCGCGTTCTCTATGGTGGCTCTGCCAAGCCCGGCAACATCGCTGAGCTCGTCTCCAAGCCCGACGTTGACGGCGCCCTCGTGGGCGGCGCTTCGCTCAAGGCTGCCGACTTCGCCTCTATGGTCGTCAAGGCAGGCGAGTAGGACATATGGCACAGCGTCATCTTCCTGCACTCCTGATTATCATGGACGGCTGCGGCCTGGCTCCGGCCGATGGCGAGAACGCCGTCGCCGCTGCCAAGACGCCCTTCCTTGATAGCCTGTACGAGAAGTACCCCCACACTACGCTCGGTGCTTCGGGCGAGGACGTGGGCCTTCCCGACGGCCAGATGGGCAACTCCGAGGTAGGCCACCTCAACATCGGTGCCGGCCGCATCGTGTTCCAGGAGCTTTCGCGCATCAACAATGCCATCAAGGACGGCTCCATCGCCAAGAACGAGGTTTTCGTCAAGGCTATGGACGATGTCAAGGCTGAGGGCAAGACCCTTCACCTTATGGGCCTTATGAGCCCTGGCGGCGTTCACTCCCACATGAACCACGTCGAGGCTCTGGTCAAGATGGCTGCCGAGCACGGTGTCAAGACCGTTCGCGTCCACGCCTTCATGGATGGCCGCGATGTCGACCCGCAGTCTGGTGCCGGCTACATGAGCGAGTTCTGCGCCTTCCTGGCTAAGATCTCCGAGGAGACCGGTTGCGACGCTCGCGTTGCCACCGTCTCGGGCCGTTATTGGGCCATGGACCGCGACAACCGTTGGGAGCGCATCCAGCGCGCCTACGATGTCATGGTCAATGCGTCCGATGCCGATGTCGACCCCGTTGCCGGCATCAAGGCCTACTACGAGAAGGACCCGCGCGGCGACGAGTTCGTCGAGCCCTTCGCTGCCCACAACGAGGGCATCCACGAGGGCGACGCGGCCATCTTCTTCAACTTCCGTCCCGACCGCGCCCGTCAGATGACCCGCGTGTTCACGGACAAGGAGTTCGACGGCTTTGAGCGCAAGCAGATCAAGCTTTCGCACTTTGTGACGATGACCGAGTACGATCCGACGTTTGATGTCGAGGTCGCCTTCCCCAAGACGTTCCCCGAGAACGTCCTGGCCGACGTTATCGCCGCCAATGGCCTGAAGCAGCTGCACACCGCCGAGACCGAGAAGTACGCCCACGTGACGTTCTTCCTCAACGGCGGCATCGAGGAGCCCAAGGAGGGCGAGGAGCGCGTGCTCGTCGCTTCCCCCAAGGTCGCTACCTACGATCTGCAGCCTGAGATGAGCGCTCCCGAGGTTACCGAGAAGCTCGTCGCTGCCATCAACGAGGATCGCGCTGATTTCTACATCGTGAACTTCGCAAACTGCGACATGGTTGGTCACACCGGTGTCTTCGACGCCGCCGTTAAGGCCGTCGAGGCTGTTGACGATGCCCTGTCCAAGGTTGTCCCGGCGATTCTCGCCAAGGGCGGCTTTGCGCTGATTACCGCCGACCACGGCAACGCCGATCACATGTTTGACGTTGCTTCTGACGGTTCCAAGCATCCGTTTACGGCTCACACCACCAACCGTGTACCGTTCATCATCGTTGATGAGAAGGCACAGCTCACCGGTATCGAGGACGGTCGTCTTTCCGATATCGCTCCGACCATGCTCACCATGGCTGGTATTGAGCCTTCCGCCGAGATGACGGGTCGCGTGCTCGCCACCGAGGCCTAAGAGAAAACAAATAACGTTTTCTAGTAAGGGGGTTGTCCACAATCGGACAACCCCCTTTTTAATATTTCTGCCATTTCTACCCCGTCCCCGAGTGGCGGGTGGGGAAGAGCGGGGGATTGTGGTACAGTACTGGAGTTTGAATTGTTCTATTAAGGAGCTTATCTATGGGTCCGTTCCAGATTCTTCTGTTTGTCGTTTGGGCTGTCTCTGCCGTGGCGCTGACGATTCTCGTCCTGATGCATTCCGGTAAGGGCACCGGCGTTTCGGATATGATCGCTAGCTCGCTGTATAACTCCAGCTCTGCCACAGGCGTTATGGAGCAGAACCTCGATCGCCTGACCGTCATCATGGCTGTCGTGTTTGCCGTGTGCGTCGTGCTGTGCATGTTCTTCTTCCCGCAAGGCATCGTGGGCTACTAAACACGAGCCGCATAAAATAATTGAAAAGGGTTCCGCAAGTGCGGGACCCTTTTTGTTTACAAATTTGTAACAGAGTCAAAATATCCCCACATACTTCGCCCAACTAAAGAAATTCTTGACCGTTGACCGGAATTAGCCCCAAATCGTGCATAAAATGCGCTACTGTATTGCGAAACGTTGGTCCGTTGTGCATAACCAGCCATAGCGACGGGCGACGTTTTGATGGTTCGGATCGGATTGTCTCGACATGTGTCCGACTGAACATTTCTTTGTCCTATCTCATAAGGAGGATGGCATGGCTGATTCTATGTTCCACCAGCCCGTTATGGGTCGTCGCGCCTTCGTTGGCGGTACCCTTGCTGCGAGCTCCATGGCTTTTCTTGCCGCATGCGGCAAGAAGGGTGGCGACGCTTCCGGTTCTGAGTCCGGTTCGACGCTGAACTTCTACATCAACAACCCGGTCTGCATCGACCCCTACAACGTCCAGGAGGACCAGGGCACTCAGGTCGAGTACCAGCTCTTTGACGCTCTGACCTCTTACGACGCCGAGAAGGGCGAGATCGTTCCGCTGGCTTGCGAGTCCTTTGAGTCCAATGACGACGCCACCGAGTTTACCTTCAAGATCAAGAAGGCCAAGTTCCACAACGGTGACGACGTTACCTCCAAGTCCTTCAAGCTCGGTTGGGAGCGTCTGGTCAACACCAAGTCGGCCATCGCTACCGAGTACGGTCCTTCCGAGGTCTCCTATCACCTTTCCATGGTCGAGGGTTATGACGACCTGCTTGCCGGTAACGCTACCGAGCTCAGCGGTGTTACGTGCCCCGACGATGAGACCCTCGTCGTCAAGCTGTCTTCCGCTTACGCTGACTTCCCCTTCGTCGCCTCTCATCCGGCTCTGGCCCCGGTTCCCGAGTGCGCCGAGTCCGATGTCAAGAGCTTCTATCTTGCCCCGGTCGGTAACGGCCCGTTCATGATGGACGGCAAGTGGGAGGATGGCCAGGAGATCAACGTCAAGAAGTTCGACGATTACTATGGCGACAAGGCCAAGATCGATGGCATCCACTTCCAGGTCATCAAGGACATGGAGACCGCTTACAAGGAGTTCCAGGCCGGTAACCTCGATGTCTGCGACGTTCCCGTCGCTCAGATCGATGCCGCCAAGAAGGATCGCGGCGTGTCCAAGGACGGCTACACCATGGGTGACGGCGAGCGCATGCTGCTCGGCGCCGAGCCTTCCACGTACTATCTGACCTGCAACACCACGGCCGAGCCGTTCAACAACGCCGACCTGCGTAGGGGCATCTCCCTGGCCATTAACCGTGAGGCCATCTGCAAGACCATCTACAAGGGTACCCGTACCCCTGCCGACGGCATTGTTCCTCCGGGCATCGATGGCTACAAGGAGGGCGCATGGGAGTTCTGCGCCTACGATGTCGACAAGGCTAACGAGTACCTCGACAAGGTTGCTCCCGCTGGCGCTAACGGCGATCGTGGCATTAGCGTGACCCTGTCCTACAACCAGGACGGCGGTCACAAGGAGATCATGGAGTCCATCATCGGTGACCTCGCCAAGGTTGGCGTTACCGCTGTCTCCGATACCCCTGAGTGGTCTGCCCTGCTCGAGCAGTATCAGAACTTTAACTATCAGTTCGGTCGTCTGGGTTGGATTGCCGACTACCCGATTATGGACAACTTCCTGTATCCGCTGTTCCACTCCGACTCCCTCGGTGGCGACAACCGCTCCGGTTACAACAACCCCGAGTTCGACGCCAAGGTCGACGAGGCTCGTACTATTGTTGACGACGAGGAGCGCGTCGCTAAGATGCAGGAGGCCGACGCAATGGTCGCTGCCGACTGCCCGGTCATCCCGATTATGTTCTACACGCACACCATCGCCGGCTCCGATCGCATTAAGCACCTCTATGTCGATCCGCAGAAGCACGCCGATCTGGGTACCGCTGAGCTCGCCTAAGAGTTTGCAGCTTCCGTGAGGGTCAAGTATTTACGTAGACCTCATGGGAAACATACAGTTCTCCCTAACCTGGGGTAAACTGGCTGATGGTAATTTTGGGATGCCGGTCTGGCGATCGGCATCCCATTTAGGTTAATCCCTAGATAGGGGAGTGGTATGGGTAAGTACATCGTTAAACGTGTGCTTCAGTTCATCCCGGTGTTTTTGGGCGTTACGCTGATTCTGTTCGCCCTCCAGAATATCGTGCCGGGAGATCCGATCAAGCTGATCGGTGGAGACAAGGCTCTGTCCCCCGAGGTGGAGCTTCAGCTTCGCGTCCGCTATCACCTGGTCCAGACGGACGAGGACGGCAACGCGATCCTTGACGAGAACGGCGACCCCGTTCAAACGTCGCTCGTGGACCGTTACTTGTATTACATGAACGGCCTGCTTCATGGCGATCTGGGCAATTCGTATCAGCGCAAGCTGCCGGTTACGGAAATCTTTGCCCAGAAGTATCCGTATACGGTCAAACTTGCCGCGTGCGCCATCGTGCTCGAGGCAATTATGGGTATCGGTGCGGGTATCATTTCGGCGGTAAAGCGTTATTCCTTCTGGGATATTTTGGTAACGCTCACCACGTCGATCCTCGTTGCGGTCCCGGCCTTCTGGCTCGGTATGTTGCTGCAGCTGTTCTTTGGCGTCATCCTCAAGGACGCCACGGGCGGTGCAATCTCCATGCCGATCTCGGGTGCCGGCGGTTCCAGCTCTCAGTATCAGGATTGGATGCACTATGTGCTTCCGACCATTACGCTGGCTTCGGTTTCGACCGCTTATGCTGCGCGCATTATGCGCTCGCAGCTGCTTGACGTCATGAACCAGGATTACATCCGTACGGCAAAGGCCAAGGGTCTCTCCAATCGTGCGATCATCGTCAAGCATGCGCTTAAGAATGCACTCATCCCC
Source organism: Collinsella sp. (assembly GCA_036313175.1). Taxonomy (GTDB): domain Bacteria; phylum Actinomycetota; class Coriobacteriia; order Coriobacteriales; family Coriobacteriaceae; genus Collinsella. The sequence goes on along the minus strand of JAXJMO010000018.1, from coordinate 2,684 downwards.
GTCGTTACCTATATTGGTGTCGACTTTGGCGGCATGCTTTCGGGCGCCATCCTGACCGAGACGGTCTTTAACTGGCCCGGTATCGGCTATGAGGTCTATCGCGCCATTAGCATGCGTGACTGGCCCATCGTTATGGGCGGCGTTACGCTCATCGTTGTCGTCGTCATGGTGATCAACCTGCTCGTCGACATTAGCTATGCATTCCTCGACCCGCGCATCCGCCTTGGCGGTCCGTCGGATAAGGCCTAAGGGAGGTACGTCTCATGCAGGAAACTGATTCTCAGTCTCAGGAGCAGGCTACCGCCACCAAGGCCGCATCTGCTCCCGCCAAGTCCCGCACGCTGTGGGGCGACGCTTTTAAGCGTCTTCGTAAGAACAAGCTCGCCGTTATCGGTGTCTGCTGGATCATCATCGTCGTTGTGGTTGCCCTGACTGCAGATCTGTGGGCTAAGCCCTGGCTCGGTTCCCCGACGGCTTCCGACTCGACCACTATGGCCGAGACGTCGCTGTTGGCTCCGTGTGCAGAGCACCCGTTTGGCACCGACGCCCTTGGTCGCGACATTCTCGTCCGCGTTATCTACGGTGCGCGCGTTTCGCTGTCCGTCGGAATTATGGCCACCGCGATCTCCACGCTAATTGGTCTGGTCATGGGTGCTCTGGCCGGTTTCTACGGCGGCATCTGGGATACGATCATCATGCGCTGTGCGGACATCTTCCTGGCGTTCCCGTACGTGCTGTTCGTTGTCGCCATGATCGCCGTTATCGGCCGTGGCCTTCAGAACGTCTTTATCGCCATCGGTATTCTCGGCTGGCCTTCGATTGCGCGCGTCTTCCGATCCGCGATCCTGACGGTCAAGGAAAATGACTATGTTGATGCTGCGCGCGCGATGGGTGCATCCGATGCTCGTATCGTCGTACGTCACATCTTCCCGAACTCCGTCGCCTCCATCGTGGTCTACGCGACCATGAACATTGGTGGCGCCATTCTGACCGAGTCCGCTCTGTCCTTCCTCGGCATGGGCGTTATTCCGCCTACGCCTTCGTGGGGCTCCATGATTCAGGACGGTCAGCAGTATCTTCTGACCGCTCCCTGGATGATGATCATGCCCGGTCTGGCAATTCTCTCGACGGTGCTCGCCTTCACCCTGCTGGGTGACGGTCTGCGCGACGCCCTCGACGTCAAGATGAAGGACGCATAAGGATGAAGAAGAACAAGAACTATGTGGACCTGAAGGACCAGCCTGTTCCCGAGGGCCAGCATCTGCTCGAGGTCGATGACCTTAAGATGTATTTCCACACCGAGGACGGCGTTGTTCGCGCTGTCGACGGTGTCTCCTACACGCTCGATCGCGGCGAGACCCTGGGCGTCGTCGGTGAGTCCGGCTCCGGTAAGTCCGTGACCGCCATGACCATCATGGGTCTTATCTCGATGCCTCCGGGAAAGATCGAGGGCGGCGACGTTCGCTATCGCGGTCGTTCTATCCTCGAGATGACCGAGGAGGAGATGCAGCACATTCGCGGCAACGACATCGCGATGATCTTCCAGGATCCTATGACCTCCTTGAACCCGGTCTATAAGATCGGCAAGCAGGTGGGCGAGGGCCTTCGTCTGCACCGTGGCTACTCCAAGCAGGAGGCGCTCAAGCGCGCTACCGAGCTTTTGGACCTCGTGGGTATCCCCGAGCCCGAGAAGCGCGTCAATGAGTATCCGCACCAGTTCTCCGGCGGTATGCGTCAGCGTGTCATGATCGCTATGGCTCTTGCCTGCGATCCCGATATCCTGATTGCCGACGAGCCCACGACGGCTCTGGACGTTACCATTCAGGCTCAGATTATCGAGCTCATGCAGGAAATGCAGGAGAAGAACGGCAACGCCATCATCATGATTACCCATGACCTGGGCGTCGTTGCCGATATGGCCGATAAGATCATGGTTATGTACGCCGGCCGTCCCGTCGAGTTCGGTACTGCTGAGGAAATCTTCTACGAGAGTCGCCACCCCTACACCTGGGGCCTTATCCGCTCCATCCCGGAGCAGGCTATCGAAGAGAAGAAGCCGCTTACGCCGATTCACGGCAACCCGCCTTCGCTCATGAACCTGCCTGAGGGCTGCGTCTTCTCTCCTCGTTGCCCCTATGCGACGGACAAGTGCCGCAAGCAGCGCCCCGAGCGCGTTGTCACCGAGTCTGGTCATTACTCTGCGTGCCACTACTCCGGTGACCCCGAGTTCCTCAAGAACGCTCCTGAGACGTCCCGTACGCGCAAGGATTCCAAGAAGGGAGGCGAGGCGTAATGGCAGATACCAACGAGCGTACTCCGCTGCTGAAGGTCGAGCACCTCTCTAAGGAGTTCCCCGCTGAGTCCGGCATGTTCGCCAAGCGCTTCTCCAAGCGTGTCGTCTCTGCAGTGAATGACATTTCGTTCGAGATTTATCCGGGCGAGACCTTTGGTCTGGTCGGTGAGTCTGGTTGCGGTAAGTCCACGACGGGCCGCACCATCATGCGCCTGACCAAGCCGACCGCCGGTAAGGTGTTCTTCCAGGGTAAAGATGTTGCCGAGATGAGCAAGCATGAGATCAAGGACATGCGTCGCGAGATGCAGTTTATCTTCCAGGATCCTTATGCTTCGCTCAACCCTCGTATGACCATCGGCGAGATTGTCTCCGAGCCCATGACCATTCACGG
>JAXJMO010000017.1:0-11493 GCA_036313175.1 Collinsella sp. | reverse complement strand
TGGACAGCGGGTAGTAGATCATGGGCTTGTCGTAGACCGGCAGCAGCTGCTTGGAGGTCACGAGCGTGAGCGGGTACAGGCGCGTGCCGGACCCGCCGGCGAGGATGATGCCTTTCATAGTGCTACAGCCTTCCGAGGAAAAGGTCTTCATAGCTGTCGGTGATGGACCGCCACGAATACCGGTCGCGGATAACGGAGGTCGATGCCGTATCGAGCTCCTCGATCGACTTCAAGTCCATCGCGTCAGCACGGTTGATAAGTTCAGCCAGGTCTCCGGATTCCTTGCTCCAATACAGGGCCGAGTCCTCGGCGACCTCACGGTTGAAGCCCACGTCTAAAAGAAGATTCAGCCGGGTGGAAGCCAAGGCCTCCAGGAGGCTCGGGTTGGTGCCCCCGACCTCGTGACCGTGGAAGTAGCCGTAAGCCTGCTCACGGATCTTCTTCAGAAGCTCCTGGTTGTAGACGGTCCCGACGAACTTGATGCGAGGATCGGACTTGAAGTGCGTCTTCCGCTCGAGCTCTGCGAGGAAGGAGTCGTCCACTCCCGTCACGAGCGCGAAATCCCGCTTGGATTCGGAAGCCATGAACTCCCGGATCATGGTCTCGTAGTTGTTCTCAGGCACGAAACGTCCCACAACCAGGTAGTAGCCGAAGGGCTCGAGGCCCTTCTCGGAGAGCCATCCCGTGAACTTGGGGTCGTCGTCAGCGAGCGCGGAGCGCCTGATGTCGGCCCCGTAGGCGATGAAGGTCGTCTCTGGGTGCAGGTCGGAATACTCCCCGCGGATGTACTTCTCGATGTTCTTGGAGTCGCACACCATCAGGTCGGCGTGCTTGACCATTCCGCGCTCCGAGAGCTTCCAGTACCTGCGGACGGGTGCGCTCCACTTGGCGCGCTTCCACTCGTGCCCGTCGGGGTTCACGAGGACCTTGCCGCCAAGGGCGTGGATCCTGTTCACGTACCTGCCGAAGAACGGCCCGATGCGACAGGCCAGCACGTAGACGATGGGGTGTTCGATCCGGTTCTCCTCGATATAGGCGATGCACCACTTGAGGGCATCGATGTCGTAGAAGATGGCCCTCGCGGCGCCGACGGGCCTGCGCAGCACGTTGAAGCAGTGCGCCCCGTTGTGCTCGAACTCGCCGACTTGCTCGGCGGAGTCCACGGCGCATGCCACGTGGTACTTGATGTCGTGCGATACCTGATTCTCGGTCAGCTTCTCCACGAATGTCTCGTAGCCGCCGTAGTTTGCCGGAATCCCCTTGGACCCGATGATGAAAACATGCTGCATTAGTACGCATCGCTCCCGTTGAAGACCTCCAGAACCGTGAGGAAGACGATCTTGAGGTCAGTGACAATTCCGCGCTTGGCTATGTACTCGAGGTCCCGGCGGACCATGCCGTCGAAACCGGTGGAGTTGCGCTCCGTAACCTGCCAGAGTCCGGTGATGCCTGGCTTCACGGCGAGCCGTTGCAGGTCGTACTCCGTGTACTCAGCGACCTCGTTGGGCAGCGGCGGCCGCGGGCCAACGACGGACATCTGCCCCAGGAACACGTTGAGGAACTGCGGGAACTCGTCGATGGAATGCTTGCGGATGAACTTCCCGATCCTGGTGACGCGGGGGTCCTCCTTCATCTTGAACATGGCGCCGGCGATCTCGTTCTGCTCCTTGAGCTCGGCTAGGCGCTCGTCGGCGTCCCTGTACATGGAGCGGAACTTCCACATGCGGAACGTGGTCAGGCTTCCGTCGGGGCGCGTCTGTCCCACTCGGATCTGGCTGTAGAAGGGGTTGCCCTCGCTCTCTAGGCGGATGGCCGCGGCAAGCACAAGGCTGGGTACAGCGATGACGGCAAGCACGCAGCCACTGAACACGACATCAAAGGCGCGCTTAACGGCGCGGTAGGCCAGGCGCGAGCGGTCCCAGTCCATGATGGATTGCATGGCCTTGTAGCGGCCAGCGCCTTCGCGCCGGTCCATGGCCTGAGCAATGAGCGCCGCTCCCGTAGGCGCATCCGTTGCTAATTGAGTTTTATCCGACACGTTCTCTTCCAAAAGTTTGTTCCCAGGTCGGGGATCTTCCCTGTTCTGTGTGGCAATCGCCCGCAGCTAGGCGATTGCCTTTTTAAGGTTTCGCATTACACGCTGCTCGGCCGAAAGCACGGCAAGGCCAACGCGCGTAGTCACTCGTCGACCGCACAGGTCGAGCTCCAAATAAGCAGTGCTCTTGCGTCTGTTGATGGTTTTGATAAGGCCTTCGTGGCCCAGCAGCGGACCTGCCGTCACTACAACCTGATCGCCGTCTTTTAGGGCCTCGCTCATGGGCACTACGCGGTCTCCCCTGTGCGTAAAGCCGCCAATAAGCTGGACCTCTTCTTTTGCTAGCGGCACAAACTGACCGTCCTGGGAAAGCACCCGGGCAAAGTCATCCATGCGTAGCAGATACTGTTGCACGGTACGGGGATTTGCCGTGTCGCAGATAAGATAACCGGAAAAGAGCGGCTTGGTCGTATTGACCCATTCGCCGTGTACTTTAATCTCGGTTTGAAATTGGGGATAAAAGAGCTCCTGCATGGCGCCCGCAGGCACCATACGCTCGATGCGCTCGCGCACTACGTCTTCGCGACCGTTAATGACCTGAATCACATACCACACGAGCACCACCCCCTTGCTGTCTTACGTGTGGCTCACGGGGTTTGGGTATGGCTTCGCCAGGGCGCTTATGCGCGAAGGCGCTCCATATTCAAACCCTGAGCCCAGTCAGACAAGCACGTGGCTCTGCCCCACCGTGAACGGTATGTATAAAAGCAGCGCTGAGTTTGTTGGTGTGTATCGCAAATACACCAACAACCTCAGCTGGCTGCGTGCAATCCAGTCAAGCAAATTCAAAACTGGACCGCACGCAGCAAGCTGAAGGACTGCTACGTATTCGCATGCAATCCATTAAATAGTTGCATTTGAAAATTAACTCAATGCAAAAAAATAACGTCGCATGACTTCTCTATTGGAGCTCGTGGTGTTTCAAGCACCGCCGTTACGGCCGGATGCTGATCGACCCTGCGCTTTGTGGCTTGCTAAAGCCGTGAGCACAGTTGAACTCATGTAACGTTAGGTATCCTAGCACAAGTTGATGGCGAAACTGATTTGGGCTGCGTTGGACAACATATCGTTCATTTAGCGTGCTTAAGGGGGTTATTTTGGGATGTTGTTCACGTTGATGCAGGTTAATGGGATGCTAACGGTGATTAGGCGCTTTCCTGAAGCCCATATGGAACGGCGATCTACACTGATAATCGCGTTTGTATAACAAACTATGTACAGACATGGGAAATAAATTGTGCAACTTTTTGTTGATGTGGAAGGGGTTTATGCGCGTGGTGTTTTGGCATGAAAAAAGGCCTTCGGAATTCCGAAGGCCTTTGCATTCACGATGGTGGAGACGAGGGGGATCGAACCCCTGACCTCTTGACTGCCAGTCAAGCGCTCTCCCAGCTGAGCTACGCCCCCGTGACGAGGTAGTACTATAGGGGAAGATCTTCGGGGATGCAAGGGGGAATTTTGGATTGATTTTCCGCCTTACGGGTTTTCTGGGACAGTGGATAAAACCCTGCTGCGATGGCCCTTACTTGTAGAGGTAAGCGATGGCGGTGCCGGTGTGGACTTGGATCTTGGCAGTCGTTCTTACTATGTTGCTGATGCCGGTGTCGGCTAGTAAGCCTAACGAGGCGTGGTCTAGTTCCCACTCCAAGCCGTGTTCGCTTATTTCTGTGTTTGGGGCGATTGCAATGATGGAGAAGGTTTTGCCTTCGGCGCCCTGGATGGTCCAGGACTCGCCTGCGTGGAGGATGCGGGCCGCGGTCTCGTCTTCGCAGATCCAGACGGGGGCGTCGGCGTAGCCTGTAAGCAAGCCGAGCACGGACAGGGCCATGTCGGGGCGGCCTCCGGTGGCGCAGGTTGTTACTAGTTCGGCGGCTGGCCAGCGGCGGCGGATGGCGTCTAGCGCTAGAGCCAGATCGGTGTAGTCCTTGTAGGGGTTGTGGCGCTCTACTTCGAAGCCTTTGGCAGCATCGACTAGGGCGCGGCCCTCATCGCTCACCGTGTCGGCGTCACCGACATAGACATCGCAGCTCAAGCCGGCACCCAGCAGAGCATCCAGGCCGCGGTCCACGGCGACAACGTGGTCGCACTCCCCTGCTAGCCTACGCAACAGATCCGTGCTCGCCACCAAGGGCGAGCCGCAGACCACTAATACCTTGCAAGCCACAGCCCTCGCCTATCCCTCAAACGAAAGCACGCGGGCCAGATCAAGCTCCTCGTAGCTGTCGATAAAGATATCGCAGTTGGCGCGTACATCATCGCGCTTCATGCGGCCGTGCGGGTCATAGATGCCTACGCGCTCAAAGCCAGCGACCCCAGAGCTCTTAAGGCCAAAGACCGCGTCCTCAAACACCCACGCGCGCTCAAACTTGTGCCCATGGCGCTCCTCCAGGCGGCGCAGCGCCAGTTCGTATACATCGGGGAACTGCTTGGAGCGTCCCGCCTCACCCGTGGTGGTCACAAACTCCATGTACGCGTCGAGCCCAGCACCTGCTAGCGCAGACTTAACCAGCTCGGCCGGCGTGGACGTAGCCACGCACATGGCAATGGCCGCCGCCTTTGCCTGCTCCAAGAATGCAAGGAGCCCCTCGCGCGGCGGCACTTTGGAGTACCCATCAATCAAAATCTCGCTCAGCTCGCGATACAACTCCTCGCCGTTCGCGCCAATGCCCCACGTTTCGTGGTAGGCCTGGCACTCGTCCTCCAGCGACAGGTGCTCAAATTGGGCAAAGTCATCCACGGTCACGTCAATCCCGTGACGGTGCAATAACTCGGGCTGGGCATAGGCCCAAACGGGGGTGCTATTAACTAGCGTGCCGTCGCAATCGAAAATAAAAGCAACCTTGGGAGCGGCGGTATGGGACATAAACGAACCTTTCGATATCAAATGGTAAACATCCTGCTAAAAACGTTTTACCAAACGTCAGCCAAATAATTTTGAAACCCAAATTGGTAAAACTGTCAAGAGTTTTACCACGGCAATTCTGCCAGTGGTATAAACATGTCGCTTACCGATTAAACGCCCCCGCAAATCCGCTTTCGTCCATAAAACTAACGCACAGGTGTTATCGTAGTTTCTGCCGAAAGTTCCACCGAGCACGCGAGGTGGAACGAATCACAGAAACTTCGCCGTCCCTTCGATTCGTGCAGCCTTGGACCTTTCGCATCTAGTCACCAAGGCAACACGCTGCCGCGTCATGATGGGATCAAACGTGAGCGATACAAAGCTAAAGCCAACGGCTAAAAAGCCCGCAACCCGCAAACCGGCTCCGCACGCACCGGAGCTCTCCAAGGACGATGTCTACCTGTTTGGCATTGGAATGTGGGAGCGCAGCTGGGAAAAGATGGGCGCGCATCCCGACACGCAGAACCGTACGCGCGGCTGGCGCTTTTGCGTTTGGGCGCCCGACGTAAAGAGTGTCCATGTCATTGGCGAATTTAACGACTGGGATGAGGAAGCCAATCCGCTGGTGCCCGTGCATACGAGCGCTATTTGGGAAGGCTTTATTCCTGGGGCCGAGCAGGGCAAGCTCTATAAATATCTCATCGAGACCAACGAGGGCGAGAAGCTCTACAAGGCCGATCCGTATGCCTTTAAGGCCGAGTGCCCTCCGGGTACCGCGAGCGTGCTGTGGACCCTCGATGGCTACAAGTGGAACGACGCCGCATGGCTCAAGCGACGCGCCGACCACAACCACATGTCGCAGCCCCTTAACATCTACGAGGTACATATTGGCTCGTGGAAGCGCCACGGCGACGCGCCGCAGGGCGAACCAGACGAGTACGGCAACTACCCCGGCCCCATGGATCCCTTCCCCGCGCAGCGCGGTGAGTTCTACACCTACGACGACCTGTCGGTGGAGCTCGTGGACTACGTGCGCGACATGGGCTACACGCATATCGAGGTCATGCCGCTTATGGAGCACCCCTTCGATGGCTCCTGGGGCTACCAGACGACCGGCTACTACGCCGCTACGTCGCGCTACGGCAACCCGCAGCAGCTTATGCACTTTATCGATGCATGCCACGAGGCAGGCATCGGCGTGATCATGGACTGGGTGCCCGGCGGTTTTTGCGCCGACTCCCACGGCCTTGCCACCTTTAACGGCCACATGCTGTTTGAGCACGAGATTCACCCCAACTGGGGCACGCACAAGTTTGACTTCGCCCGCGGCGAGGTCCGCTCCTTCCTGGTCTCTAACGTGCTGTATTGGCTCGAGAACTTCCACGTTGACGGCATTCGCATGGACGGCGTGTCCAGTATGCTGTATCTCAACTTTGGCATCGATGATCCGGGGCAAAAGAAGTTCAACAAGTACGGAACCGAGGAGGACCTGGACGCCAGCGCGTTTATCCGCCAGGTCAACTGCGCCGTGGAGGCTCACTTCCCTGACGTGATGATGATGGCCGAGGAGTCCACTGCATGGCCGCTTGTGACCTACCCGCCGCAGGACGGCGGCCTGGGCTTCCACTACAAGTGGGACATGGGCTGGATGAACGACACCCTGCACTACATGCAGACCGATTTTCCGTGGCGTCCAGGCAACCACGGCCTGCTCACGTTCTCCATCATGTACGCCTTTACCGAGAACTTCATTTGCCCGCTGAGCCACGACGAGGTTGTTCACGGCAAGTGCTCGCTCATCGGCCGCATGCCGGGCGACTGGTGGCGTCAGTTTGCCGGCCTGCGCACGCTGGCTTTCTACCAAATGACGCACCCCGGTGCCAAGCTCAACTTTATGGGCAACGAGATCGGCCAGTTTATTGAGTGGCGCTACTACGAGTCGATCCAATGGTTCCTGACCGAGGAGTACGAGACCCACCGTCATCATCAGGCGTTTATCAAGGCGCTCAACCACCTGTACACCGCTGAGCCCGCCCTGTACGAGCGCGGCTACACCGACGACGGCTTCACCTGGATCGACGCGGATAACTCCAAGCAGTCCATCGTGAGCTTTGTGCGTCAGGGCGAGGACGTCGATGACGACTTGGTGATCCTGATCAACTTTGACCCGGCAAGCTACGAGAGCTTCCGTGTGGGCGTGCCGCGCGAGGGTGACTGGGAGGTCATCTTCGATTCCGACCGTCCCGAGTTCGGCGGCAGCGGCTATGCCGGCGAGGAGCCCTACACCTGCTCGAGCGAGCCCTATCCCTGGAACGGGCAGATGGACTCCATCGAGATCAAGGTGCCCGGCCTGGCTGGCGTGGTGCTTAAGCGCCGCGGTCCCAGCAGCTATAAGCCGCCCGTGGTCGAGGAGCCCAAGAAGGCGATGCGCAAGCGTGCGTCCTCGGTGAAGCCCAAGATCGCAGCTGCCAAGAAGACTCCGGCCAAGGCGAAGGCTGCCAAGCCCGCTGCCAAGGCTTCGGCCAAGTCCACCACGGACAAGAAGGCGGCCCCCAAAAAGGCTGCTCCCAAGGCCAGGGCAGCTGCTGTTAAGGCTCCTGCCAAGAAAGCGTAACAAAGGTGTTACCACTGTAATTACCCGCCCCGCGGGGGCGTAGGATACATGTCATAACCGTTCCGGGAGAAATATCCCCGGGGGAAAGGAACGTATGAATAAGATCTTCGACAACAAGCAGGAGTTTACCGAGCTCTATCGCGATGCCGTCGTGAGCATCAGCGGCAAGAGCGTCGAAGCCGCCAGCGACCTCGACCGCTTTAACGCCCTGGCCAAGCTCGTGGCCGAGAAGGCGCGCACCGTTGCCACCAAGAGCGACGCCCGCGCCACCGCCGAGGGCAAAAAGCGCGTGTACTACTTCTCGATCGAGTTTTTGATCGGCCGCCTGCTCGACAACTACCTGCTCAACTTTGGCGTGCGCGACATGGTCGCCGAGGCGCTCGACGACATGGGCTTCGACCTGTCCGTCATCGAGAACCAGGAGCCCGATCCGGCACTGGGCAACGGTGGCCTGGGCCGTCTGGCCGCATGCTTCCTGGATTCCATGGCAGCCGAGGGCATTGCCGGCTACGGCAACGGCATGCGCTACCGCTACGGCCTGTTTAAGCAGGAGATTGTCAACGGCAGCCAGGTGGAGGCCACCGACGAGTGGCTCACCCACGGCTATCCCTGGGAGGTCCGTCGTCAGGATAAGGCCGTGACCATTAAGTTTGGTGGCCACGTCGAGGGCTTTGAGGAGAACGGCCGCACGTTCTACCGCACGGTGGACACGCAGGACATCCTGGCTGTCCCCTACGACATCCCCGTCGTGGGCTATGCCGGCGAGACCGTCAACAAGCTGCGCGTCTGGGCCGCCGAGCCGGTCGAGGAGCACTTCGATCTTGAGGCCTTCAACCGCGGCGACTACGCCCTGGCAGACGCCGAGCGCGCCGAGGCCGAGGCCATCAGCGCCATCCTCTACCCGAACGACGCCGGCGAGCACGGCCGTCTGCTGCGCTTAAAGCAGGAGTACCTGTTTGTATCGGCCGGCATCTACAGCCTGCTCGACACCTTCGAGAAGGAGCACGGCGCGAACTGGGAGCTGCTGCCGCAGTTTGTGGCCATCCACACCAACGATACCCACCCCGCAATGTGCGGCCCCGAGCTCATGCGTATCCTCATCGACGAGAAGAAGCTCGAGTGGGACGACGCTTGGAACATCGTGACGCAGGTCGTGAGCTACACCAACCACACCATCCTGCCCGAGGCCCTGGAGAAGTGGCCCATCGGCACGTTCTCCAAGCTCCTCCCCCGCGTGTACCAGATCATCGACGAGATCAGCCGTCGTTGGCACGAGTCGTTCGACACCACGCAGGAGGGCTGGCAGGAGCGTCTGCGCCAGACCGCCATTCTGTGGGACGGCGAGATTCGCATGGCCAACCTGTCCGTGATCTGCAGCCACAGCGTCAACGGCGTGGCCAAGATCCACTCCGACATCATCAAGAACATCGTGCTCAAGGACTTCTATGCCTTAACGCCCGAGAAGTTCAACAACAAGACCAACGGCATCTCGCACCGTCGCTTCTTTGCCGAGGCCAACCCCACCTATGCCAAGCTCGTGACCGAGGCCATTGGCGACGGCTGGCTTAAGGACGCCTTTGAGCTGGAGAAGCTCAAAGAGTTCCAGAACGACACCGAGTTCCTGAAGGCCGTGGGTGCCTCCAAGCGCGCCAATAAGGAGCGCCTGGCCGCCTACGTTAAGGCCGAGACCGGTCTGGTCATCGACCCCAACACCGTCTTCGATGTCCAGGTGAAGCGCTTCCACGCCTACAAGCGCCAGCTCATGAACATCATGAAGGTGATGGACATCTACAACCGTCGCATCGCCGATCCCAACTTCCACGTGACGCCGACGACGTTCATCTTTAGCGGCAAGGCCGCCTCGAGCTACACCTTTGCCAAGGAGACCATCCGCCTCATTAACTCCGTTGCCGACGTCATCAACAACGACCCGCGCGTCAACGAGGTCATGAAGGTCTGCTTTATCCCCAACTTCCGCGTGAGCAACGCCCAGCTCATCTACCCTGCCGCCGAGATCTCGGAGCAGATCTCCACGGCCGGCAAGGAGGCCTCGGGCACGTCCAACATGAAGCTCATGATGAACGGCGCCATTACGCTGGGCACCCTCGACGGCGCCAACATCGAGATTGCCGACCTGGCTGGCCGCGAGAATGAGGCCATCTTTGGCCTGACCGCTCCCGAGGTCGAGCAGCTCTGGGCATCCAACAGCTACTTTGCGTGGGATACCCTCAACGGCGACCGCGAGCGTCTGGGCCGTGTGATGGACGAGCTCAAGGACAACACGTTTGCGGGCCTTTCGGGCAACTTCGAGAGCATCTACAACGAGCTCATGAACAACAACGACCCAGACCTGGTCATGGCCGATTTCCGCAGCTACGTGGATGCGTGGGAGAAGCTCACCGGCAGCTATGGCGACCAGGAGACCTGGAACCGCAAGGCTCTGCTCAACACCGCCTCCTCGGGCTGGTTCTCGAGCGACCGCACCATTCGCGAGTACCGCGACGAGATCTGGCTCGCGTAAAGGCGCACGAGCTCCCTTATGCCAGCACGGCATTATTCGGCGGGCGCGGCCAGGCGCCGTGCCCGCCGCTAATGGGTTAGAAACATCGATGACAGAAGGAGAAATCGATGAGTAAGAAAGAATGCATCGCGATGCTCCTCGCAGGAGGACAGGGCAGCCGATTGGGGGCACTCACCCAAAAGATCGCTAAGCCGGCGGTTAGCTTTGGTGGCAAGTTCCGCATTATCGACTTTTCGCTGTCCAACTGCTCCAACTCGGGCATCGACACGGTGGGCGTTCTGACGCAGTATCGCCCGTACCTGCTGCATGCCTATGTGGGCTCCGGCGAGGCGTGGGATCTGGACAGCCGCGACGGCGGCGTGTCGATCCTGCCGCCGTACGAGACGCAGACCGGCGGCGCCTGGTATGCGGGCACGGCAGACGCCATTACGCAGAACCTCGACTACATTAAGGCCAACGACCCCAAGTACGTCCTGATTCTTTCGGGCGATCACCTGTATCGCATGGACTACCGCAAGATGCTCAAGACGCACATTGAGAACAACGCCGACCTCACGGTGAGCGTTATGCCCGTGCCGTGGGAGGAGGCCAGCCGCTTTGGCATCCTGACCACCGACCCCGAGGACGGCCGCATCACCAAGTTCACCGAGAAGCCCGATAAGCCCGATTCGAACCTCGCGTCCATGGGCATTTACATCTTCTCGGCCGACGTGCTGATCGAGGCGCTCGAGGAGGACGCTCTGGACCAGCGCTCGAGCCACGACTTTGGCAAGGACATCATCCCCAAGCTGCTCGGCGAGGGCAAGCGTCTGTACAGCTACGAGTTCCACGGCTTTTGGAAGGACGTCGGTACCATCGCCAGCTTCCACGAGACCTCGATGGACCTGCTGGGCAACAACCCCGAGTTCGACCTGTTCGACAAGCACTTCCCCATCATGTCCAACATCACCACGCGACCGCCGCACTACATTGGCCCGGACGGCCGCCTGGACGACTGCCTGGTCTCCAACGGCTGCAAGATCTACGGCACCGCTCGCCACTCGATCCTTTCGACCGATGTCATCATCGAGGAGCGCGCCGTAGTCGAGGACTCCGTGTTGCTGCCGGGTGCGCACGTTAAGAGCGGCGCGCACATCTGCCGCGCTATTTTGGGCGAGAACTCCACGGTCGAAGAGGGCGTGAAGCTCGGCTCTGTCGATACCACCAAGGATACGGCCGTCGTTGGAAATGACGTCGTTATCGGGAAGGGGGAATGATCCGATGATCAATCGCAAGGCCATCGGTTATATCACCGCTAACTACTCTTCGACCTACGGCAGCGTGCTGCTCAAGGACCGCCCCATCGCGTCCGTTCCGTTTTTGGGCCGCTACCGCCTGATCGACTTCCCGCTGTCCAACATGATGAATGCCGGCATTAAGAC
>JAXJMO010000016.1:0-27274 GCA_036313175.1 Collinsella sp. | reverse complement strand
TGGAGCGGGCGACGGGAATCGAACCCGCGTCATCAGCTTGGAAGGCTGGGGTTCTACCATTGAACTACGCCCGCAAGATATGGTCGGGACGACAGGATTTGAACCTGCGACATCCTGCTCCCAAAGCAGGCGCGCTACCAAACTGCGCCACGTCCCGAAGGTGTTGAGCAGCTAAGGCATAAACCTTGCGTGTCCCAAAGCGAAGGAAATTATAGGGGAGACTTCCCGCCTGTGCAAGCGCAGAAACCCTAGCTCCTCGAATGTGTGACAAACTGGCTATGAACCAGACCGATCACAAACGCCGCCACAGCAACCGGTGCCCACGCAGCACCGATATCTGCCAGCGGCAACGCATCGAACGGCAGCCACGCGCCAGCAAAGAACGCATCGCGGACCGAAGTGATTACGCTCTGCACCGCGACCACGCCGCCGACCCAAACCCACACCTGCGGATGCGCATCGCAAAAACCATGCACCAGGCCCATAAGCACCAGCACGATGGCGACGGGATACAGAGCGTTGAGCATGGGCACCGAGAACATGAGGATCATGTCGAGGCCCACGTTGGAGAGCACGCACGAAAACGCTGCGAACACAAAGGCGAGAATCGCAAAGGGACGGCGCATAGCCTCCTCGGAAGCCTCAGCTCCTCCTTCGACCACATACGTCTCGCAGAAGTAACGCGAGCAGCAGCTGATGAGGCCGATGCACACGTTCATGCAGGCGAGGAAAAAGATCGCAAAGACCACGACCGTGCCGACAAGGCCAAAGTGCATGGAGGCAGAGCGGGCGAGGATGGCGGCGCCGTTAGTGGCATCGGGCATGACCGTGCCGAGCTGCATGCCGGCAAGCGCCAGGCCGCAGTAGATGACGGCCATGAGCACACCGGCGATCACACCGGAGCGGGAAATCTCAAAGGCCACGCGCTTGTCATCGGTAACGCCCAGCTCGTGGATGGTCTCGGCGATGATGATGCCGAAGGCGAGCGACGCGAGCAGGTCCATGGTCTGATAGCCAGTCAGAAAGCCTTGCACGGCAGCGCCCGCATCGTAGGGAGCCTGAGGCGCGGCAGCCGGTCCCAGCGGCGAGATCACGGCAGCACCCACAACCAGCACGATGAGCGCGATAAGCGCGGGGCCCGTAATGCGACCGAGTACGCGCGTGATGACGCCCGGACGCAGCGTGAGCGCAAACGCAACCACGAAGAACCCGATGGCAAAGACCAGGCGAGCCGTGCCGAGCGAAACGCCCTCGGGCAGCAGCGGCACCAGCATCTCGAAGGCCGTGGAGCTCGTGCGCGGAATGGCCAGGCACGGGCCGATGGCCAGATACACCGCCGCGACAAAGAACTCACCAAACTTGGGGTGCACGCGACCGGCAAGCTCGCGCGCCGTTCCGGCAAGCGCGACGGCGATAAATCCCATGACGGGCAGGCCGATGGCGGCAATCAGAAAGCCGAGCATGGCGACCGGCGTGACAGAACCTGCCTGCAGCGCCAGCAGCGGCGGAATAATGAGGTTGCCGGCGCCAAAGAGCATCGAGAACAGGGCGATGCCGACGGTGACGACATGGTCGGAGCGCAGACCGCGCGGGGCGGATGAAGCCATGGGACCACCTTTCGAATCGAAACAAAAACGGGACGGGCAAAAGACCCGTCCCGCAAGTATATACGCTCTAGCAGCTTTAGCAGGCTAAATCGCACAGAGCATCGATAGCCGTGTCGACTTCCTCGTCCGTGTTGAAATACCCAAACGAGAAGCGGACGACGCCCTGGCGCTCGGTACCCAGTGCACGGTGCATGAGCGGGGCGCAATGGGCGCCGGGGCGCGTCGCAATCCCCCACCCTTGCATGAGCGCATCCGAGATCTCGGCCGAATCGATATCGCCCACGTTGAGCGACACAATTGCAGAGCGCGTCGGCTGGTCAAAGGCGCCGTAAAGCTTGATCTCCGGGATTTCGCGCACGCCGGCAAGAAAGCGATCAGCGAGCGCACGCTCGCTGGAAGCAATCGCCTCGACCCCACCCTGGGCCTCGATAAAGTCGAGACCAGCGGATAGGCCCGCGATGCCGTGACCGTTGAGCGTGCCCGCCTCAAGGCGCGTGGGCCACTCAAGCGGCTGCAGCGCATCGAAGCTGTGCACGCCCGTGCCGCCCATGGCCCACGGAGCCACGTCAATGCCCTCCGCCACGGCCAGGCCGCCGGTGCCTTGGGGTCCCATGAGCCCCTTGTGGCCGGTAAAACACACCACGTCGAGCCCCATGGCCTGCATATCGATATGCGCCGTGCCGGCAGACTGCGAGGCATCGACAATCACGAGCGCGCCGGCCGCATGGGCCATGGCGGCCACGCGCGCAATGTCGACCTCATTGCCGGTCACATTGGAGGCGTGCGTCACCACCACGGCACGCGTGCCCGGCGTGACCAGCCGCTCGAGTTCGTCGTAGTCAAGCACGCCGCTCGCGTCGCAGCCCGCATGCTCAACGGTCACGCCCTGCTCTGCTGTCAGGCGGTTGAGCGGACGCAGCACGGAGTTGTGCTCGAGCACCGTCGTAACCACACGATCGCCGGGGCGCACCACCCCGTTGATGGCGGTGTTAAGCGCCGCCGTGGAGTTGGGCGTAAAGCACACATGGTCCGCCCTCGGGCAACCCAAAAGGCGCGCGAGCTTGGCACGGCAAGCGTGAATCGTACGAGCGGCATCGAGGGCACCCGACGTGGCGCCGCGCCCGGCATTGCCGAGCGAGCACATCGCCTGCGTCACGGCATCGATGACCGTCTGCGGCTTGTGCATGGTCGTCGCCGCGTTATCCAGATAGATCATCGCACGACCTCCCACATATCAATCACGGTATAGCCCTCGGTGGGAACACCCGCCTCGGCGAGTTCGCCGCGCAGCAGTTCCTCATCGGCAGGCAACGCCTTCCACGCCAGACCGCAGCCGGCAGCGACCTCCCCGGGCACGGGAATCGTTCGCCCGGGAAGGCCGCGCTCGATGCACAGGGACTCGCATCCCATGGCGGCCGCCGTGGTAGGAAACGTGATGACAAGCGCCGGGCGCTTCTCCCTCATGGCAACTCCAACCAATACGCTACGGGCGCACGACGCGCACGGCCTGCTCCATCTTCTCCACGATCACGTACATGTTGGTGACCTCGCCCACGGCAAGCTGGTCCTTAATGCCATAGTGGTCGAGGCAGGTGCCACAGGTAAGGATCTCGACGCCCTGCTCGGCCAGGCCCTTCAGGTCGTCGAGCACCGGCGAGCCCTCTACGGTGAGCTTGGCACCGCCGTTGTAGAACAGCATGGTCGAGGGCAGCTCTTCCTGTTGCGTCACGGCAAAGATAAAGGCCTTCATGAGCTTGTGGCCCAGCTCGTCGTCGCCGCGGCCCATGCAGTCGGTGTAGACGGAAATGACGAGCTTGCCCTTGCCGGCGCTGGCATCACAGAAGGCAGCGCCATCCTGCTCGGGATCGGCCACGGCAACGGCGCCAGAGGTCGCCACGGTCACGTGCCACTCGGCGTCAGAAACCTTCTCGACCGAGGCCGTGCAGCCCTTCTCCTGCGCCATCTTGGAGATGTTCTTGACGGCGGTCTCGTTGTCGACCGAGGTCACCACGGCACCCTCGCCATCGAGCTGCTTCAGGGCTTTGAGCGTCTTGACGACGGGCAGCGGGCAGGCATCGCCCATGGCATTGACTTCAATCTTGGTAGACATAATTTTTCCTTTCGAATAAATCGTTTTAGAACGGTACATAGCTCAATAAACGTGTCGTTAATGCACAACGCGGACGGCAGGGCCGCCCGGCACCGGCTCGCACACGCGGCCGATTGTGGCGGCAACGCGCCCCTCGGCATGCAAACGACGCGCAAGCTCATCCACATCGGCAGCAGGCGCCGCGATGAGTAGGCCACCCGAGGTCTGCGGATCGTACAGCGCATCCAACATGCCCGGCTCCAGGTCTTCGTCGGCCGCCACGCGCGGGCCAAAGAAGTCCTGGTTGCGGTAGGAGCCCGCGGGGATAATGCCCAGACGCGCCATGTCGAGCACTTGGTCAAAGAGCGGCACCACCCCCGATGCGAGCTCGATCTGCACGCCCGAGCCCTCGGCCATCTCGCACGCGTGCCCGATCAGACCAAAGCCCGTAATGTCGGTGCAGCCGTGAAGCTCAAGTCCCTCGGCCAGACGAATCGGCGCCTCGTTGAGGGTGCGCATCGAGTCAAACATGGCTGCGGCCTCGTCCTGCTCGATGAGCTCGCCCTTAATGGCCGTGGTGATGATGCCCGAGCCAACCGCCTTGGTCAGCAGCAGGACATCGCCCACGCGCGCGCCGCTGTTGGCGAGCATGCGGTCGAGCGCGACAAAGCCGCTCACGGACAGGCCGTACTTGGGCTCGTCGTCGTTGATGGTGTGGCCGCCCGCGATGGAGCAGCCGGCCTCGACGCACTTGTCGGCGCCGCCCGCCAGAATTTCGCCGGCAACCTCAACGCCCAGGCAACTGGGAATGCACAGCAGGTTCATGGCATGGCTCGGCCGCCCGCCCATGGCGTAGATGTCCGACAGTGAGTTTGCCGCGGCAATCTGGCCAAACAGAAACGGGTCGTCGACCATCGGTGGGAAGA
The DNA here is from genome assembly GCA_036313175.1 of Collinsella sp. Taxonomy (GTDB): domain Bacteria; phylum Actinomycetota; class Coriobacteriia; order Coriobacteriales; family Coriobacteriaceae; genus Collinsella. The sequence goes on along the minus strand of JAXJMO010000016.1, from coordinate 22,652 downwards.
AGTCGATGGACTGCACGAGCCCCAGGTTCTCCCCTACGCGGAAGACGCTCGCATCGTCGGAGGTATCGAACCCCACGAGCAAGTTGTCGTTATGCACATTGGGTAAATCGCCCAGGACCTGGGCGAGGGCTCCGGGGGCCAACTTAGCGGCTCAACCGCTCGCGGCCGTCATGGATGTGAGCCTCATGGTGTCCTTAGCCATACGAACCCCCTTCCAACAAATCAACGACTTTAAGTATACGCCCCAGGCACGCTTCCCAAGAGACCACCGACGGCTCGAACGTCGAAGGCGGCGCCGCAAGCGCCAGCGCGATAGCATCTGCCAGTGCGCGCTCAAACAACGGAAGGTCGGCCGCCACGGGCGTGTCGACATCCGTCATACGCGGCGACGCCACCCACGTCACGGGAGCACCGGGAAGCATCGCCTCCATCCAGGGGCGAACGCCGGGCAAATCGGTCGCCACAACTTTGCAGCCGCACGCGAGGGCCTCGATCGTCACGAGCGGCAGACCCTCGTAAAACGAAGGCAGCACAAAGACGTCGGAACTGTGGTAGGCGCGCACGAGCCCATCGCTATCCAGGCGCCCCGCCAGCGTCACCGGCACATCCGAGGCCGCGGCCAAGCGCTCGACACGCGCGTACTCGGCATTGTCCCCGCGACCGCCCACAAGCACCAAGCCAGATGGGCGGACGTCATCGTCAATCGGCAATGACACGGCTCGAACCAGCGACTCGACGCCCTTTTTAAAGCAAATCTTGCCCACGTACACAAGCGATCCCGGCCGCCTCGCCACGCCTGCGTCGCGGCAGAAGACGCGATGGTCGTAGCCCGTCCCAATCACGTGGATGCGATCGACATCGACGCCGCACACCAGGCCAATCTGCTCAGCCTGCTCAGCATGGAGCGCAAAGACGGCATCGAGCCGACGAACCGCACTTACGATGCGATCGCGCTCGAGCGCATGCGAACGCAGCTGGCGCAGATCGGTCGAATGGCACACGGCAACAACCGGCACGCCCCGGACGCACTCGCGCGCCAATGCGGTCACCAGATACAGGTGATGGCAGAGCACCAGATCGGGCCGAAACTCAGCCACCGCCCGATCGATTGCAGCAGCAAATGCCCGCTCAAATGCCTTGAGCATCGAAGGCGTCAGGTCACGATAGCGCGTGGAGGGATAGGGCATGACATCGGACATACCGCAGATGGGAAACGGCAGCTCGGGCGACTCGAACGGTACGGCAAACACGGCAGCACGCCGGTCCAGCTCGCCTTGGGTATCACCCGGTGCCGCGCCGCAAAGCACGGCGGCGCGATGCCCCGTCTCGATCTGCTCGCGCACGAGCGCGGCAAGGTAGGTGCCGCTACCGGTGCTATCTGGTTTTTGTGCCGAGATATTGAGGATGCGCATGTCGCGGTACACCCCTAGGCCAAGGCGGCGGCGCGGACAGCCGCGCCGATCGCTCCGGCAAAGCGAGCCTGGGGCGAGGTGGTCACCGGCGACCCCAGCAGCTCGCCCAACCGCTCCACCACGAAGGCGTTCTCGCACAGGCCACCGGTCAGGTAGTACGGGGCGCCCGCGGCCTGCCCGGCCATGGTCGCCACGCGCGAGACCACGCTGTCGATCACGCCACGTGCAATGTTCTCGCGCGGCTCACCGCGACCGATCAGGCTGATGACCTCGCTTTCGGCAAACACCGTGCACATGCTGCTGATCTTGGTGGGCTCACCGGAACGCGCAAGGTCGGCCATCTGCTGTTGGGAAATACCCAGACGGTCGGCCATGATCTCCAAAAAGCGCCCCGTACCGGCAGCGCACTTGTCGTTCATGGCGAACTTGGCCACGCGGCCACTTTTAAGCTGAATGACCTTGGTGTCCTGGCCGCCCACGTCAATCACCGTGCCGTGATCGCCAAACAGGCGCACGGCACCGGTGCCGTGGCAGGTGATCTCGGTCACGACCTTGTGCGCAAAGGGCACGGCGACACGGCCGTAGCCGGTCGCGATCACGCGCACGTCGTCGGCAGCCACGTCATAGTCGGCTGAAGCGAGCTCGCCGCGCAAGCGCTCGGCCGCATCGACCGACGAATACCCCGTCGGCATGACGCAGGTCCACGCAATGGCGCCGTCCGTCTCCACCACTGCAGCCTTCGCGGCCGTCGAGCCTATGTCGATACCAATGCCAACCACGGCATCCTCCTTCTATGCGGCAAAGCAACTATCCCTTTGCCGCATTTGTCCTACAGGGTTTCGATAAAGGCGGCGATGCGGGTCTCGATCTGGCCCATGTCACCGTTGCTGTAGTCGGTCTCGATCTTCATATACGGAATACCCGCACCCTCGACGGCCTCCTGCATGCGCGCGCTCTCAACGTTGAAGGTGTGGCACGCCTGGAGCACGCTCTCTACCACGCCATCGACATGGTACTTCTCGCACATGGTCAGCGTGTTCTCCATGCGGCCGTCGTTAGGCGTCATGACCGAGCAGTTGATATCCAGGTAGCGGTCGGCGATGGCGCGCAGGATGTCGGGCGCGTCCGGGTCGATCATCATAGCCGCCGTGCGCTCGCCCGAGCAGTCGTCCATGCACACGACCACGCCGCCGTTGGACTCGATGGTGCGGCTAATCTTGTTGATCACACCGCCCACCGGGCAACCGGTGATCAGAATGCGCTTGGCGTCCGCCGCAACCGGGCGCTCGCCCGCGTCGTAGGCCTCGCGCAGCATGGCGACCTTTTGCTCCAGCTGCTGCGTATAGGCCTCAATATCAAAGCTGAACGTACCGGCAAACATAGTGCTCATCAAGTCGACGCCGCTCATGGCCGCCGGCTGATTGGCCTGCAGCGCAAACATCTCGAGCTGGGCCGCACGCAAGCGGTTGCGACGACGGACGGCAGCACGCAGGTCATCGTCGGTAATCGTGATGCCGTAGAAGCCCTCGAGCTCCTCCTTGAGCAGGCGGCACTCCTCGTACCAGCCTTCACGCTCGTAGGCGCGATCACGACCCTGCGGAAGATGCAGAATGTGCGTGCGCTTGAGCTCGTTGAGTAGCTCGTACATCTTCTTCTTGCCGTCGCAGGTGGTCTCGCCGATGATCATGTCGCTAAAGTACGTAAACGGGCACTTTTGCGAGTAGGCAAAACCGTAGGTCGACTTGATGAGCGGACACAGATTTGCCGGCAGCACCTTCTCGGCCTCGGGAATCACCTCGTCGGATGTACCGCACAAGGCCACACTTGCAGCGCCCGCGGCATCGATGATCTCGAGCGGCGTATAGCTGCACAAAAAGCCGACCAGGCGATTGCCCGCCTGCTTGTAATCCTTAACGCGAATAAACGCCGCCTTGCGCTGCTCGTTGAACTCCTCAAACGTGGATGGCAACGGCTGCTCCATATTTTCCGACATATAACTCCTTAACAAACCTTTTAACCAACCAAGGAAACGGCTTTCCCAGGTGCCCGAGGTTGCCGTGAAAAAGGAGCGCCGCGTACTTTGGTACGCAAGCGACGGTTTGAACGGCAAGATCGGGTGCCTGGGGAAGCCGCCGGGACGAATAGTCCTAAATGGTTTCCAAGAAAGCCTCAATCCTGGTTTGCAGTTGGCCTGCATCCTCGCCGGCGTAGTCGGTCGTGATGTGCATAAACGGAATGCCGGCCTCCTCGGCAGCCTTCTCCACGGCAAACGACTCCATCTCGTAGAGCGTGCAGAACTGCAGGGCCACGTCGACGATGCCGTCGGCATGCAAGTCCTTGGCCATCTGGACAATGTCCTTCATACGCTGATCGTTGGGCGTAAAGACGGCGCAGTTAATCTTAAAGTAGCGCTCGGCGATGGCGTCGAGCATCTCGTCGACCGTCTCACCGGACTCGTCGACCAGGTCCTTGTAGTAGCGCGAGCCCGTGCAGGACTCCTCGCCTACCACAACGCCGCCGGCCTTCTCGATGAGGTTGAACAGCTTCCAGTTGGGCACGGCCATGGGCGTGCCGGTGTACAGGATGCGCTTGGTCCCCTTGGGCGCCACGCCCTCGCCGGCCTCAACGCGCTGCTCGCACTCGGCGGCCATCTCGTTGATGGCTCCGGTCAGACGCGGCGTATCGTCCATAAAGGCGGCCTGAACGGTCAGCAGGCTGTCGAGACCGCTGATGGGCGCCGGATCGGCAGCGCGCGTGGCAGCCAGACGCTGCAGGGCGCGACGCTTCTCGTTGACGGCGTGGATGGCAGCCTTCAGGCCCTCGGGCGTAATCTTGACGCCGCACTCGTCCTCGATCTTGGCGGCGAGCTTCTTGACCTCGGCCTTCCAGGTCACGAGCGTCGACTCGTCGTGCACGTTGGGAATATCCATGACGTACATGTTCTTTTGCGTGGCAAAGAACTCGTAGGCTTTCTTCTTACCGTCGCAGGTGTTCTCGCCTACCACCAGGTCACTCGACTCAATGTAGGGGCAGACCTCGCCCAGCTTAAAGCCGGCAAAGCTCTTGATAAGCGGGCAGGTGTTGCGCGGCAGGTGCTCCTCGACCTTATCGGTTGCCCAATCGGCACCCGAGCACAGGCCCACGGGAATGCCGTCACAGGCAAGCACGATCTCCTCGGGCACGTACACGCAGAACGAGCCGACGATCTTGGTGGCCTCGCCGGCCTCCTTCTTGTCGAGCATCTCCTTAATACGGCCGCTGTGGATGTTGGTGGCGACAAAATCCAGGTAGGACGTGGACTTGGGGCGATTGTTCTGCGTCAGGAACATATCGCCGTACATCTGGCCCACGGCGCCCAGCAGCATGTCGTGGTCGGCAAGATTCATGCCGAGGCTCTCCCACATCGGATGGAAATCGAATTCTTCAGCCATGACGGTTCCCCTCTCGAACCAAATACGGATAACTACGGTATTGCTGCACGGTGGGTGGCGAAAACCCAGCCGTGCTCAAACCCGGAATTTTGGGGAACCTGCTTTGCAGCTGATTATTTAGTTGTGCGTCGTCTCTCCCGGAGCCGTGAACATACCTGCTCATATGCGGCTCCGAGCCATATACAGGGCGCGCACGGCAACGCGACGCGAATATGTCTTATGCGGCATCGGCGCGCCCTCCTTTTCTCGTCGAAGGTAACTATATCAACGGTTGTCGTCAAGACGAACACCGTCGACACGCGTACGACAACGTTGGGATGTGAGCATCTCGCTGTCTGATAATTAATTATCAGACTGATAAGGTTTAGTCATGTAGAAATCGGCGAACGGCGAAGTGAAAACAAAGCGGTCGAGGACTACCTCCTCGACCGCATCGCACCCGCATTATCGGCAAACGAGATGAATCCTGCTTGCATCAAAATGCATGCGCAGAGTCTCACCCGCCTGCGGCAGCTCTTCCACGGGTACACTCACCTTATTCACCTTCCACTGCAGACGCGTGGGCGCATCAGCACGCGGCACGTCCAGCAGCACCAGCCGCTCAAAGCGCGAATCGCTCACACGGGCCACGTGCAAATCGTAGCTGTTGCGACCGCGCTCCGCGCGATTGTCAACATGGAAGTAGCTCGCACGAATACCGAGGTACGTCACGTTATCGGGAACCTCATGGCCCACGTTAAAGGTCATGCCCCAGTCCAGGGCTTCAACTTCCTGAGACCCGATCTTGCGCGCCCGGCTTGTGTTCTTGCAGCCCGTCAGGCGCAGCGCCGCCAGCGTCTGCGGACGGCGGACCACGTCCTCGACGGAGCCGATCTCCTCAACATGCCCGTCGTGCATCACGCAGATGCGCTGGCACAGGCGGCACGCTTCGTCGATGTCGTGGCTCACGTAGAGCACGGTGCGGTTGCATACATCGAACAGGTCGAGCATGTTTTGCTCAAGCGCGCTCTTGAGATACGCATCGAGCGCGCTCATGGGCTCGTCGAACATAAAAATGCCCGGATGCGCCGCCACCATACGGGCAAGCGCCACGCGTTGCTGCTGCCCGCCCGAGAGTCGCGCGGGGTAGCGATCGACAAAATCGGCCAGACCGAAAATGCCCAAATAGCGCTCGGCGAGCTTTTTGCGCGCGGCGGCGTCGCCCGCATCCTTTACACCGGCGCATACGTTATCGGCCACCGTCATGTTGGGAAACAGCTGATAGTTTTGAAACAACAGGGCGCATTTTCGCTCCTGGGGTGACAGGTTGATGCCAGCCGCCGAGTCAAAAAAGGTCACGCCGTTGACGACGATCTTGCCCTCGTCGGGCGTCTCCACGCCGGCAATGCAGCGCAGCGTGCAGCTCTTGCCGCAGCCCGAGGCACCAAGCAGCGCCACACGCTCCTCGCCGGCCTCAAGCTGCATATCGAGCATAAACCCCGGATAGCGCTTTTTTATGTCCAGAACGAGTGACATGGCCTATCGACCTCCCTGCATAGCGGGCTCATCGCGCATGAGCTCGGCCAGTGCCTCGCGATCGATACGCAAGGCATCACCGCCCGCCGGGTCGAGTGAATCGCCCTGTCCGGCGAGATCTTTGGCCTGCTTACGTTCCGCACGGGAAAGGCCACGCTCGCGGTATTTTTGCGAATGCGCCGTGTACATGTTGATGAACAGGATGACTAGGAAGCTGAACGCTATTACGACCACGACCCAAAAGAGGGCCACCGACGTATTGCCGCCCATCCATTCAAAGTAAATCGCAATGGGAATGGTCTGCGTAATACCGGCATAGTTGCCCGCAAAGAACAGGGTGCAGCCAAACTCGCCCATGGCGCGGGCAAAGGCGAGCACCGTGCCGGCGGCAATCGAGGGCCAGCCGAGCGGCATCATGAGTTTGGTGAAGATGCGTCGCTCGGACCAGTCCAGCGTGCGCGCCGCATCGAGCATTTGCGTGTCGAGGCTCTCAAAGGCGCCGAGCGCCGTACGGTAGACCAGGGGAAACGATACCACCACGGCAGAGATCACCGCCGCCGGCCACGTAAAGACAATCGAGACGCCGTGCGCGATAAGCCACTGGCCCACCCCGGTCGAGCGGCCAAACAGCATAAGGAGCAGAAAGCCGCAGACCGTGGGCGGCAACACCATGGGGATGGTAAAGACCGAGTCGAGCAGGCCCTTGATGCGACTCGAGGTGCCCATGGTCTTCCACGCGGCAAACAGGCCCAGCGCAAAGGAGATCAGCAGGGCAAGGCCGCTCGTTTTAATGGACACCCAAAACGGTCGGTAGTCGATGCCGCCCAATAAGGAGGCCAGAGAGGTCAAGGGCCCCTGCTCATCCCGCAACACGACAGACGATGCTTCTACCATTTGAGCGCTATCAAGCCAACGCGCGCCGCCTTTGGCATCACCCGAGGCTGATGCAATCACCACATAGCGGCCCCCATCCGCACCGCGCTCGTCAAAGCCATAGGTATACCCGCCGGCATCAAACGTTGTTTCCGCCGTGACATACCAAGGAAGATCCACGTCCCCTAGCTGCGCACCTCCCATACAGTTTGCGCTGTCGAGCTCACAGACGAGGGCCTTGAGACCCGATACGCACTCGTTGTTCTGCGGATCCAATCCATACCTCTCGATCGCCTTGGGCGATATCCACACCACAACGCGATCGGCAGCAGGCGCCACTACAAGGTCCACGTCCTCGTCAACGGGAAACCGGTAGCCCTCAGGCTGGCCCTCCATGGCACGAGCGGTCCCCTTGGCCAACCGCTCAAAACCCTCGATCCCATAGGAAAGCCCATGAGCAGTCGCAGCAACCTGGGCCCCGTCCTCAGCGTCCCCAGCAAACGCAAATCCCGGCACCCAGCAAAGCGCGAAGGTCAAAGCACAGGCGACAAGGATGCGGAATCTATTAAGCACGAAAAGCCCCAAGCGAATATAAGGACGGAGTGAGACACAAAACGATGGAATTATCGCGCCAAGCCGCACTACGCGGAAAGCTCAAAGCCGTACTTAGCCCAAATCTTCTGAGCCTTCCTGTTGGACAGACAGAAGTCGATGAACGCCTTGGCTTCGTCGGCGTGCTCAGAGCTCTCGGCAACGGCACCCGGATACACGATGGGCTTGTGCGAATCCTCGGGACACACAAAGGCCTCCTCGATGCCGTCGTAGCGGAAGATATCGGAGCTGTAGACAAAGCCGGCCACGCAGTCGCCCGTGGACACATAGGCGGCGGCGGTACCAACTTTGTCGGCCAGGGCCACCTTTTCGGCGATCTCGGGCGCATACTCGCCGTCGTCGCCCTCGGTGCCGGTGTAGAGGCCCACGGAAGCCAGCGCCTGGTTGGCGTACTTGCCGGCGGGGACGGTCTTGGCGTCGCCAATGGCGATCTTACCGTCCAGGTTCGCGACGTCGGCGATGGCCTCGACCTTGGTGTCGGAGCCCTCGGCGCGAATGATCACGAGATCGTTGACGAACATGTCCTCACGCGTGTCGGCGTCGACGAGCTCGGCGGCCTCGGCGTCGTCCATGGTACCCTTGGAAGCGGTGATGAGCACGTCGACGGCGGCACCGGCGCGCATCTGCTCGACAAGGTCGCCAGACGCCTTAAACTGCGTGTCGGCAAAGGTGGTGCCGGTCTGGTCGGTGTAAAGCTCCTGAACCTCGGGCAGAGCCTTCTCGAGCGAGTTGGCGGCAAAGACCTGCAGCTCGACAGCCTTCTTCTTAGAGAAAGACTTGGCGGAGCCGGCATCGGAACCAGCGGGCTCGGACGTCTTTTTGCCCGAGCAACCGGCAAGGCCAAGGCCGGCGGCAGCGGCAGCAGAAAGCGAGACAAAACCGCGGCGTGAAACCATATCGAACATATTCAACCCTTTCGAACGCTATGCCCGGGCACCCCGCCGCAGGCTTTATTCTGTTACTAGATTATACTTCCGCGCGAATAATGATAATGAGAAATTATTCTCGCTAGAGAATATAGTTTCGAGTTGCCGTGCACCTCGGCGTCGCTTCGGCGGAAAACAAAGGCGGAGCAGCCGTTCAGGTCGCCCCGCCGCAGGTAAACCGCTTAGTTGGTATGTCCGCCGCCCGCTGTCATCTGAGCCGCATGCTCCAGCTGGTCTGCTATGGCCTCCCAGCTTTCGCGGGCGGCCTTCGTAGAACCGGGAAAGTTTACGACAAGTGTATGACCTCGTTGCATGCAAATAGCGCGCGAGAGCATAGCGCGGCGCGTCTTGGTCATCGAATACGCACGGATTGCCTCGGCAATACCCGGCACATCGCGGTCACAGACGGCACGCGTCGCCTCGGGTGTTACGTCGCGCATCGAAAGCCCCGTGCCGCCGCAGGTGAGCACGACATTGGCGTGGCACTCATCGGCGGCTTCCGCAATGGCATCACCGATCTCGCTGACGTCGTCACGCACGACCACATGCGAGGCGACCGTCCAGCCCTGTGCCACGATAAGCTCCTCGAGCGCAGCACCCGCCTCGTCCTGGGCAAGATCGCGCGTATCCGAGCACGTCACAATCGAAATCTTCAACTCCATAGCATTCCTCCTATAGCACCGTGCCCTCAGGCAGGTCGACACGCACGACATCCACGACGTCGCCCGCCGCAAGGTCGCACGGTCCTTCGTGAATACGCAACAGGCAGTTCGCACGCTGCATGGTTCCAAGCAGCGCCGAATTCTGCGTCTTGGCCTCGGTCACCAACAACTCACCGGTCTCGGGGTCGCGCAAAACCGTGGCGCGATCGAAGAAGCGGCGATGCTGTCGCTTTTTCACGCTATGCGTGAGCGTCGCCTGCTGCACGGGACGCGCACCCTCGGCAAAGCCGCGCATCTTGCGAATCGCCGGACGGGCGAGCATCTCAAAGCCCACATACGCCGCGGCAGGATTGCCTGAAAGCCCCAGGTAGGGCTTACCCCCGAGCAAGCCAAACGTGATAGCCTTGCCCGGACGCATCGAGATGCGGTCGAAGAGCACCTCGCCCTCGCGATGGACCAGTGCCGTCACATAGTCGTAGTCGCCCGCCGAGGCACCGCCGCTCGTAATGACAAAATCGCACTCCTGCACGGCACGATGCACCAGCTCGGCAATCGCCTGCTCATCATCGGGCGCAATGCCGTAGAACACGGGCTCGGCGCCGGCATCGAGTGCCTCGGCCATCAGCGCCGAAGAGTTGGAATCGCGAATCTGACCGCGCGCCGGTACCTTACTCGGTGCGACCAGTTCCGTGCCCAGCGAGATAATGCCCACACGTGGGGCAGCGTGCACCTTCACGCTCGCATATCCGGCGCTTGCCAACAGACCCGCGCCCGCCGGAGCCACGACCTCGCCGGCGTGCATCACAACATCGCCGGCATGGGCCTCCTCGGCGGCAGAGCGAACGTTCTCCCCCACCTTGGCCGGCGCCGAGAACCTCACACGCGAGCCCTCGTTGCCGTCACCGTCAAGCACATCGACGATCTCGTACTTCACAACGGCATCGGCACCTTCGGGTACCGGCGCGCCCGTCATGATGCGGACCGTCTCGCCCGGGCCAAGAGCGCCCTCAAACACATGACCCGCGGCCTCGTGTCCGATAACGTCGAGCGTCACCGGCGCCTCGCCAGATGCCTGCGCCAAGTCCGCCGAGCGCACGGCATATCCGTCCATAGCACTGTTGGCAAACGGCGAGATGTCGATATCGGCCACCGCGTCCTCGGCCAAGGGAAGACCGGCGGCCTGCCACACGGGAATCTCGACGAGATCGGTCGGAGCAACATGCGACAGAACAATCGACTGCGCGTCCTCCAGCGGAATGAGTTTCTCTGCCATTTGCACCTCTTAATGCCACGGCGCACAACAGGGACGCCGATTCTTTATGCTTGTCTCAGTATAATCCCCCGACGCGCGACCGCGACTTGACCTGTACCCGCAAATACACCTGTCGGCCGCAAGCCGCGAAACAGAATGGAAACCAACCCACCGGCTCGTCGCGTTTACCGCGTTTTATAATGCTTGCGTTGCAACCTAAAAGAGGAACGTATGGCTCATAACGACAAACCCGAAAGCGCAAACGAAGCGCAGGATCATTCCCAGCCGCTCGACGAAGGCGGTTTTTTCTCCCTGAACGACGTCATCACGGCAGGCAGGCATCAGCTCACCCGCTCTGAGCATCTCTTGGCTGCCGACACGCGCCGCAACGCCCGCAACCTACTCGCGAGCACCAAGTTGCTCGCACTCGTCGTCATCGTCTCGCTCGCCATGGGCGTTGCCGCTTGGGCGTTTTTGGCCTCGCTGAATATCGCGACCGACTATCGCGAGCACCATGCGTGGGTCTACGCCTTGCTTCCCGTTGTGGGCATGGCCACCGCATGGGTCTACAAGAACCACGGTCTCGCCGCAAAGCGTGGCAACAACCTGGTCATCGACTCCGCTCTGGGCACACGCCTCATCCATATGCGCATGGCCGTCCTCACGTTTGTGTGCTCCACGCTCACGCACCTAACGGGCGGATCGGCCGGTCGCGAGGGGGCCGCGGTGCAGATTGGCGGCACCATCGCCAGCAACATCTCGAGCCTCGCCCACCTCGAAAAGCATGACCATCACGACCTCATGCTCGCCGGCATCTCGTCGGCCTTTGGTGCCGTGTTCGGCTCGCCCCTTGCCGGAGCTTTCTTTGGCATGGAGATGTGCTTTATCGGCAAGATCGACTACACCGCAGGCATCTACTGCCTGGTCGCCTCGTTTACCGGCTACTTCACATCGCTTGCATTGGGAACCGAGTACGAGGCGAATGTTATCACCAGCGTTCCCGCCATGTCGCCCAAAACGGTCGTCATCGTTGTTATCAGCGCCATTATCTTCGGTCTGACGGCACGTCTCTTTGCCTGGTCGGTTCGAACCGTCAAGAGCCTGTACGGTCGCTTTATCACCAATTACCTTGTTCGCGCACTTATAGGCGCGCTCGTGGTTTTGGCCGCCTATGCCCTCCTCGACGCTTGGAACTACGCCGGCCTTGCCACCTGGCTCTCGGGCGCCGGGTTCTCCGGTAACACTACCCTTGCTGACGCATCCATCAAGCTCGTGGTGACGGCGCTCACCTTGGGCGCTGGCTTCCAAGGCGGCGAGGTCACGCCCCTGTTTGGCATCGGTGCGGCACTCGGTGGCTGGATAGGTTGCCTTACCGGGCTCGACCCCAGTTTTCTGGCGGCTCTCGGCATGCTCGGCGTGTTCTGCGCCGGCCTCAACGTGCCCATCACCACCTGCATGATGGCCATCGACCTGTTCCACGGCACGGCCGCCGGGTTCTTTGTCATCGTGGCCTTTATCAGCTACCTAACCGGCGGACACCGCGGCGTGTACCCCGCCCAGCGCATCATCTCACCCAAGCGCCGTTCGCTTATTGTGGATGAGGGCGGTACGGTAGCGGAGGCTATCGAGCGCCACAACGACCTGATAGAGTAGACGTTAGTATTCGCCGTGCAGCCACAATCGGGGGCAATTCGACCTGAGCGCGACCGCACTGTCATGCCATACGCCGGGAGTCACCCCATGCACGCAACTGATTTTGGTCGCACGCTCATCATCGCCAATCCTGCCGCCCAGTCGGGCGCCGCGCATGAGGTTGCCGAGCGCCTGCAACGCTTTTTGGACATGACCGCGCGCGCATCCCAGTTTGACCTGGTGTTGACCGAACGCACGGGGCACGCCAAGGAGCTTGCCGCGCGGGCCCAGGGCTATCGAACCGTTATCGCCCTTGGCGGCGATGGCGTGATCCACGAGGTCGTCAATGGACTCATGACGCAGGATGGATCGGCCCGTCCCGCCCTTGCCGTCCTACCCGTTGGTTCCGGCAACGATTTTGCCCAAACGCTCGGTATCGAAGATTTCTCCGGTAAGAATTTTGGCGCGCTGCTCACCTGTGAGCTGCGGCGTCAAGACATCGGGCGTATTCGCTCATGGAACCCCGCAAGCGGTAGCGGCGAGGCTACCGTTGAGTACTACGACCAGACGCTTTCGGTTGGCATCGATGCCGCCATCGGCCTTGGCACCACCGAGCTACGCAAAAAGACCGGCTTAACGGGCGCTCCGCTCTACACCCTCTCGGGACTTGAGCAGTTTGGCCTGCGCTATCGCAACTACCCCATGACAGCCAGCTTTGATCGCGCGCCCGCCGAGCGCGTGAGGGCGATTATCATGGCGATTCAGCTGGGCCCCACGTATGGATCGGGCTATCGCATCTGCCCCGATGCCGACCCATGCGACGGCGTACTCGACGTCTGCTACGCCTGCGGCCCCGTCCCTCGCGCGGTAGCCCTGCCTATGTTCCTTTCGGCCAAGGACGGCCACCATACCAAGTTGCCGCCGGTTCGCATGCGCCGCTGCCGCCATGCGGAGCTTATCTTTGAGGGGCCCGACTACCCCATCCAGGCCGACGGCGAGCCCGTTGTCGCCTCGCGCATCGAGGTCGACGTCCTCGACGGAGCCCTCCACGTCTGGCACCCCACCCGCTAACCCCACCTAAGTTGCGGTGAAATAGGGACTGTTTATGCAGCAAAAGCCGCAAAACAGTCCCTATTTCACCGCAACGTATTGAGAAGATCATTCCTCCCCGCCCGGCTTGCGACGGTTGGCCTTTTTTAATCGCGTTGAAGTGCTTGTCGTTGAGCCTGCGCTGGCGCGATCGTTGTGGCACTTTGGTCTTGACACGACGGTGCGGTGGACGCCCGCGACGCTCAAGCTCTGCCCTCAGCTTACGCAGACAGCAGCTGCGATTCTGAAACTGACTGCGGCACTCACGCGCCGTCACGACAATCCCCGTGGGCCCATGCTTCATGCGCACCGCCGAGTCCGTCGTGTTCACGCCCTGCCCGCCCGGACCTGTCGCGCGAAACACCTGCACCTCGCAATCGCGCGCCAGCTCCTCGACCGACATCTCGGCATAGCGCGCATACTCGCGCCATCCCATCTTGTTCTCATCCATATCAACACCTCCCCTCATACAAAAAATGTGACAAAGGGACAGCCCCTTTGTCACATCGCATACCAATCGCTTGCGTTGCGAGCCTAGGCGAAGGTGATCTCGCCGTTCTCACAGTCCATATCGGCGATACGGGCCAGGCTCTCAACGCGGAAGCCGCGCTTGCGGAGCTTATCGCCACCGCCTTGGAAGCCCTTCTCCACCGCAATGCCAATACCAGATACCTCGGCACCCGCAGCTTCACAGATCTTGATAAGACCCTCGAGCGCGCAGCCGTTGGCCAGGAAGTCGTCGATAATCAGGACCTTGTCGCCCTCGGACAGGAAGCGCTTGCCAACGATAACCGGGTACTCCTTCTGCTTGGTAAAGGAGTAGATGGTCGTGGCATACTGCTCGCCGTCGAGGTTGATGGACTGTGCCTTCTTGGCAAAGACCACCGGCACGCCGCCAAAATGCTGGGCCGCAATGCAAGCCATGCCAATGCCCGAAGCCTCGATCGTCAGGATCTTGTTGATCTCGACACCCTCGAACAGACGGGCCCACTCGGCGCCCATATGGTCGAACAGCTCAACGTCGCACTGGTGATTGAGGAAGGCATCAACCTTAAGGACGTTACCGGCCTTTACGATGCCGTCATGGCGAATACGATCCTCAAGCTCCTGCATGGCGCAACCCCTTCTCGCGGCAACGATACCGCGCGATTAATAAACGTTGTTCGATAGTCTACCACGGACCTACCCCCGCCCGCCCCACAAGCCGCATCGCACTATAAAGCTGCAAGACCAGTAGATAGGCCCGATTCGTGGCAGACAGCCTCCCAACACGCTAATGCCGGGTGCGCGTCCTCACCAAACGTACCAATGTGAGCGCAAAGCCCACGGTAGCAACGGCCATCAGCACGTAGAATACCAAACGAAAGCCAAAGAGGAACACGTCCGGACGACCCGCCACATAGCTCGTGACCGTCTTGCCCATCGCCGCGCTCGTCTGTCCATACAGGATGCGCGACGCCGCCGTAATACCCAGCGCTATGCCCGCATAGCGCGCCAAGCTGCTCAAGCTGCCCGCAAAGCCAAGCGCCTCACGCGGAGCCGAACCCATATACAGCGAATTATTGGGACTCTGGAAGATCGACGTGCCGCACGACATAAACGCGACGCAGCACACAATCATCAAGATGGAAGAGTGCTCGTCAAGCGTGCTCACCGCAAAGAGACCGCACACGTACACGCCCAGGCCAACGGCCGTGGGCGCTTCACAACCAACACGGTCGGACACCGAGCCCGAAAGCGGGCCCACAAAGGCATTCACGACCGGCATCGCCAAAAACAACAGGCCGGAGATATCGGAGCTAAAGCCGTGGGCATCCTGAAAGTAGAACGGCAGCACAAACTCGGAGGCACCGATACCCACGAACACGATAAGCATGCAAGCCAGGTTAATCGTGAAAGCCGAGCTCGCAAAGCAGCGACGCGCCGCCTCTGTCAACGGCATAGGGCGTTCGCCAGCCTCCGGCTTCACATGCGGCAGCGTATAGAGTCCCACGATAAACGAGATTACGCCAATGGGCAGATTGATAAGGAAGATGCTCTCCCAGGGAAAGCTCGCCACCAGCACGCCGCCGAGCACGGGGCCGCACATCATGCCAAGAGCCACAAAGGTCGCCAGAATGCCCATGGCACGGCCGCGCTCACGCGCCGGAAACGACTCGGTGATGATGCCCATATTGTTGGCCATCGCGGCGGCACAGCCAATGCCCTGCACGAAACGCGCCAAGATAAGCACCTCGAGCGAAGCCGAAAGCCCGCAAAGCAACGAGCCGCCCGTAAAGACGATTACACCAAGCTGGAACACATTCACCTTGCCGCGCACATCGCCCAAGCGGCCAAACGGCAGCATGGCGACGCACGTCGCGAGCAGATACACCGAGCTCACGAGCTGAATGCGGTCGAGACCCACCCCCAGCTCCTTTTGCATCACTGGGAGCGCCACCGTCACGATGCTCGCATCCAGACACGCCATAAAGGTCATGACGAGCACGGTGAACAGAATCGCCCATTTATTCTTACCGTGGGTGTCGCCCTCTAGGGCAATGTGTTCGCGGCGCAGCTGCTCGGCAGTTTTCTCCATGTATATCCTTTCTATCGTGCAACGCAAAAACGGGACCCCAATCGCCTACAAACGGACACGATCGGGGTCCCGCCTACGGAATCGGAACATGAGGACGTCGTCAGCCGAAAAGCCGTCCCACGCCTCGCACGCACGCTAGCCTAGCACTGCTCGAGCGCCTGCTCAAGGTCGGCAATCAAATCGGCCGTGTCCTCAAGGCCGCACGACAGGCGCACCATGTCGGCGGAGATGCCGCAAGCGATGAGCTCCTCGTCGTTCATCTGACGATGGGTGGCGTTTGCCGGGTGCAGGCAGCAGGTGCGTGCATCGGCCACGTGCGTGGCGATCTGAGCGAGCTTAAGACTCTTCATAAAGGTCTCGGCCGCCGCACGACCACCGGTAAAGCCAAAGCTCACGACGCCGCAGGTACCGTTGGGCATGTACTTCTGAGCCATGTCGTAGTACTTGTCGCCCTCCAGGCCCGGATAGCTCACGAAGCGCACTTTGGGGTGGCTCTGCAGGAACTTGGCGACCGCCAGGCCGTTCTCGCAATGACGCGGCATGCGCACGTGCAGGCTCTCGAGTGAGCTGTTCAGGAAGAATGCCGCCTGCGGGTTCTGCATGGGGCCGAGGTCGCGCATGAGCTGCGCGGTGGCCTTAGTAATAAAGGCACCCTCACGACCGAACTTCTCGGCATACGTCACGCCGTGGTAGCTCTCGTCGGGCGTGGTGAGACCCGGGAACTTGTCCGCATGGGCCATCCAGTCAAACTGGCCGTGATCGACGATCACGCCACCCAGGTAAGCCGCATGGCCATCCATGTACTTAGTGGTGGAGTGCGTAACGATGTCAGCGCCCCACTCAAAGGGACGGCACATCACGGGCGTCGGGAAGGTGTTGTCGACCATCAGCGGTACGCCGTGGTCGTGCGCGGCCTTGGCAAAGCGCTCAATATCGAGCACGGCAAGGGCGGGATTGGCGATGGTCTCGCCAAAGACGAGCTTGGTGTTGGGCTGGAAGGCTGCCTCGAGCTCCTCATCGGTGCAGTCGGGGGCAACGAACGTGCAGGTCAAGCCCATACGACCCATGGTATGGGCAAGCAGGTTGTACGTACCGCCGTAGATGGCAGAGCTTGCGACCACGTGATCGCCGGCGCCGGCAACGTTAAAGATCGCAAGGAAGTTCGCAGCCATGCCCGAGCTCGTGAGCATCGCTGCGGTGCCGCTCTCCATCTCGCAGATCTTGGCGGCAACCAAATCGCACGTGGGGTTCTGCAGACGGCTGTAGAAATAGCCCGACTCCTCCAGGTCAAACAGCTTGCCCATGTGCTCGGACGTGTCGTACTTCCACGTGGTGGACTGGTAGATGGGCACCTGGCGCGGCTCCGCATCTCCCGGGTGATAGCCGCCCTGAACACACGTCGTACCGATGGTCTGCTCGCTCATATCCAACTCCCTTACTTGGGTTTTGTTTTTATTCGGTTCACGATACCGCTACCCTGCACCCCTCTCAACCCATCCCCAAGGTAGGTTATGGGACAAATTGATCCGTGGCATTTATCTCAGGCCTTGGGCATTTGCTCGATAGATAAAAATGAGGCATCCATGAAGCTCTCGATGATTACACGCACCGTCACGGGTACCATAGGCGGGTACACCGTGACCAAGGAGACAACGATGAAGCAAATCGATACGGCCCAGCTCGACATCACCGCCTGTCAGGCTCAGGCTGCCGAATACCACGCCCGTGGCTTTAACTGCGCCCAGGCCGTCGCCTGCACGCTCGCGCCCGCCGTCGGGCTCGACCCCCAGGTCGCCTTTACCCTCACCGAGGGCTTTGGCGCCGGCATGGGCGGCATGACCGAAACCTGCGGCGCCATCTCGGGCGCCGTGGCCATCATGGGCTTTGTAATGAGCGACGGCATGGAAAACCCCAAGACCAAAGGCCAGACCTACAAGCTGTCGCGCGAAATCGCCAAGCGTTTTGGCGAGAAGAACACGACGACCGTCTGCGGCACGCTCAAGGGCATCGGATCGGATAAGGGTCCGCTCCGCAGCTGCCCCGGTTGCATCGACGATGCCATCGAGATCGCCTGTGATGTGCTAAAGCAGCTCGCCGAGTAAACGGCAGCAACAGAAAAACGACGGCCGTCGCGCTTGGAATCCATCCAAAAGCACGCCGGCCGTCGTCGTTAGAACTCGGCAAACTCGGGAGCACCGACCTCAATCTCCTCGCGCCCCGCCATAAGCTCGCGCATCTTAGCGCAAAATGGCTCCTGCTCCCCCGCCTTAAACACCAAATGAAGTGTCACGGCATCCGCGTAATCGGTATCCGAAACCTTGGCACCCGAATCCTGCGCCAAACGAAGTACCTGCTCGTACTGCGGATAGGCCACATGCACATCAACCGGCACGACGCTCGTCATCTCGACGATCTGCCCAGCCTCCCGAGCAGCCGCCACCGCCGTCTGCGTCGCCGCGGTATAGGCGCGCACCAAGCCACCAGGCCCCAACAGCGTGCCACCAAAATAGCGCGTCACTACGCAGCAAACATTTTTGAGCCCCGCGCCGCGCAACACCTCGAGCGTCGGCATACCGCTCGTGCGGCTCGGCTCACCATCATCGCTCTGGCGCTCGCGTCCATCGACCAAAATCCACGCGGGAACATTGTGTCGAGCGTCGTAATGACGCTTGCGAACCATCTCGATAAAGGCATTCGCCTCATCCTCGGACTCAATATGGACCAGCTGGGCAATAAACCGACTCTTGCGGTCCACAAACTCGCCCGAAGCCTCAATATTCGATTGCAGAGTAAAATAGCTGTCCAACAAAGCCCCTCAACAACAAGCAAAGCAACAAACAGCCTCAATAATACGGCAAAGACAGCACCGTTGACCTCGCCAACAAGAACGGAAACGCCAATGATACCGTCACCAACAGCGAGTACCCGTCAGCGCGAGCAAGGTGCCTTGAAAGACAAGGGCATTGACCTTATGGTCATGCCCGAAGGCTTGAAAGGCAGATTGCCGCGCTGACGGGTTCGCAGCGTCAACAAAGTGCTGAGTGGGCCGATAAGCCGGGTTCTGTCGTGAACGGTCATTTATCTTGTCTGCACGTTTCCGTGCAGCTCCACGCACGCTACCCGAACGCGGACCGGGCCGGCCCATAGCGTTCCTATTCGCGCTTGCTCCGGATGGGGCTTGCCAAGCCGCCGTGTTGCCACGACGCTGGTGGTCTCTTACACCACCGTTTCAGCTTTTCCCTTTACGCCTTGCGGCGCAGGTGGGAGTCTTCTTTTCTGCGGCGCTTTCCGTCGGATCACTCCGCCCGGCCGTTAGCCGGCATCCCGCCCTCTGGAGCCCGGACTTTCCTCACGCGTACTGCAAGCAGCACATCGCGCGACCGTCTGGCCCACTCAGCAGTGCAAGAGTGTAACACACCGTTGCCGCAGGCAATGGCACAACGCAAACGCTCGACACGATAAACCAAGAACCGCCACGCGCTACAATGGTCCTGTCGATGGGCAACGTCGTCAGTCGAGACGCGACCGCGCTCCGCACCCCTCCGTCTACTCGGTGCGTTCCCGCCTCCTCCCCGAGGCGGGATGTCGGCATTTTTCATGCACCGACAACCCAATAGCAAACAGACAACCCGGGCAGCATTGCGCACGGATAGCATCGCGCGCCTCAGCAGCAAATGCAAAAAGGGACCCGTCCATTACGGACGGATCCCTTAAAACAAGTGATCGTCAAACCGATTTACTCGGCGTCGGTCTCCTCGTCCTTCTTCTCGGAAGGAAGCGGGGTAACCTCGATCTCGACGCCCAGAGTCTCAGCAGCGGACTTCATGGACAGGGAGATACGACGACGGTCGAGGTCGATCTCCATGACCTTGACCTGAACCTTGTCGCCCACGTGGGTGACCTGAGAAGGCTGATCGACGTGCTTGTTGGCCATCTCGGAGATGTGCACCAAGCCCTCGATGCCCTCGCCCAGGTCGACGAAAGCGCCGAACGGGACAAGCTTGGTCACAGTGCCCTCGACGATAGCGCCGACGGGGTACTTCTTGACCAGTGCGCGCCACGGATCCTCGGTGGTCTGCTTGAGACCCAGGGAGATGCGCTCGCGGTTGAGATCGACGTCGAGAACCTCGACCTCGACCTCCTGGCCGACCTTGACAACCTCGGAAGGATGGTTGACGTGGTTCCAGGAGAGCTCGGAGATGTGGATGAGGCCGTCGATACCGCCGAGGTCGACGAAGGCGCCGAAGTCGACGATGGAGGAAACGGTGCCCTGGAGACGCATGCCAGACTTGAGCTTGGACAGGATCTCGGAGCGCTCGGCCTTACGGGACTCCTCGAGCACGACGCGACGGGAGAGGACGACGTTGTTGCGGTTGCGGTCCATCTCGATGACGCGAGCCTCGATGCGGGTGCCCATGTAGGAGGTGAGGTCCTTGACACGACGGAGGTCGACGAGGGAAGCGGGCAGGAAGCCACGCAGGCCGATGTCGAGGATCAGGCCGCCCTTGACAACCTCGATAACCTCGCCCTCGACGTTCTCGCCGGAGTTGAACTTCTCCTCGATGCGGTTCCAAGCACGCTCGTACTCGGCACGCTTCTTGGACAGGACCAGACGACCGTCCTTGTCCTCCTTCTGGAGAACCAGAGCCTCGATGGGATCACCGAGTGCAACGATGTCTGCAGGGTTAGCGTCCTTGCGGATGGACAGCTCGCGGACCGGGATAACGCCCTCGGACTTGAATCCGATGTCAACGAGCACCTCGTCATGCTCGATCTTAACGACAGTGCCGTTAACGAGATCGCCCTCATCAAAGTCGGTAATCGTACCGTCGATGAGGTTGTTCATCTCCTCCTCATTGACATCGTCAAGAGAGAAAATGGACGAGTTCTGAATCTCACTCAAAGGTGGACCCCTTTCGAACTACGGGGCCCCGATTGCTAGGACCTACAGAAGGGTGCGACAAGCACACAACGTTTAGGAACACTCGGGAGCCGACAGATACTAATGTGACGCTTATGCAATCACGTTCGTATAGGTTACGGGGAAATGAGTTCGATTTCAAGCGTGAACTGCGATTTTTTACTCGTGTGGAGACTTTTTCGTAATCTTATGAACACACGTCTCCGCAACTTGACGATAAGCAGTTTGCCCATATACCTTTAGGGTAAAGTATCCGGAGCCAACGATTCTGGTACGATTTTTCGAGAAAGGTGCCCGCGTGCTCAAAGCAGTCGTTTTCGATATGGACGAAACGCTTCTTAGCATCAACCTCAATGCATTCATCCTTCAGTATTTTAAGGATGTCTCGTCGATGCTCGCGGACATCGGGCGACGCAGCCGCGGTGGCACGATGGCACGCCTGGGCACCATCTTGGTCGACCTCAACGCCAATCGTCGAAGCGGCACGGATAATCGCACCAATCTTGAGTTCTACCAAGAAGAGGTTGAGCGCCGGTGCGGCATTTGCCTCTCGGACCCACTCATCTACGAGGCGTTTACCTACTACGACCGCGAAGTTCTTCCGTACAAGAACGACGATGTCATCAACGCCCACGCCATGCCCGGCGCACATGCCGCGCTTCAGGCCGTACAGGATGCAGGGCTACGTTGCGCGCTCTTTACCAACCCCAGCTTTCCGCAGGGGGCCATCGAGTGCCGCATGGGTTGGGGCGACCTGGCCGACGCCCCCTTTGAGCTCGTCACGCACATGGGAAACACCACCCGCTGCAAGCCCGATGCCACCTACTATCTAGAGCAGCTTCAGGTGATGGGGCTCGAGCCGCACGAGGTCCTTATGGTGGGCAACGATCCCAAGCGCGACTTCCCGTCCCCCGATTGCGGCATCCAAACCGCCTTTGTGGGCCAAGGCAAGCCCAGCCGAGCCACCTGGCGCGGAACCATGGAAGACTTCGCCCGCGACTTTAACGCCGTAGTAGAAGCCTTCTACGAACACCAAGTAGCCGACGAACTGTCGTAGGACCCCTCCCTCGCTCCAAAAAAAGCGCCACAGGTTGAGCATAAGTCAGACACTATGACCCAATCCAGGGGCACGGAAACGACAGGAGCCCCCGCTCGTGACCGCGGGTCGGGGCTGCGACAATGTTGTTGAAGTGCCAGAGGCGCAGCCGCGCCGCAACGAGGTTGGGAGGCTCCCGTGCCTAGATATTCTACCGCCTTCGGAATGGACGTACACCTCAGGTCCACCACCGTCTGCGCGCTCGACGCGGAGACGGGCGAGGCCGTGACGAGGAGGTTCCGCGGCAACCCCTGGGGCGAGGTCGCGGAGTGGATGTCGGGCTTCCCCGGCCCGTCGCTCGCCGCCTACGAGAGCGGCTACCTCGGCTTCGCCCCGCAGAGGGAGCTCTCCGGGCTCGGCGTCGACTGCGTCGTCGCGGCCGTCTCCAAGGTCCCGAGGTCGGCGGCAGACCTCTCGTCCAAGAACGACCGCAACGACGCGGCCAGGATGGCCAAGGCGATACTGTCGCACGACGTCACCCCGGTATGGGTGCCGTCCCCCGAGATCGAGGGGCTCAGGGACCTCGCCGCCGCCCACGACGCGGCGACCGCGAGGCTCGCGGCGGCGAAGCAGCGGCTCCTGGCGTTCCTGGCCCGCCGGGGCTACGCCTACGGCGGCACGACGCCGGCCGGAAACCCCCGGAGGTACTGGAC
>JAXJMO010000015.1:0-13100 GCA_036313175.1 Collinsella sp. | reverse complement strand
CCCCATACCCTCGTTCGGTCAGGCGCGCCGCCGCGTTGCTGCTTTGTGCCGTATAATGTCCACTACCTATGACGCGATACAAAAGAAAGGTGTTTGCCCATGCAGGCACAGAAGGCGGAGGGAACCCGCGACCTTATCGGCGCCGAGATGCGCGCCTGGCAAAAGATGCAGCAGATTGCGGCCGGCGTGTTCGAGCCGTTTGGTTTTAAACCCATCGAGACGCCCGCGATCGAGCAGGTTGACGTGTTTGTCCACGGTATCGGCCAGTCGACCGACGTCGTGCGCAAGGAAATGTTCCGCGTGTTCAGCGGTGCCAACCTGGAGCGCGTCTTTACCGAGGGCACCGACACCAAACTCAAGCCCAAGCAGCGCCTGGCACTTCGCCCCGAGGGCACGGCCGGCGTGGTGCGCGCCGTCGTCGAGAACAATCTGGTGCCCCAGGGCTCCACGCCGTTTAAGGCTTACTACGCCGAGGCCATGTTCCGCGGCGAGCGTCCCCAGAAGGGCCGCCTGCGCCAGTTCCACCAGGTGGGCATCGAGTGGCTCGGCGCTCCCGATCCGGCGGCAGACGCCGAGTGCATCATCATGCTCATGGAGTTCTACAAGCGCCTGGGCTTCGATCTTTCCAAGCTTCGTCTGCTCATCAACTCGATGGGTGACGCCCAGTGCCGTCCGGCTTACCGCGAGCAGGTCAAGCAGTTCATCCTCGATCACGCAGACGAGATGTGTGACGAGTGCCGCGAGCGCGCCGAGCTCAACCCGCTGCGTGCCTTCGACTGCAAGAACGACCACTGCCGCGAGATCATGGCCGAGGCTCCGCTGATGGGTGACAACCTGTGCGATGAGTGCCGCGAGCACTACGAGCAGGTCAAGCGCTATCTGGATGCCGCCGGTATCGAGTATGTCGAGGATCCCACCTTGGTGCGCGGCCTGGACTACTACACCCGTACTGTCTTTGAGGTCGAGGCCCCTGGCGCCGGCGTCGGCTCCATCGGCGGCGGCGGCCGCTACGATGGCCTGGTCGAGCTCGAGGGTGGCAAGCCCACGGCGGGCGTCGGCTTTGCTGTCGGTTTTGAGCGCGCCCTGCTGGCCCTGCAGGCCTTTGGCAGCGATTTGGGTGCCGATGAGGCCCCGTGCGTCTATGTCGCCAACGCCGGCAAGGAGCTGCGTCAGAACGTCTTTGCCATTACGCAGGAGCTTCGCGCCGCAGGTATCGTGACCGAGGCCGACTATCAGGGTCGTTCGCTCAAGGCCCAGTTTAAGCAAGCCGATAAGGTAGGCGCCAAGCTCATCTTGGTCCTGGGTGGCGACGAGCTTGCCGCCGGCAAGGTCAAAGTGCGCGACATGCAGAGCCATGACGAGGTGCTCGCCGATCTGGACAACGTCGTCGAGGCGGTTCGCGAGCGCCTGTAGCGCATCTTTTTGAGCTTCGGGCCTGCTAACGTGCCCTGCTCATGGAGAGCGATTGTTACGGGGGTGTTTCGCTTTTATGCGGAATGCCCCCGTTTACGTATGCCGCCCACCGAGAAATACGACCATTTAGGGCAAAAACCTTTGCAATGCAGAAAATACTTTTGTGTGGTAAAGCGCAATCAGTGTCGAAAGTATTTCTCAAGCGCCTATAATGAATACCGCATGTTACGTGCATAGAAGGAGGAATGGGAGGAAACGTGGCTGAGAACCTAAGCAACCAGTCTGTACCCGAAGCCGCGGCGCGCGTCGCTGCCGTGGTCAACCGCCTCGTTAACCGAATCGGCTCGAATGCCGAGTCCAGGGAGCGTCTCGCCGAGATCGAGATCCCCGAGGAGCTGCGCGACAATCTGGCGCTGTTCTTGCGCCTGGAGCGCCGTGTGCTTAGCGAGTATGATCCCGAGATCGCGGACCTGTTCGACAAGATTTTGACAGCCGAGATTGTGGTCAATGCCGGCAACCCCGGTACCTGCGCTGCCGACGAAGCCGTCGACGAGCAGGGCGTGCCCACCGCCGACGAGCCCACTGCCGTGGCATTTCGTGAGGTCGTCGATTTGATCGACAGCCTGCCGCTCGATAAGCAGCAGGTCATCGTTCGCGCCTTTACGAGCTTTTTCCATCTGGCAAACCTGTCGGAGGAGAACTACCGTGTGGCGCAGCTGCGCGAGCGCGAGGCCGGTGCGTCGACCGATACCGAGGTCGATCCTGCCAACGAGCTTACCGTTGCCTATCACCAGCTGGTGAATGAGCTGGGTGTCGAGGGTGCCAACGAGCTGCTCGACAAGCTCGAGTTCCACCCTGTCTTTACCGCACATCCCACCGAGGCCCGTCGTAAGGCCGTCGAGGGCAAGATCCGCCGTATCTCCAACCTGCTGGAGGAGCGTCCGCGTCTGGGCGGCTCCGACCTGGTGGAGAACGAGCGCCATATGCTGCAGGAGATCGACGCCCTGGTGCGTACGAGTCCCATCGCGCTCAAGAAGCCCACGCCGGTCGAGGAAGCCGATACCATCATCGACATCTTCGATAACACGCTGTTCGACGTTATCCCCGTTATCTATCGTCGTTTTGACGATTGGGTGCTGGGCGACAAGGCCGGTACTGTGCCGCCGCTGTGCCCGGCGTTCTTCCATCCCGGCAGCTGGATCGGTTCCGACCGCGACGGTAACCCCAACGTCACCGCCAAGGTGAGCCGTGAGGTCGCCGCCAAGTACTTTACGCACATGGTGCTCAAGCTCGAGGACAAGTGCCGCCACATCGGCCGCAACCTCACGCTCGAGGCTACCTACAGCAAGCCGTCGGCCGAGCTCATTAACCTGTGGAACCATCAGGTCGAGATGAGCCCTCGTTACACGGCCCGCGCCGAGCTGATCTCCGAGCACGAGCCGCATCGCGCCGTCATGCTCGTCATGGCCGACCGCCTGAACGCCACCGTCCGTCGTATCACCGACACCATGTACCACAGCGCCGACGAGTTCCTGGATGACCTGCGCGTCGTCCAGCGTTCGCTGGCCGCCTGCGGTGCCGTCCGTGCTGCCTACGGCCCGGTCCAAACCATCATCTGGCAGGTCGAGTCCTTCGGCTTCCATATGGTCGAGATGGAGTTCCGTCAGCACTCCGTGGTGCATGCCCGCGCCCTTAAGGATATCCACGAGAACGGTATCCATGGCGACCTGCAGCCCATGACGCGCGAGGTCATCGATACCTTCCGCGCTATCGGCTCCATCCAAAAGCGCTACGGCAAGAAGATGGCGCACCGCTACATCATCTCGTTTACCAAGAGCGCTCAGCATGTGGCCGACGTCTTTGAGCTGGCGCACCTGTCCTTTGCACACGAGGAGGATGTCCCCGAGCTCGACGTGATCCCGTTGTTCGAGCAGCTCGAGGACCTCGAGGGCTGCGTCGACGTGCTCGATCAGATGCTTACGCTGCCCGTGGTGCAAAAGCGCCTTGCCCAGACCAACCGCCGCATGGAGGTCATGCTGGGCTATTCCGACTCTTCCAAGGATGCCGGTCCTACCACGGCCATGCTCGCGCTGCACTCCGCGCAGGAGCGCATCGCCAAGTGGGCAGAGAAGAACGATATCGACCTGGTGCTCATGCACGGTCGCGGCGGTGCCGTGGGCCGTGGCGGCGGCCCGGCCAACAAGGCCGTGCTGGCGCAGCCCAAGGGTTCGGTCAACTGCTTCTTTAAGCTTACCGAGCAGGGCGAAGTCATCTTTGCCCGTTACGGCAACCGCACGCTGGCTCAGCGCCATGTTGAGTCCGTTGCCGCCGCAACGCTTTTGCAGTCGGCTCCGAGTGTCGAGAAGACCAACACCGAGACCACGCAGAAGTTCTGGGATATGGCCGAGAAGCTCAACACTGCAAGCCACGAACGCTATCTGGACCTGCTGAACACCGAGGACTTTACACCGTGGTTCTCGACCGTGACGCCGCTGACCGAGGTCGGTCTGCTGCCGATCGGCTCGCGTCCCGCCAAGCGCGGTCTGGGCGCCAAGTCGCTCGATGACCTGCGTACCATCCCGTGGATCTTCAGCTGGAGCCAGGCGCGCATTAACCTGGCCGCTTGGTACGGTCTGGGCACCGCCTGCGAGCAGCTTGGCGATCTTGACCAGCTCAAGGCTGCCTACCAGGAGTGGCCGTTCTTCCGCACCTTTATCGACAATATTGAGATGTCGATTGCTAAGACCGATCAGCGCATTGCCAAGATGTATCTGCATCTGGGCGACCGCGATGATCTGTCCAAGAAGGTCTTTACCGAGATGCAGCTCACCCGTAAGTGGGTCCTTGCCATCGTCGGTGATGAATGGCCGCTGCAGCGCCGCCGCGTGCTCGGCTGCGCCGTTCGCGTCCGTAACCCCTACGTCGACGCCCTGTCCATTGCCCAGGTCCGCGCCCTTCGCGAGGTGCGCATGAATCAGGACGAGATGGCCGAGGAGAAGAAGGCCGAGTACATGAGCCTGATTCTTTCGACTGTGACCGGCGTCTCGGCAGGTTTGCAGAACACGGGGTAATCGATAGCCCTGTAGTCGTCCGGGCCCGCCATCAGTTTACTTTTAGGCACGTCCTCGGACATGCAAGAAGCCCTCGCTGCGCACTTCGTGCGGCGAGGGCTTCTTGCGTCCTGCGGAGTGTGCCTAAAAGTAAACTAATGGCGGGCCCTGCGATGTCCGGTCTTCGGCGGATTACTGGCTGGGGGAATTAATGGCGCGCTTCGCGCGTTTGGAAGGGGCTTCGTGCTGCGGAGTGCATTCAGAGGGAAACCCATCGGGTCCTTTCGTCCTCGGTTTACGGCGGATCAGCCGCTGGGTGAGGGTGGTGCTTGGGGCGACGTGCAAAAAACGGAGTTTTCAGCAGCCAAAGATTGATGCATAAGGCCATAGCCGGCTTTCGCTGCCTTTGTTGATGCTTTTGCATGACGATTGGGCTTTGTCGATGTTCATATATGGCTGGTTTCTCGCCGCATGCCATCCAGATGGGACGAGCCATGAGGACTATCTACCTTTTGAAAGACTTTTGACACCAAAATCTTATCCCGCGATGCTGAATACTCGCAAAAATGCACGCTCCGGAGGGTACTACCCTGTTACGGTTCGAAACCCAGGCGTCATTCTATGCAGCTTATTGACGAATTTATGCAAGATAGCTTACACGCGCGTGCCACAGGACCGATGTTTGTCTCGGCGCTGTTAAAGCCATCCTGTTCATCGTGTCTTTTACAAGCTGCCGCGGTCCCCTTTGGGATTGCGGCAGCTTTGTTGTGGGTCAAATATGAACGTTGTGTTAATGAGTCGGTGGACGGTGGTGTTTTTCGGTGAGCGGCGTATCCTTCCAACGGTTTATCTAGTGTGTCAGTTGAAAGGAAGAGGGCGCTCGTCATTGTTTGAATGTGAACTGCCGTTTGACCACAAGACGTTGCATCTGGAGCTCGAGGATAAGAACTTTGCGGGTGTGATGGAAGGTCATCAAAACGAGTTTAAGACTACAAAATCGCAGGAAGAGCTGGTTGAGGAGTCGCTTGCCAACCCTTATGGCTCGCCTTCGCTCGAGGAGCTTTGTGCTGGCAAGAAGGATATTGTCATCATTAGCTCCGATCATACGCGTCCCGTTCCCTCGCGTGTGACGATGCCTATTCTGCTGCATCACATCTATTCTGCTGCGCCCGAGGCTCGCGTGCGTATTCTGGTTGCTACGGGTATGCATCGTCCGTCGACGCACGAGGAGCTCGTCAACAAGTACGGCGAGGAGATCGTTGCCAACGAGGAAATCGTTATGCACGTCGCGACCGATGACAGCATGATGAAAAAGATCGGCACCCTGCCTTCTGGCGGCGAGTGCATCATCAACAAGATTGCTGCCGATTGCGATCTGCTGCTTGCCGAGGGCTTTATTGAGCCGCACTTCTTTGCCGGTTTTTCTGGCAGCCGCAAGTCCGTCCTGCCCGGCATCGCCAGCTACAAGACCATCATGTACAACCACAACGGTCAGTTTGTGAATGATTCCCACTCGCGTGCTGGCAACCTGTGCCACAACCACGTGAGCGAGGACATGTTTGCCGCTGCCGAGATGGCTCACCTTGCCTTTGTGCTCAACGTGGTGCTCAACGGCAAGCACGAGGTCATCGGCTCCTTTGCCGGCGACATCCACAAGGCGCACGAGGCTGGCTGCGAGTTCGTGAAGAGCCTTGCCGGCGTTGAGCCCGTCGAGTGCGAGATTGCCATTACCACCAACGGCGGCTACCCGCTCGACCAGAACATCTATCAGGCCGTGAAGGGCATGTGCTCTGCCGAGGCTACGCTTCCCGAGGGCGGCGTGATCATCGACGTCGCCGGCTGTGCCGACGGTCACGGTGGCGAGGGCTTCTATCACAACATCGCCGACAACGATCCGGCGGAGTTTGAGCGTGCCTGCATCGACCGTCCTAAGGACGAGACCCTGCCCGACCAGTGGACGAGCCAGATCTTTGCCCGCATCCTGGCGCATCACCCTGTGATCATGGTCACCGACCTGTGCGATCACCAGATGATCAAGGATATGCACATGACGCCGGTCAACACCCTCGATGAGGCGCTCAAGCTCGCCTTTGAGATGAAGGGTGCCGAAGCCAAGGTGGCCGTCATTCCCGATGGCCTGGGCGTTGTCGTCGCACAGCACTAGTACGCGGCCTAAACGAATCGTTTATAACCGACAAGAAAGATAAGGTTTTATGCTTACCAAACTCCTCTGCGAATTCGGCGCAACGGCCCTCATGATCATCTTTGGCGTGGGCGTGCACTGCGATACCGTGCTTAAGGGTACCAAGTATCAGGGCTCCGGCCATATGTTTGCCATCACCACTTGGTCTTTTGGCATCTCGGTCTGCCTGTTTGTCTTTGGTGGCGCCGTGTGCATGAACCCGGCTATGGTGCTTGCCCAGTGCATCGTCGGTCTGGTGCCGTGGAGCAGCTGCATCCCCTTCATGATTGCCGATATGCTCGGCGGCTTTGCGGGTGCCGTGATCGCATGGTTGATGTATGCCGATGAGTTCAAAGCTTCCGATGGTGTCATCGATCCCATTGCTCAGCGCAACATCTTCTCGACCAACCCCACCACCGAGGGTACGAACTATGCCCGTAATTTCTTCTGCGAGGCTATCTGCACCTTTGTGTTCATCAGCGCCATCCTTGCTGCCGCTAACCGTGCTGGCGAGAACGTCCTGATGCTCGCTATCTGCGTCGGTCTGATCGTTTGGGCTGTTGGCATGGGCATGGGAGGTATCACTGGCTTCGCCATGAACCAGGCCCGTGACCTTGGTCCTCGCATGGCCTATCAGGTGCTGCCGATTAAGAACAAGGCTGACAACAACTGGAAGTACGGCCTGCTCGTTCCTGGCATCGCGCCGTTTGTCGGTGCCGCTCTGGCCGCGCTGTTTGTGCATGGTTTCTTGGGCATGTTCTAGTCCAAGACAATTGATATAACGCCCGGGTCCGGCATAGGTTAACTTTCCGCCGCGTCCTCGGACATGCAAGAAGCTCCCGCTGCGCACTTCGTGCGGCGGGAGCTTCTTGCGTCCTGCGGAGTGCGGCGGAAAGTTAACCTATGCCGGACCCTGCGGGAATCCAGTTGCGTTCGAACAAGCAACCAACATATATATCTGAATTTGGATGTGGTGGGCACTTTGTTGTTAGGCGCTTTGAGGTGCGAGTGGCACTTTGGGATGCGTGGTGCCTTGGGGTGGGGCGGTGCTTTGGGATGAGAGGCTTACTTAGTTAGTTGAAGAGGGGTTTTATGGCTGAGAGGTAGTCTTTGGCTACGTCGGCCTTATCTGCTTGGAAGTTGTGCCAGGCCCACCATTGGACGGTGGCTACGAAGCTTGAGGCTATGTGGTGCAGTAAGAAGCTGCGGTCCATGGTGCCGGCGGGGCCTGCGGGGTCGACGGGGACGGTTTCGGCTGCGCGCGACATGATGGTCTTGCGGAGACAGTCGGCGAAGACGCGGGATCCGGCGCCGGCTACGAGGGCTCGAACGCCCTGACGGCGTTCCCAGAGGTTGTTGAGGATATGCTCGACTTGCACGAGTGGGTCGTCGAGCGGCGTACCATCGTCGTCGAGGGCGTGGGTGCAGATGTCGCTCACGAGCTCGGACAGTAGGTCGTCTTTGCTCTTAAAGAGGCCGTAGAATGTCGCGCGGCCTACGTGGGCGCGCGCGATGATGTCGCCGACGGTGATCTTGCCGTAGTCCTCTTCGCGCAGCAGCTCGGAGAACGCCGAAACGATGGCAGCGCGGCTTTTTGCCTTGCGGGCATCCATGGCTATGCGTCCGCGTGAACGAGCAGGCAGCGGAGCGTACCGGAGCAACCCTCGTAGGGGCGCTTGCCAGCGCCGTAGCCGACGGCTTCGATGCGGTAGCGTGAGGGCAGTTGGTCGGACGTACGCAGCGCGGTGACGATGGCGGCGCCCGTGGGCGTCACGAGCTCGCCGGCGACCGGTGCAGGCGTGAGGGCGATATTGCCCGCCTGGCACAGGTTGACGACAGCGGGGACGGGAATGGGCATGAGGCCGTGGGCACAGTGGATGGTGCCGTGGCCCTCGGAGAGCGACTCGACGACAATATCCTCGATGCCCAGGTCATCGAGGCAGATGGCGACAGAGCAGACGTCGACGATGGAATCGACGGCGCCTACCTCGTGGAACATGACGGTCTCGGGCGTTTTGCCGTGGGCCTTGGCCTCGGCGGCGGCGAGCGCGGTAAAGATGGCGAGCGCACGACGCTTGGCGCCATCGCTTAACTGCGAGCCGTCGATGATAGCGGTGACGTCCGCCAAAGAACGGTGGTGATGGTGGTGGGCGTGATGATGGCCCTCGTGGCCATGGCCGTGGGTCTCATGATCATGCTCATGGCAGTGCTCATGCTCGTCATGGTCATGATGGTGGTGCTCGTGCGTGTGCTCGTGCGTGTGCTCGGCAGCTGCTTCGTTGCCGTAGAGCCATGCCATGTCGTGGTCGTGGTTCTCGAGCTCTTCTGCCAGCTGAACGTCGAAATCGCAGGCGTCGATGCCATGCTTGTTTACGCGCGTGACGGCGATCGTAAAGCCGTCGACCGGCAGTGTGGCGAGCTGTTCGCGCAGGTGCTCCTCGCTGGCGCCCAGGTCGAGCAGGGCCGCGACGGTCATATCGCCGCTGATGCCCGAGGTGCCGTCGATGATAAGCGTGTGCTGATGATTGGACATGGAATGCTCCTTAGCGGGCGCGGGGTGTGCCGGCGCTCAGATGATTGATAAGACTTGCCTGGTAAGCGGCGCCAAAGCCGTTGTCGATATTGACGACCGATACGCCGCTGGCACAGGAGTTGAGCATGGCGAGCAGTGCGGCTACGCCACCAAAACTTGCGCCGTAGCCCACGCTGGTGGGAACGGCGATGACCGGACAGCTCACCAGACCGCCGATAACGCTCGCCAGCGCGCCCTCCATGCCGGCGATAGCGATGACCACCTGTGCCTGGGCAAGTTCCTCGGCATGCGCGAGTAGGCGGTGCAGGCCGGCGACGCCTACGTCGTAGAGGCGGTCGACCTCGTTGCCATAGAACTCGGCCGTCAACGCGGCTTCCTCGGCGACGGGCAGGTCGCTCGTGCCGGCGCAGGCGACAACGATGCGTCCGTTGCCGGTAGGGGAGGGCTTGCCACCCACCAGGGCGAGCTGGGCGTCCGGGACATACCCCAGGTCGATGTCGTTGCCGAGAAGCTCAGCGGTGTGCGTGGCTTTTTCGGCATCCAGGCGCGTGACCAGGATGCGCTCCTGACCGGCATCGCGCAGCGCTTCGATAATGGCGGCAATCTGCTCGGCGGTTTTACCGGCACCGTAGACAACCTCGCCGGCTCCCTGGCGCACCCCGCGCGAAAGATCGAGCTGCGCAAAACCCAGATCGGCGGTCGGCGCCGTCTGGATGCGCGTGAGGGCGACGGCCGGGGTGACTGCTCCGCCGGCAACATCGCTCAGCAATTGCTCAAGATCTCGCTTATCCATATATGTTCCCTTCGACGGCGCAAAGTCTAGCACTCATAGGGTATGTTTCCGAACACTAAGACAAAATTGTTCGGAAACTATAGGACAGACTAATTCAATTGTTAGGAGGATCGACTAGTCACGCAGGATGATGTCCATGGCGAGCATCAGGTTGCGCTCGTCGATGGCAAATGGGGCGGCTTCGCGCGTCTTGGGCTTGGCGCAAAATGCGATGCCCGTGCCCGCGGCCTGAATCATGGGGATATCGTTGGCGCCGTCGCCGATTGCCACGGTGTGTGCCATATCGACACCGCACTCAACCGCCCAATCCAGCAGTTGGATGAGCTTGGACTCCTTGGTCACAATGTCTGCCGCCAGCTTGCCCGTGAGCTTGCCGTTTACGACCTCCAGGCGGTTGGCCAGGCAAAAGTCGATGCCCGCGGCGGCCACGATCTTATCGGCGACCTCGTGAAAGCCGCCGCTTACCACGCCGACCTTCCAGCCCTTGCTGTGCGCCGAGCGCACAAGCTCCAGCGCGCCGGGGGTAAACGTCGCGCGCTCAAAGGTGCGCTCGAACACGCTCTCGTCCAGGCCGGCGAGCAACCCCACGCGCTCCTCGAGCGCCTGCTTAAAGTCGAGCTCGCCGCGCATGGCGCGCTCAGTGATTTGCGCAACTTGCTCGCCCACGCCGGCCTCCTCGCCCAACAGGTCGATGACCTCCTGGTTGATGAGCGTGGAGTCGATATCCATAACGATGAGGCGTGCAGTCATGGCGGGCCTTTCCGAGTGCAGTTGTATTGGGGCACATTGTCGCACGCCGCGCGCCTGAGCGACGGCCACGGTGCGTCAATTGTTTCGTCTCCGTCAAGTCTTTGGGCAGGAGCTACTTTTCCGCGGCACATCGACACAGGTGCGATAAGATAGAACGCCATGTCTGGCTGCGCGGTTTACGCAGGCTGGGCAAATCTGTACGACGCCGCCCGGAACGACACGGGGCGGCACAGATCCATAAAGGAGGATCACTGGTATGAGCCAGACCCGTCCCATCGATGAGCATTCCATGCACACCCGTACCTGCGGCGAGCTTCGCTTCGAGAACGTGGGCGAAGAGGTCACCCTCACCGGTTGGGTGAGCCGTCGTCGCGATCACGGCGGCCTTATCTTCTGCGACCTTCGCGACCGCGAGGGCATCACGCAGCTCACCTTCGACCCCGAGCACTCCGACGGCGATGCCTTTAAGATCGCCGAGACTATGCGTCCCGAGTGGCCCATCAAGATCCACGGCGTCGTGCGCGCCCGTGGCGAGGAGACCACCAACACCAAGCTCGCGACCGGCGAGATCGAGGTCCTGACCGACCACGCCGAGGTGCTCAACACGTCCGTCACCCCGCCGTTCCAGATCGAGGACGGCATCGAGACCAGCGAGGACACCCGCCTGCGCTATCGCTATCTGGACCTCCGCCGTCCCGAGATGATGGCCAACCTCAAGCTGCGCTCCGACTTCACCTTTGCCATTCGCGAGGCGCTGCACAACCGTGAGTTCATGGAGGTCGAGACGCCCTCCCTGTTTAAGTCCACGCCCGAGGGCGCTCGAGACTTCATCGTTCCCAGCCGTATCCAGCCGGGTAACTTCTACGCCCTGCCGCAGTCCCCGCAGCTCCTGAAGCAGTTGCTCATGGTCGGTGGCGTCGAGCGCTACTACCAGGTCGCCAAGTGCTTCCGCGACGAGGACCTGCGTGCCGACCGTCAGCCCGAGTTCACCCAGGTCGATATCGAGATGTCCTTCGTGGACCAGAACGACGTTATGAGTGCGCTCGAAGAGGTCCTGGCCGATGCCTTCGGCCGCATGGGCGTCGAGATGCCCACGCCGCTGCGTCGCATGAACTACTGGGAGGCCATGGACACCTATGGCTCCGACAAGCCCGATACCCGCTATGGCATGCACCTGGTCGACCTGACCGACATCTTTGCCAACTCCAAGTTCAAGGTCTTTGCGACTGCCGCGAACGAGGAGGGCTCTGTCGTCAAGGCCATCAACGCCAAGGGCGCCGGCGCCTGGGCACGTGCCAAGATCGATAAGCTCGCCGGCGTGGCCTCCACGTTTGGCGCCAAGGGCCTGGCATGGATCGCCTTCCGCGAGGACGGCTCCATCAACAGCCCCATCGTCAAGTTCTTCTCGGACGAGGAGATGGCCGCTCTGCGTGAGCGCATGGACGTCGAGCCCGGCGACCTTGTGATGTTTGCCGCCGGTCCGCGCCTGCTCTCTGACGAGATCCTGGGCGGCATGCGCTCGCACATGGCCAACGCCCTCGAGATTAAGCGTGAGGGTCACGACTTCCTGTGGGTCGTCAACTTCCCGCTGTTCCACTGGGATGAGGACCGCAAGGCTTACGCTGCCGAGCACCAGCCCTTCACTCTGCCGACCGAGACCGACATCGCCAAGATCGAGGCCGATCCCCTGGCAGCCGGCTCCTGCACCTACGACTTTGTCATGGATGGCTTTGAGGCCGGCGGCGGCGGTATGCGTATCCACAACGCCGAGATGCAGATGTCCATGCTCAAGCTCCTGGGCTTTACCGAGGAGCGTGCCGAGTCTCAGTTCGGCTTCCTCATGGAGGCCCTCAAGTTTGGTGCGCCCCCGATGGGCGGTTTTGCTCTGGGCCTGGACCGCGTGTGCATGCTGCTCACCGGTTCCGACTCCATCCGCGACGTCATGGCGTTCCCCAAGACGGCCAGCGGCTCCGACCTTATGTCGGGTGCTCCGAGTGCCGTTTCCGGCGCCCAGCTCAAGGACGTCAGCCTGCGCCTGATGTAGGCAAGCGGCTACATATTGCTTGCAACGAGGGAAGGACGTGTGCCTTCCCTCGTTTTTTATGCGCCGAGATTGTGAGGACATGGGGTGACCGGGCGTCGCGGAAAGTGCGTCCCGGAATCTGGGTCCAGAACGGGTCGCGCGCTGGTAGCGCACAGAGATGTGGTGTAAGAGGCGGGGCATGCCCCGCCTCCGCCCTTTCTTGAAAGGGAGGGGACACCGCCTAGAATTCGTCGTTGGAGTAATGAAGGTGACGAATGGAAGGAAAGGCGATGCCCCAAGAAGAGAGTGTACTGCGCCTCGGCCGCGACGAGGCCCTCGAGGCGGCGAGGCTTTGG
>JAXJMO010000014.1:0-42971 GCA_036313175.1 Collinsella sp. | reverse complement strand
GAACCCGGAAGCTAAGCCCCATCGCGCCGAGAGTACTGCGGGGTCAGCCCGTGGGAGGCCAGGGCGCCGCTGACCGGTGGACGGCACCGAGCCGTACGCTTGAACTGAGAAGGGGGAGGCCTCGCGGCCTCCCCCTTTTTTGCGTTTACCGGGCGTAAATGACTCATTTACACCAGACGATCTTATCGTTTTTGGTATTGAGCTTTTATTTAAAGAAAATAAATCGAATAACAAGGGCAACTGCTATGACCGCAATGATCAAAAGCAGGATTGTCAGTCGATGCTGCTTGCGTCGTTTACTTGTCGAAACGAAGATTGATTTTCCCTGTTTTGGCGTTTCGAGATAGCGAGCCGAATGCGTCAAGGTTTGCTTTGGTCGAGGACCTCTTTGTCGATGAGTGGCGGATGCTTTCATCGGCTCATCACTAGCTGCGCTGTTTTTAGATAATGGTGCGTCTTTCAGATATACAGGGTCTCCCGAGGCGACGCCCATATGTTTACGTCCCGTTTGGGCATCCTCGAGCGTTTGATATCGATTTCTCGTCACATACTCGGGCTCTGCATCATTAATGGGCTCTTGCGAGATGTGGGGGCGATGGAACCGTGGCGGCTGCGTGGAAGTATCTCCCCCCTGCGTCGGCATAAACATATTGTTCTGGTTTTGGTCGTCCATGATGCCCTTTAGCTCGTTGCCAACAACGTGTACGCGCTCATTGTAAGCCCCTTGTTATTTGTAGCTGTGGACATACTCGTTATTTAAGCTCTGGTTCAAAGAACCTTAACCTTCCTAAAACCTGAGTCATACACACTTAGATATGCTTATAGTACTGGACTCAAAAAACTTTATAGTCGATGTATATATGAGCATCGGGTGGGCATATATAAGAGCGTCAAAAGAAGTCCCAGTCACCTAGAAGATGACTCGGCAGTCCTATAAAGGAGTGGTAAACATGGCAAGCATGGTTCCTTATCGTTCGGTTTTTGGCGTTCGTCCCTCTGCAAGCTCGCTGTTCGATCTGTTTGATGATATGAGTGACCTAGCGAACGGCTCGATTGCCTCTAAGGCGTTCCCCGTTGACGTTGAGGATAAGGGCGATGGCTATGAGGTCAAGGCTTATCTTACCGGCGTCGCCAAGGACGATATCGATGTCGAGCTTAACGAGGGCCGTCTCTCCATTAGCGTGAATGTCGAGGAAGACGAGGAGAACGAGGGCAAGAACTTCCTGCAGAAGGAGTTCAGCTCGTACAGCGCGACGCGTGGTGTGTATCTCAAGGATGCTTCGAGCGAGGGTCTCTCGGCTAAGTACGCCGACGGCATCCTTACCGTTACGGTTCCCAAGATCGTCGAGAAGAAGAACGTTACGAAGATCTCCATCGACTAACTTCGTTGGTGTTCTGCGCTATTAAAAGATAACAAAAGGGGCCGGGAAGCGATTCCCGGCCCCTTTTGCTGTCTAGGACAGTCTATTGAATGGTTGCTGGCCGATACTGGCTTGCGGGGCGTATCGAGAGATTTCGCGATCCTTGGAGAAGGGTGGCGGAGCTGCCGACCTCGTCATCCAGGGTTGCGGCTAGAGCTTTGGCATAGCTTTTGACGGTAAGACTCGGGCGATTGTTATCTTGGCTGATATGCATGGCAATGAGCTGTTCGGTGCGATCGGTAACAAGCTCGCGTGCGGCTTCGGCGGCCTGATCGTTGGACAGATGCCCTTTTGTAGATAGGATGCGCTCCTGAAGAAAGCGGGGATATTCTCCCTCGCGCAGCATGGTCACATCGTGGTTGCTTTCGAGCGCGAGGACTCGACAATCTTTGAGGGTGTTCATGGCTTGGCTCGATAGCTCTCCGGTGTCGGTGGCAAAGCCGATGGAATCATCGAGAGCATTGAATCGATAGCCGACAGGATTGATGACATCGTGTGATGTTGAGTAGGTTTGCACGTGGATGCCGGCAATGGATAGGGTGTCACCGGGATCGAATTCCTCGACAGGCAGATGTGAAAGATTTTCTTTGTTCGAAAGTGTGCCCCTGCTGGCAAAGAGGGGGCCGTGCCAGTGCTTGCACCAGACATCGAGACCCTTGATGTGATCGCTATGCTCATGAGTAATGAGAAGAGCCGAGACGTTGTCTGCCGAGAGCCCCAGTTCTGCCATGCGCTTTAATGTCTCGCGGCGAGAAAGACCGTCGTCAATCATGATGAGCCCCCGGGGGCCTTCGATGAGCGCGCAGTTGCCTTTTGAGCCGCTGCCAAGGATATGAAGGTGCAGACGAGACATAAGATTCCAAAGGATACAATGGGTGCGACGAATAGAGGAGGAAGCAAATGTCAACGGTATCTCAGCATTATGGACACCATGCTGCATCGCGGGCTGATGATAGAGCCCTGGCAACGCGGCAGACGGCTGCCCCCGTGGTGCTCATGGTATCAGGTGGTGCGGACTCGACAGCTTTGCTCCTTATGGCGTGCACATCAAAGTTGGATATTCTGGATGGGCGTGGTGTAGCCTCCATCGCGCGCGAGCGGCTGCACGTGCTGCATGTGAACCATCATCTACGCGGCGAGGCATCCGATGGCGACGAGGCCTTTGTACGCGGCCTATGCGCACAATATGGCTTGCCGCTGTGTGTTGAGCATGCCTATTTTGATGATGAATCGGGCAATATCGAGGCGGCTGCCCGCGAGGTGCGCTATGCCGCGGCGCGGAGGTATGTCCGCGAGCTCTGCGCCCAGACGGGGGCACCGCGAACGGCGGCTCGTATCTGCACCGCGCACACGTCTTCGGATCGCGCGGAAACGTTTTTGATGAACGCGATTAAGGGTTCGGGGC
Organism: Collinsella sp.; assembly: GCA_036313175.1. GTDB lineage: Bacteria > Actinomycetota > Coriobacteriia > Coriobacteriales > Coriobacteriaceae > Collinsella. Next base: position 40,145 of record JAXJMO010000014.1, on the reverse strand, counting down.
CCGCTGGTCTATCGAGCATTCCTCGCCGGAGGAATATCGTGGTGCGTCCCTTGCTCGACCTGACTCATGATGAGCTCGTGGGCTATCTGCAGGTGCATGGTCAGCCGTGGCGAGAGGACGAGAGCAACGAGGACGTGTCGTACTTGCGCAACTACGTGCGCCATCGAGTGATGCCGGTGGTGGCGCAGCGCAACGCGAGCGTCTGTAAGACGATTGGCGCCGCCTGCGAGATCTTAGGCGATGAGGATGCCTTTCTTTCCCAGCTTTCCGCACAGGCGTTTCGAAGCTGCCTGCGCAAGGAGGCGGCGGGTGCACTGGTCCTTGACGCTCGCCGACTGGCCGCGGCCGAGGTGGTGATTGCTCGGCGCATGGTGCGACTGGCAATTAAGCGTATCGACCCAGACGCTCGCCCGGAGATGCGGCATGTGGAGCGCGTGCTTGCCTGTGTTGCCGAAGGCTCGGGTTCGGTCACGCTGCCGGCGGGAATCGATGCGCGCGTGGAGTTTGGCATGCTGTCATTCAAGGCCCCGGCGGCGCGCGAGGGGTTAGTTGCCGATTGGGTCGCCATTCCCGGTCGATTGCCGCTGGGGGCGGGCCGCATCCTGGTGGCAGAGCCGATAGCCGTCGAGCCGGGGTGTGATATTGTGCGCCGTGCCCGCGAACTCGCGGGTGCCGGAGGGGTGGTCGCTATGGTGGATGCCGCGACGCTGGGCTTTGCCGATCGCGATAGCGAACGGATGCTCGCCGGCTCGCGCGGGGAGATTCCCGCCGAGGCGCGTTTGGCGCGTCTGTGGGTAGACGGTCCCGCGCCGGGGGATGTGATGTGTCCGTTGGGCATGAGTGGGCGAAGTAAGAAGGTGTCCGACCTGCTCAACGAGGCTCGTATTCCCGTTTCTGAGCGCGCAGGCGTTCCTGTGGTGAGAACGGCTCCGGGAGGTGCCGTAGTATGGGTCGCAGGCGTTCGCACAGACGAGCGTTTTAAATGCACGGCCGCAACGCGCGTGGCGTATCTGCTTCGCGTGGTCGATGCGGAATAGCGTTCCACGTCAGCTATTCTGTGCGACGTTGACGGTATTCCCGCGCTGATGGCGTACGGGCTGGAAAATATACCCCGTGCGCTGCTAGAATGTGAAGTTCGCGTCCATACGGCGGTGTGTGGGCGATAAGCACAAGAAAGGGTTGTCATGGCTTCTCAACATCCGGATATCGAGAAGGTTCTGTTTACGCAGGAGGATATCGACGGTATCGTCTCTCGCCTAGGTGAGCAGATTACTCGCGACTACGCGGGTAAGGATCTGGTGCTGATTGCGGTCCTGCGCGGCGCCGTGGTCTTTATGGGCGACCTGATGCGCAAGATCGAGCTGCCGACCAACATCGATTTCATGGCTGTTTCGAGCTATGGCGACGGTGTGAAGTCCTCGGGTATCGTGCGTATCATTAAGGACCTGGATATCGACATCCGCGGTCGCGACGTGCTGATCGTCGAGGACATTCTGGACTCGGGCCTGACGCTCAAGTATCTGATGAAGAACCTCGAGAGCCGCAAGCCCGCTTCTCTGGAGGTCGCCGCCTTCCTGTGGAAGGACGTTGAGGACCGTACCTCGGCCATCACGCCCAAGTATGTTGGAACCCATTGCCCCGATGCCTTTGTGGTGGGCTACGGCCTCGATTATGCCGAGCGCTATCGTAACCTTCCGTATCTGGGCATTTTGAAACCGGAGGTTTATTCGTAAGATGCCCGACGACCGTAACGATAACAATTCCCAGACTCCCCGGGAGCCTAAGATCCCGGGGGTGCCCGGAGGCAAGAAGCCCACGCGTACGGGCTGGCTGTATTTTATTTTGGCTTGCGCGCTTCTGGGCTACGCCTTCTTTAACATGGGCTCCGGCTTTGCCAATTCCAGCAATACCGTAAAGCTCGCAACGAGCGAGATGGTCAACGCCATTAAGCAGGATCGCGTCGAAGATTTGACCTATACGGTTCAAGACGGAAGCGTGACGGGTCATTACTGGAAGACGAAGAAGGACAAGGGCGATACGAGCGAGCTCAAGGGCTTCTCCTCGACCTATGTCGGCTCCGATTCGCTTGCTGAGCTTATGGCGGAGCACCCCGATACCAAGTACATCGTCAACACCAACGATCCCGATTTTTGGGGCGACCTGGCGATGAGCGTGCTTCCGACGATCGCCCTGATCGCTATCATGTTCTACTTTATGCGCCAGATGATGGGCGCCAACAACAGGAACATGCAGTTTGGCAAGACCAACGCCAAGACCAACGAGGCCACGCGCCCCAAGGTCAAGTTTGAAGACGTTGCCGGCGTGGACGAGGCAGTCGAGGAACTCGAGGAGATCCGTGACTTTTTGAGCGACCCGGACCGCTATCGCAAGCTGGGTGCCAAGATTCCGCGCGGCGTGTTGCTGGTGGGCCCTCCGGGCACCGGTAAAACGCTGCTGGCCAAGGCTGTAGCCGGCGAGGCGGGCGTGCCGTTCTTTAGCATCTCGGGTTCCGACTTTGTCGAGATGTTCGTGGGTGTCGGCGCCAGCCGCGTGCGTGACCTCTTTAAGGAGGCCAAGTCCCAGGCTCCGTCGATCATCTTCATCGATGAGATCGATGCTGTGGGACGTCAGCGCGGAGCTGGCTTGGGCGGCGGTCACGACGAGCGCGAGCAGACGCTCAACCAGCTGCTGGTCGAGATGGACGGTTTTGAGGAGAGCGAGTCGGTCATCCTGATCGCTGCAACCAACCGTCCTGACATCCTGGATCCGGCGTTGCTGCGCCCCGGTCGTTTTGACCGTCAGGTCACGGTCGACCGTCCGGATGTGAAGGGCCGCGAGCAGATCTTGCGCGTGCATGCCGAGAACAAGCCGATGGACGAGGATGTGAAGTTTGAGAAGCTCGCCCAGATGACCGTTGGCTTCACCGGCGCCGATCTGGCAAATCTGCTCAACGAGTCTGCGCTGCTTGCTGCCCGCCGCCATCGTTCCGTAATCTCGATGGACGAGGTCGAGGAGTCGATGGAGCGCGTGATTGCCGGTCCGCAGCGCAAGGGTCGCGTGATGACCGAGGCCGAGCGCATCACGATTGCCTACCACGAGAGCGGTCACGCTTTGGTGGGCCATATCCTGGAGCACTCCGATCCGGTCCACAAGATCTCGATCGTCAGCCGCGGTCAGGCCCTGGGCTACACGCTGCAGCTTCCGCAGGAGGACCACTTCCTCAAGACCAAGAACGAGATGCTCGACGAGCTCGCCGTGTTCTTGGGAGGTCGCGTTGCCGAGGAACTCATGTGCGACGACATCACGTCGGGCGCGAGCAACGATCTGGAGCGCGCGACCAAGATGGCGCGCGAGATGGTCACGCGCCTGGGCATGAGCGAGGAGCTTGGAACGCAGGTGTTTGGCGAGGCGCAGCATCAGGTGTTCCTGGGCCGCGATTACGCCGATCACCAGGATTACTCCGAGGAGACGGCGCGTCGCATCGACATCGAGGTCCAGCGCATTATGCGTGAGGCCCATCGTCGTGCGGTCGAGATTTTGGATGCTCGTCGCGATCAGCTTGACCTGATGGCGAAGGTGCTGCTTGAGCGCGAAACCGTCGAAGGCGACGCCGTGAACGCCCTGCTCGACAACGAGTGGGATGCCTACCTTGAGCGCGAGGGCGATATCCTGGCAGCCAAGGAGGAGCGCAATGCCAAGGCAGCCGGCATGCCGACCAAGAAGCGCGCGCCTCGTATGAGCGAGGAGGAGCTGGCGGCCGATGCCGCGGCATTTGCGCAGGCGGCCATGCAGGAGGATGCCGAAGCCGCATCCGATGATGCCGGCGATGACTGTGCCGTCAATGCCGGTGCCGACACCGACGCCGACAAATAGCCTTTGTGGCGAAAGCCTCTGCGGGGAAACCTGCGGAGGCTTTTTCTTTTTGTTGATTGGGGACAGACTTAAATGAGCGTTTTCACGCATTTAAGTCTGTCCCCAATCAACATTGCTGCGGCGCTTTGCTCGGCTAAAGCGTACAATAGCGCCTATGTGAAAGGGGAACAGATGATCAACGAAACTATGTATGCTCGCGGTGCGGAAAGCTCCATCATCCGCGAGATTTTTAGCTATGGCCTTGAGCGCAAGGCGCAGATTGGTGCGGAAAACGTATTTGATTTTTCGCTGGGCAATCCGAGCGTTCCAGCGCCCGCTGCCGTGGCTGAGTCGATTAAGAAGGCCCTGGAGCTGCCGAGCGACCAGCTGCACGGCTACACGCCCGCACCGGGCCTGCCGCAATGTCGTGCCGCTGTGGCCGAATCGCTCAACCGCCGCTTTGGCACGAGCTATGAGGGCAAAGACGTCTTTATGACGGTGGGTGCCGCGGCTTCGCTCACCTGCACGCTCAACGCCGTTACGAACCCGGGCGACGAGGTTATTGTTATCGCCCCGTACTTTCCGGAGTATCGCGTTTGGATTGAGAAGGCCGGCTGTACGTGTGTTGAGGCGCTCGCCGATGAAGATACGTTCCAGCTGAGCGTGGACAACGTGCTCAAGGCGATCAGCGATAAGACGGCGGCCGTCATCATCGACTCTCCCAACAATCCGACCGGTGCCGTATATACAAGCGACACGCTGACGCGACTGGCCAACGTTCTGCGCGAGGCCAACGCTCAGCGCGATCCCGAGAATCCGATTATGCTCATCTCGGATGAGCCGTACCGCGAAATCGTGTACGGTGCCGAGGTGCCTTGGGTGCCCTCGATTTACGAGCACACCATCGTGTGCTACTCGTATTCCAAGTCGCTGTCGCTGCCGGGTGAGCGCGTGGGGTGGATCTTGGTTCCCAACACCAATCCGCAGGCTGCCCGTCTGATGCCGGCCGTTGCCGGTGCCGCCCGTACGCTGGGCTTCGTGTGCGCGCCGGCGCTCTTTCAGCGCGTAATTATCGACTGCATCGATGAGCCGAGTGACGTTGAGGCCTATGCACGCAACCGCACCGCGCTTACCGACGCACTAGCGGAGTATGGCTACACCTATGTTGAGCCGGATGGCGCGTTCTACCTATGGGTGAAAGCATTGGAGCCCGATGCGAATGCGTTTTGCGAGCGCGCAAAGAAGTATGAGTTGCTTGCGGTTCCCTCGGACAGCTTTGGTATGCCGGGTTGGTTCCGCCTGGGCTATTGCGTGAGCTACGAAACGATTGTCAATTCGCTACCCGCTTGGAAACAGTTGGCGGACGAGTATCGTTAAAAGTAAAGCGCTCTGCCTACAATGTTTTACGTGAAACGGGGTTTGGTGTTAAGCCGGACCCCGTTGTCATGGACGTTGTGTCTTTGGGATGGAGTGGTTTTACGACTATCGAAGGCTATGCGTACAATGAATATAAGCGACGGCCGTGCCAGATAAGGAGACCTGATGCCCTACCTGCTTTCTTGTGACATTCATACCCATACGATGTTCTCTGCGCATGCATATTCGACCATTGAGGAGAATGTGTACTGGGCGGCAGAGCGTGGTCTGCAGGTGCTCGGATCTGCCGACCATTTGAGCTCTATGGTTACGGCTTGCCCCAATGACCTGCGCAGTTACCAGTTCTTTATCAACCAGGATATCTGGCCGCGCATTTGGAGCGGCGTGCTGGTGCTGCGTGGTGCCGAGGCCGATATCGTTTCGCTGGACGGAAGCCTGTTTGGCGAGGACACTCCTGTCACGCTCGATATTGCCGGCGATTCGTACAGCCGTCAGCATTCGCTGTTCGATTTGGTTACGCGTAATTTGGATTATTTGGTTGCGAGCGTGCATAATCCGCAGATTGCTGAGGGCGCGACGCTGGCCCAGACGACCGAGATGTATATCAATGCCCTGGAGCACCCCAAGGTGTTCATGCTGGGTCACACGGGGCGTTCGGGCGTGCCGTTCGATATCGACGAGGTGCTGTTGGCAGCTAAGGCCAAGCACAAGATTATCGAGATCAACAACCATAGTCTTGAACACGGTGTCGACACTGAGCATTGGGCCGTATGCCGCAAGATTGCCGAGCGCTGCGCCGAGCTGGGCGTGGGCATTGGCGTGTCGACCGATGCCCACATTGGCATGGCCATTGGCAAGCTCGATCACGCGCGCAAGATGCTCGACGAGATTCACTTCCCACTGGATTTGATCGTGACGCGCGACCGCGAGACGCTGCTGTGCGAGATGGCGGCAGCCGGCGTGTGCGATCTGCGCAATGGGATGTAGCGGAGTTTATAAACCAAGCGAAGGGGGCGGCCCAGGCGGGTCGCCCCCTTTCTTGTCCCAAAAATCTACTGAGGTTGGTTAGCGGCGTTCGAGGACCGCTACGGTTTCGGTGTGGTCGGTGTGAGGGAACATGTCGACTGGCGTGATCTTGAGCAGGCGATAGCCTCCGTCGAGGAGCTGGTGCAGGTCGCGCTCTTGGGTCACGGGGTTGCAGCTGATATAGGTGATGCGGCGCGGCTTAAGTGCGCAGGCAGCTTCGAGGAACTCGGGCGTGGAGCCGGCGCGCGGCGGGTCGATGGAAAGAACGTCGACGCGTTCGTTGTTGTCGGCGGCATCCAGGATGTAGTCGGTGGCGTCGTCGGCCATAAACCAAGCGCTGCGGGTGAGGCCGTTGAGCTCGGCATTGCGACGTGCGTCGGCAATGCCCGCCGGGTTGCGCTCAACGCCGAGCAGCATAATGCCGATACCCTTGTTCTGGGCATCTTTAGCTGCGCAAAGACCGATGGTACCGCTGCCGCAGTAGGCATCCATGAGCACATCGCCCTGGTGCAAATCCATGCCGTCGATAGCGAGCTGATAGAGCAGCTCGGTCTGTTGCGGGTTGGTCTGATAAAACGCGGTGGGGGAGATGTCGAATTCGCAGCCGAGCAGCTGGTCGCGCATGCATTCGGCGCCATACACGATGCGGGTTTCCTCGCCGAGGATGGCGTTGCCGGGGCGTCCGTTGATGTTTTGGGCGACGGTGACGATGTGCGGATTGAGTGCGGCGACAGCCTCAAAGAACTCCTGCGCATGCGGCAAGTCGCGCTGAGCGGTCACGAGCGTGACCATGACCTGGTCGGTACGCCAGCCGCAGCGGACGACGGCATAGCGAAGCAAACCAAGATGCTTGTCCTCGTTAAAGGCGGGAATATGCAGCCGCTCAGCTTCGCGTGCGATGCCGTTGAGAATCTGACGGGCACCCGGTGCCTCGACAGGACACTCGGGTACGGCAACGATCTTGTGCGTGCCGCGCTCAAAGAAACCGCAACGGACAGCACCCTCCTTACCGGGAGCAAAGGGAGTGGCGGCCTTATGGCGAAAACCGCGCGGCGCAGGATATTTGCCCGGGTCGCCCAGGGTGACGCCCATACCGCGAATGGGGTCGACGCTAATGCCCTCGCGCTCGCAAAGGGTAGCAAAAAGCTCCTCCATGGCGGCCTGCTTGGCTGCCAACTGCTTCTTATAAGGACGATTGAGCGCCGTACACCCACCGCAAGCTTTCATGATGGAACAAGGAGACTTGGGATCAACGGCCTTGCGCGCAGACGGAACCGGATTCTTATACGGGCGCTTGGAGCGAGTCTGAGATGCCTTATCGTCGTTCCGACGAGAGCCGGGACGCTTGGCCTTAGCCTTGCCCTTGGCCGACTTACCCTTCGCGTCCTGAGACGACTTGGATTTCTTAGAAGATTTTTTCTCCTCTGACCCCTCAGCCGCCTCGATCAAAGCACGACGAGCCTTACGCTCCGCACGAGATTCTGCCATCAATAACTCCACTAATTCATGAATTAAAGCTGCAAGTATTGTACCGTGCCAAGCCAGCAGACGATATGCAAGCGGTTTATTCGTGTCAGTGATAAGCCCAACGACGGTTGCCCGCCGCGTGAGGGGTGTGGGGGTTAAGTTTATCGCGAGTTCCGCACGAACAGGAGGCCACTTAATGTGGCCTCCGTCGTGAGCAGGACTGTAGAGCAGGAAACTTAACCCCCACACCCCTCACGCGGCGGGCAAACTCGCCTTGTGCTCTATCACGCTAAAGTGTATGATTCTGAACGTTACACGAATCACTTTACTTAACTAAAGTGCCATCAAGGGGGGATACCATGAACACCGATATGTCTCGTCGTCAGTTTGTTGGTCTAGCCGGCTCGCTCGCCACGGTGCTTGGCCTTGGTCTTGTCGGTTGCGGCGGTGGTGCCGGCAAGGGCTCCGCTGCTGGCTCTGCCGCGGCCAAGGATGTGAAGGGCGCTGCGGAGTCCAAGAAGCTCGTGGTGGGCTTTGACAAGTCCTACCCTCCGTACGGCTTTGTGGGTGACGATGGCGAGTACACGGGCTTTGACCTTGACCTTGCCAAGGCTGTTGCCGATAAGCAGGGCTGGGATGTCGATTACGAGGCCATCGATTGGGATGCCAAGGACACGCTGCTCAACTCGGGTGCCATCAACTGCATCTGGAACGGCTTTACCATGGAGGGTCGCGAGGACGACTACACGTTCTCCGAGCCGTACATGCTCAACGAGCAGGTGCTGGTGGTAAAGAAGGATGCGGGCATCAAGAGCTGGGATGATCTTGCCGGCAAGACCGTGATTACCCAGACCGATTCCGCTGCGCAGGATGTGCTCGAGGGTGACCAGAAGGATCTGGCGGCGACGTTTGCCACGCTCGACACGATCGGCGAGTACAACACGGCCTTTATGCAGCTCGAGAGCGGCGCAGCCGATGCCGTGGCTTGCGACCTTTCGATTGCCCAGTATCAGCTTGCCGCCAAGCCCGATGCCTATACGCAGCTCGACAAGCCGCTGTCCAGCGAGCACTACGCTGTCGGCTTTAAGAAGGGCGACACCAAGTCCGCCGATGCCGTGACCGAGTCGCTCAAGGCGCTCTACGAGGACGGCACGGTCAAGGACCTGTGCGACAAGTACGCGAGCTATGGTCTGTCTTTCGATAATTGGGTGCTCAAGTAATGTCTATTCAGGTCATGATGCAGATGCTTGGCCAGGGATTCTTGGTCAGTTTGCAGTTGTTTGTGCTGACGCTGCTGGGGTCGATTCCGCTGGGAATCCCCGTGGCGTTTATGCGCATGAGCAAAATCGCGCCGCTTCGCTGGATTGCGCGCATCTACATTTCGGTCATGCGCGGTACGCCGCTCATGCTGCAGATGTTTGCCATCTACTTTGCCCCGTACTACGTGTTTGGCATTTCGCTCACGCCCGATTCCAAGTGGACGGCGTGCGTCGTAGCGTTCATCATCAACTACGCCGGTTACTTTGCCGAGATCTATCGCTCGGGCCTGCAGTCCATTCCGCGCGGTCAATACGAGGCAGCCGAGGTACTGGGCTATTCGCGCATGCAGACGTTTCTGTATATCGTGATGCCGCAGGTTGCCAAGCGCATTTTGCCGGCGATGGGCAACGAGATCATCACGCTGGTCAAGGATACGTCGCTGGCGTTTGCCATCGGCGTGGGGGAGATGTTCTCGACGGCCAAGGCGCTGGTCGCCTCGCAAGTGAGCATGGTGCCGTTTGCGATTGCGGCGTTGATCTACTGGGTCTTTAACTTCGTCGTCGAGATGCTGCTGGGCGCCGCCGAAAAGAAGCTGGACTATTATCATGACTAACTCAGTGATGAAAATCGAAAACGCGCGTAAGGCGTTTGGCGGCAATGAGGTGCTCAAGGATATCTCGCTCGAGGTTAAGCGCGGCGAGGTCGTGGCGATTATCGGACCTTCGGGTGGCGGTAAGTCCACGCTGCTGCGGTGTGCCACGCTGCTCGAGACACTCGACGGCGGCTCGCTTTCGTTTGGCGACCTTGCCGTTGCGACGGATGCGGGTTCGGGCGCGGTCTATGCGAAGGGCGATGTGCCCAAGCAGGCGCGCTCGCGATTCGGCCTGGTGTTCCAAAATTACAACCTGTTCCCGCACTATACCGTGATGAAAAACATCATCGACGCGCCGATCCGCGTGCTTAAGCGCCCGCGCGAGCAGGCGGAAGCTCGTGCGCATGAATTGATTGCTCAGATGGGGCTTACGGGCAACGAGAACAAGGTGCCATGTGAGCTTTCGGGCGGCCAGCAACAGCGTGTGAGTATCGCCCGCGCCTTGGCGCTCGATCCGGAAATCTTATTCTTTGACGAGCCAACCTCGGCACTCGATCCCGAGCTGACGGCCGAGGTGCTGCATGTCATTAAAGACCTTGCCGCGCAGAATATGACGATGGTAATCGTGACCCACGCAATGCAGTTTGCGCGCGATGTTGCCGACCGCGTGGTCTTTATGGACGGCGGTCGCATTGTCGAGGAGGGTCCTGCCGAGCAGGTTATCGATCACCCGCGTGAGCAACGTACCCGTGAGTTCTTGAGCCGTATCGAGGGCTAGGCTCAGCTATATATTGAGAAAAAGCCGCCGCAGGTCTTATGGTCTGCGGCGGCTTTTATTTGTATCGATGGGGTTTAATAATCGCCTTGCGTACGTTCTCCTTCCTCTCGCCGCCTGTATTCATACGTGCGCCGAAAGGTGTGCATGGACAGTCACCCGTGAGGGTAGGGTGGTGGCATAGGACATTTGGAGGGTGAGTCGGCTCGGCTGCCGACCATGCTGCTCCCGGGACGGCACCGACCGCGAACTCTCCCCGTTGGCGTCGCGCAATGCGCGCGGCCCTGCAAGGAGGTCATCATGGGTGCTCCCAAGACTGGCAACGTAAGGAACGTGGTGCTCGTAGGCCAAGGCGGGGTGGGCAAGACTTCACTCGCCGAGGCCATGCTCCACCTTTCCGGTAAGACCGCCCGCCTGGGCGGCCACGACGGCACCAAGCCCACGCTCGACTATGACCCCGAAGAGGTCAAGCGTTCATTCTCCATCTCGACGACCATCGCGCCGATCGATTGGAAGGGCGCCCGCATCAACGTGCTCGATGCCCCGTGCTACCCCGATTTTATCGGCGACGCCTTTGCCGCGATGAGCGTCTGCGAGACGGCGCTGTTTGTGGTCGACGCCGAGGCCGGCCCGCAGCAGACGACGGTTAAGCTTTGGTACGCCGCCGAGGACCTGCGCCTGGCGCGCGCGGTGTTCGTAAACCGCTTGTCGCGTCCCGAGGCCAGCTTTACGACCACAATGAACCTGCTGCAGGAGCGCTTTGGTACACGCTTGGGCGCCGTGACCCTCCCCTGGGGCGAGGGCGAGGACTTTGACGGCATTATCGACCTGGTGCGCATGAAGGCGCGCCATTGCAACGGCACCGAAGCCGTTGAGTCGGAGATTCCCGAGGAGTATCGTGCCCAGGCCGAGGAAGCCCATGACCATCTGTGCGAGTTGGTGGCCGAGGCCGACGATGAGCTGATGATGAAGTACCTGGAAGGCGAGGAGACGCTGACGCAGGAGGAGCTTGAAGGCCTGCTGTCGAAGGCGATCGCCGAGCGCATCTTTGTGCCGGTCTTTGCGGGCGATTGCATTAAGGAGCAGGGCGTCAACTCGCTGATGGACGACATCGCCACGTACTTCCCGGCGCCGACTGACTACGGCGAGATGCCGCTCATCGACGGCGACTCGCTCAAGATCTCGAGTGACGATGACCGTCCGGTGGCATTTGTGTTTAAGACGCTGGCCGATCCGCAGCAGGGCCGCATCAGCTTTATCAAGGTGCTGACGGGCACGCTTGAGCCGGGTCTTGAGTTGATCAACGCCCGCACGCGCAAGAGCGACCGTCTGGCTCACCTGTATGTGATGTGCGGCCGCGATATGACCGAGGTTGGCCATGCCTATGCCGGCGACATCATCGTGGCGCCCAAGCTGGCTGCCGAGACGGGCGATACGCTCTCGATTACCGGCAAGGTCGAGGCTGCGGCGTTTAAGTTCCCCAACTCGCAGTACCGCATCGCCATCGAAGCCGAGAACCGCGGCGACGAAGAGAAGCTCTACACGTTTATCGAGAAGGCCTGCAAGGCAGACCCGACCATGAGCATCGACCGCGACGAGGAGACCGGCCAGACTATCATCTCCGCCGTGGGTGAGGCGCAGGTTTCGGTGCTGCTCAACCGTTTGGAGGATCGCACCAAGGTCGCGGCCAAGAGTGTGCCGATTCGTATCCCGTATCGCGAGACCATTCGTCGCACGGCGAGTGCCCAGGGCCGCCACAAGAAGCAGACCGGCGGCGCCGGTCAGTACGGCGACTGCTGGCTGCGCGTGGAGCCGCTCATTGGGCCCGACGGCACGAGCGATGGTTATGAGTTTGTGGACGAGGTCGTGGGCGGCCGTATTCCGCGCTCGCTGATTCCCGCCGTGGACAAGGGTGTCCAGGAGACCATGAAGGACGGCATCATTGCCGGCTACCCGCTCACGGGCATTCGCGTGGCTGTGTACGACGGCTCGTATCACAGCGTCGACTCCAACGAGATGGCGTTCCGCGCGGCGGCTCGCATCGGTCTGCGCAAGGCATGCGCCGATGCCGACCCGGTGGTGCTGGAGCCCATCGAGGAAATCACGGTGACTATCCCCGAGAGCTACGCCGGCGCCGTGATGGGCGACATCTCGGCATCGCGCGGTCGCGTGACGGGCATGGAGACCGATGAGCGCGGTGACACCGTGGTTATCGCACAGGCGCCGCTGGCCGAGCTGACGGATTACTCGACGCGCCTGCGCTCTATCACGCGCGGCACGGGCGACTTTACCATGAAGCCCGCCGGCTACGAGCAGGTGCCTTATGACGTTCAGGCCAAGCTGGTCGAGCGCTATGAGGAGGGCCGTGCCAAGTAGCGTGTGGCGCTGCCTGCAATGTAGGTACTGACGAAAAGGCCGCTCTGGGTAACCGGGGCGGCCTTATTTGATCCCTTTGGGACGGAGGAAAACGGACCATTTTTTTGGGTTACGGGCGGCGCGGTCGGCACTAGTCTCCGGATGCCTGGTTGCGGCCGGTGGCGTAGTCGATCTGCACGTGCGGCTGCAGGTTGTAGCAATATACGTGGAAGCAGAGGGTCTTGCCGTGGTCCTCGACCGATTGCGCCTCAAGGCGCACGCCACGGCAGACAAGCTCCTCTTCGTTATACATGGGCGTGACGCGGTAGAGCACATGGTTGCCCGTGTCGCGGATGTAGTTAAGAATCTGCTCTTCAAACGGCAGCATGCCCGTCTCGTTGAGATAGCGCGTGCCGGTGAGGAGATTCTTGCGGTTGGCGTTTTCGCCGCAGAGCGACCAGGCGATGAGGTGGCAGCGGTTGTAGAGGCTCTGGCCCGGAATAAAGTCGTAGCGCTGCTGGCGCCATCCAGCGGGATGGATACGCGAGATATCGCCGCGCTCGCCTTGACCGAGTGATTCGGGGCCCACACAGGCGAGCGCTTTGCGGGTGCGGCCCAGGCTGTCGAGCTTGGAAAATTTCTTAAAGCAGCCCTCTTCTGCAGCGCGTTCGTATTCATCGAGTGTGAATGACGGCATGCCCAACGGGTGCGTGCTGTCGGCGCGAAGGGCAACGTAGGGATTGCCCGCGTAGTCGGGAATGCTGCTGAGGTATACGCCGCGAGCGCGGTCGAGATCGGGGTTTTCGACCTCGTCGATTGGGGTGGCGGCGCTGTCCGCGGAAGCGTCGTCACCGGTGTCGGATGCGGCAGAATCGGAGCCATCGCCAGAGTCTTGGCTATTTTGAGAGTCCGAGGAGCTCGCTGTTCCCGATTCGAGCCGGGCAACCAGGTCTGCTTCGTCGTCGGTGCGGCTGGGACTCTCGTTTTGTTTTTCGGCCAGAGCCGCCGCCTGCTCATCACTTTGCGGCGACAGCAGCTTGGGAGCTCCGTCGAGCGATCCCGTAAACAACGCAAACCCCAGCACCACGGCGGTGCCGATGGAAAGTGCTTGCTTGTAGGCGGACTTGCGCGACATTGAGGCTCCTGGATGGACGGTTGGGAATCTACCAGTCTAGCAGGAGCCGGCAGGGGCCGTTCTGTCGAACAAATACTTAAGATTTGAGACAAACGCTACTGATTCATTTGTCCCGCGGTCTAGATCGAGGTGGAGTCGAGCCAGTTGAGCTTGCACTCGAGAATGCGCTGCTCGCCGGGTTCGCTGCTTCCGTCAAGTAGGGCGAGCAGCATCTCGGCTGCTTCGCGACCTTCTTGGTCGACGGGCTCGATGATGGTGGAGACGGTCGGTGTGGTGAGATTAGTCCAGTCTTCGCAGTTGAGTCCCAAAAGGCCGATTTGCTGCGGAAGCAGATGGGCCATTGGCTGGAGGGCCTTGTAGACACGGGGAAGTGCCCACTGATTTTGCACGAAGATAAGGGTTCGCTTGGCGGGATTGAACTTGAATTTAAAGTATTCGGTGAGCTCGTTGATTGACGGCTTGTTGTGATCGATGGGAATCGCTTTGTAGAGCTGCCCGTTCGCTGCCAGCGCCTCGGCATACCCCTGAAAACGCTCCATGCGGGTGCGCATTTCGGTCATGTTGGCGGCAATGGAAAAGAAATCTTCGTAGCCGGCGTCGAGGAGTGCCTGTGTGGCGTTGTACACGCCGTCGTAAAGGTTGGTTTTGATCCAGCTGGTACCTGGGCTATAGATGGCCGCATCGAAAAAGACGACCGGCTTGCCGGCGCGTCTAATGCGGTCATGCACGGCTTTGAAGTTTGCCGTGGGCTGGATGATAAAGCCATCGACGCCCAGCGAGAGCATCTTGTCGACGTACATGAGCTCGGTCTCGGGGTTAAAGTTGCTCGTGCAAACGACCGTCTGGTAGCCCGCGGGGAGCATGACCTGCTCCATGCCATTGAGAACGAGCCCCGCCCATTTGTTGGTGTTATCCAAAATGATGATGGCAATGACGTGGGTTTGCTTGCCGGTGAGCGTCTGCGCTTGGGCGTTGGGAACGTATCCGAGTTCCTTAATGACGCGCGCGATTTTGTTCTGCGTCTTCTCGCTAAGCTTTTCTCGTTTGTCGTTGAGGTAATACGAGACGCTTGCCGTCGAGGTTCCCGCCTCTCGAGCGACGTCTGCGATCGTAACGCGCTGTTTTGCCACAGCGACTCCTTCCGACAAATGAGCATTTTCCAACATGATGACTTTGAGTCTTGGTGAAGGATACGCTTCGGTGAGCGGCTTTTTCCTTTCATATGAGTATGCAACAAATGCGGCATACGGGTGGGGTCGAAATTTGTGACCGGCATGCGCATCTGCCGTCTACCGAGAAAATCAAATACTTCTTGACTTTTGAAATCGAGGGCAAAATCGCAGGATTCATTTTTGGTTAAACGCATAACTAAATCGCATAACCAACGCTCTGACCTGCGCGTTTACCGAAATAAGCTGGCATTAAGAAAAACGAGCACCTATATTGTTCTTGTCGAAAAGACAGCAAGTCCAAACGGCAGGGGATGCTCCGGAGGCCTCCGCAAACGGTGTCTTGCGCACGCAACTCTATGAAAAGAGGGAAGCAATGAAGATCGTAGGCGTTGCCGCCTGTACTGTGGGTATCGCCCACACGTATATGGCCCAGAAGGCGATTCAGGATGAATGCGCCGCCCGTGGCATCGAGTGCAAGGTCGAGGCTCAGGGTGGCCTGGGTATCGAGAATGAGCTCACGCAGGAAGACGTGGACTCCGCCGACCTGGTCCTGGAGTCCGTCGACGTGGGTGTCGAGAACGAGGACCGTTTTGAGCAGAAGATGGCCGAGGGCAAGTTCCTGAAGGTCGGCACCTCGGATGTAATCGCCGATCCGGTAAAGATCATCGACCAGGCCATTGAGATCATCAAGGCGACGGGTGGCGCCGTTGACGCGCCCAAGGCCGAGGCCAAGGCAGAGAAGAAGGCCGTCTCCGCTGCCCCGCAGGCCCCGACACCGGCGTCCAAGCAGTCTATCTTTGCCGATCCTGGCAAGACGCTGCTCAATGCATTCAATACCGGCGTTTCCTATTTTATCCCCATCGTCGTTATCGGCGGCGTGTTTCTTGCCTTCTCGCTGGCATCCGGTACCGCCGGCGCCAACGGCATGGAGGTTACGAACCCGCTGATGGTGAGCCTTAACACCATCGGCATGGCCGGCATCTCCATGATGATCCCGGTGCTTGCGGCATACATCTCCTACTCGATGGCCGGCAAGCCCGCGCTCGCCCCCGGTTTTGTCCTGGGCTACCTGGTCAACAACGCAGTCGTTACCCCTAACGGCAACAGCGTTTCGACCGGCTTCTTGGGCGCCATGATCATGGCGGTCATCTGCGGCTACTTTGTCCGCTGGATGAAGACCTGGAAGGTCAACAACACCATCCAGACCATCATGCCCATCCTGATCATCCCGATTCTGACCTCGCTTGTCCTGGGCATGGCCTATATCTACATCCTGGCCACGCCGCTTGGCTTTGTGATGGACTGGCTCACCGGCGTGCTCGGCAGCCTGCAGGGCGGTTCCGCAGTTGTCCTGGGTCTGGTCATTGGCGTTATGACCGCCTTCGATATGGGTGGCCCCATCAACAAGACCGCCTCGACCTTCACCATGGCCATCATGGCCTCCGGCATCTATGGCCCCAACGGCATGTTCCGCGTCGCAGTCGCCATTCCCCCGATTGCCTGCGGCCTTGCTGCGCTCATCGCCAAGAACAAGTTCGATGACGCCGATCGCCAGATGGGTATCTCCGCACTGTTCATGGGCTGCATCGGCATTACCGAGGGCGCTATCCCCTTCGCGGTCAAGGACCTTGGCCACACCCTGCCCGGCATCTGCATCGGCTCTGCCGTGGGCGCGGCGCTCGCCGCCTTCCAGGGTATCGACTGCTACGTCCCGCACGGTGGCTTTATCGTCGCCCTTGCCACCAACAACGTCGCGCTGTTCTGCCTGGACATCGTGATTGGCGCCGTGGTCGCCGCTGCAATCCTGATTGCCATGAAGCCCACGCTCGACAAGCAGGCCAAGTAAACCTTTAAGGACTCCGGTTGTGCGGAGGGATGGATTTGACTCCGCACAACCGCCCCTACACAACAAAATCCATCCGTACTGATAGGGCCCACATCTGGGTCCCAGGGAACTTTTGTCAAAAATCCTCTGGAGAAGGAGAACAAAATGTCCAACCTCACCATCCGCCAGGCCGTTCAGGGCATGCTCAAACTGCAGGATAGCGGCGATCACGCAACCATGGTCGGCATTGGCCCCATGAGCCCCAACCTGATTCAGGCCGTGTTCGAGCTTGCCAAGGACGAGGATTTCCCGCCCATGTTTATCGCCAGCCGCAACCAGGTCGATATGGACGAGATGGGCGCCGGCTACGTCAACGGTTGGGACCAGACGCGCTTTGCCGCCGACATCAAGAAGGTCGCCGACGAGGTGGGTTACACCGGTCCGTACTACCTGTGCCGAGATCACGGCGGTCCGTGGCAGCGCGACGAGGAGCGTAACGCCCACCTGCCCGAGGACGAGGCCATGGAGCTCGCCCGCAAGTCCTTCGTCGCCGACATGGAGGCAGGCTTTGACCTGCTGATGGTCGACCCCACCAAGGATCCCTATCAGATCGGCAAGGTTATTCCGCTCGACGTGGTGCTTCGCCGCACGATCGATCTTATCGACTACCTTGAGCAGTACCGTCGCGAGCATAACCTGCCCGAGGTCGCCTATGAGGTCGGTACCGAGGAGACCAATGGCGGCTTGACCTCTACCGATAAGTACGAGGAGTTCATTTCTCAGCTGCAGCCCGAGCTCGAGAAGCGCGGCTGCCCCATGCCCACCTTTATCGTCGGCCAGACCGGCACCCTTACCCGCTGGACGGAGCAGGTCGGTCACTACAACTTCAAGAACGCCCGCGAGCTTGCCGATATGGCCAAGCGCTATGGCGTGGGCCTGAAGGAGCACAACGCCGACTATCTGGACGACGCGACGCTGCTCGAGCACATCCCGGCACACGTGACCGCCTCCAACGTCGCTCCGCAGTATGGCACCGAGGAGACCCGCGCCTACCTCAAGCTCTGCGCCACCGAGCAGATCCTGGTCGACAACGGTCTGTGCGATGACCCCTCCGACCTGTATCACACGCTGCTGGTCAAGGCTATCAAGACCGAGCGCTGGCGCAAGTGGATGACTGGCGACGACGTCAACCTGCAGGTCGATGACATCCTTGCCGACGATGAGCTCAGCCTGAAGATCCTGGATGTCTCCGGCCACTATGCGTTCAACGATCCCGAGGTCAAGGAGCAGGTCGAGAAGCTCTATCGCAACCTCGCTGCCCAGGACATCGACGGCAAGCGCTTTGTGATCGAGCACATCAAGCGCCCGATCAAGCAGTACGTCGTCGGTCTTAACCTCAAGGGCGTCACGACCCGCATCGAGGCCGCTCTTGCCGAGTAAGTAGCTTTTCCTACGCGACGCCGGGCCTGGGGCATGTCCCAGCTGCAGGCCCGGCACATGGGACAAAGGGGCAGTCCCTTTGTCCCATTCTTTTGAGTTTTAGCTTCCTTTGAAGGGGTTCACCATGAAGTTCTTTATCGATACCGCCAATCTGGACGAGATTGCCGAGGCCAAGAGCTGGGGCTGCCTGGCCGGTGTTACCACCAACCCGTCCCTGTACGCCAAGACCGGCGGCAAGCTTGCCGACTTTGAGCCCCATATGCTCAAGATTGCCGAGCTCTGCGAGGGTCTGCCCGTGTCTGCCGAGTCCACCGCGACTACTGCCGAGGGCATGATCGAGGAGGGCAAGCGTCTTGCCGCCCTCGCTCCCAACATCGTGGTTAAGCTTCCCGTGTGCGAGGCCGGCCTTGCCGCCTGCCGCGCCCTGGCCGACGCAGGTGTGCGCGTCAACATGACGCTTGTTTTCTCGCCGACCCAGGCCTTGATGGCCGCCAACGCCGGCGCTCGCTACATCAGCCCGTTTGTGGGGCGCTTCGATGACATCGCCGAGGACGGTATCTCGCAGCTCGACAATGTTGTGACTTGCATCAAGAACTATGACTGGACCGGCAAGAACGTCGACGACACCGTTGAGATCATCACCGCTTCGGTCCGCACGCCCAACCATGTGACCCAGGCGGCGCTGCTTGGTGCCGACATTGCGACCGTCCCCATGGCCGCTCTTAAGAAATGCTTGCATCACCCGCTGACCGACCAGGGCCTTGCCTCTTTTGAGGCTGATTGGCAGAAGGTCGTCGCTCAGGCTTAACGAGTGGATTGCCCCGGCATCGCGTCATCCGGTGCCGGGGTTGTTCTCAAGAGAGGAATTCGTATGACCAACCAGGAGCTGGCAAAGGTCGCCAATGAGGTCAGGAAGGGTGTCGTGACTGCGGTTCACGCGGCCAAGTCGGGACATCCGGGTGGATCGCTCGGTGCTGCCGACATCATGACGTATCTGTACTTTGAGGAAATGAATATCGATCCTGCCGACCCTTACAAGGCCGATCGCGATCGCTTTGTGCTCTCCAAGGGTCACGCGGCGCCGGGCCTGTATTCGGTGTTGGCAAATCGCGGCTATTTTCCCGTCGAAGAGCTCGAGACGCTCCGCCATATTGGCAGCCGACTGCAGGGCCATCCCAACATGAACGACACCCCGGGCATCGATATGTCCACCGGATCGCTCGGTCAGGGCATCTCTGCTGCAGTTGGAATGGCGCTTGCCGCTAAGCACTGGGGCGACGGCTACCGTGTCTACACGTTGCTGGGCGACGGTGAGTGCGAGGAGGGCCAGGTGTGGGAGGCGGCCATGTTTGCCGGCAACCATGCGCTCGACAATCTTGTTGCCGTCGTCGACCACAACGGCTTGCAGATTGACGGCACGATCGATGAGGTCAACTCGGCCATGCCGCTCGCTGACAAGTTCCGCGCCTTTAAGTGGCATGTGATCGAGCTAGCCGATGGCAACGACATGACACAGATTGAGGCGGCTTTCGCCGAGGCTCGTGAGGTGACCGGCGTGCCCGTCGCTATCATCGCCGAGACGGCGAAGGGCAAAGGCGTCTCCTTTATGGAGAACCAGGTTGGCTGGCATGGCAAGGCGCCCAACGATGAACAGTTTGAGCAGGCCATGGCCGAGCTCGCGGCAGCAGGAGAGGAGCTCTAATGGCAGAGGTCAAAAAAGTCGCCACGCGCGTTAGCTATGGCGAGGCACTTGTCGAGCTGGGCAATGAGCGCGATGACTTTGTGGTTCTCGATGCCGACCTGGCCGCCGCCACGCAGACCGGTAAGTTTAAGGCTGCGCACCCTGAGCGCTTCTACGACGCCGGCATTGCCGAGAGCAACCTGATGGGTCTTGCCGCCGGCATCGCGACCACGGGCCGCGTTGCTTTTGCGAGTACCTTTGCGATGTTTGCCGCCGGTCGCGCCTACGAGCAGGTCCGCAATTCCATCGGCTACCCGCACCTCAACGTCAAGATTGGCGCTACTCATGCCGGCATTTCGGTGGGCGAGGACGGCGCCACGCACCAGTGCTGCGAGGATATCGCACTCATGCGCATGATTCCGGGTATGACGGTGGTCGTTCCCGCCGACGACGTCGAGGCTCGTGCCTGTGTGCGCGCCGCCTATGAGTTTGAGGGCCCGGTCTACATGCGCTTCGGACGCCTGGCAACACCGGTCATCAACGATCACGAGGACTATGAGTTCAAGATTGGTCGCGGCGTGGTCGTGCGCGAGGGGTCCGATGTGACCATCATCGCTTGTGGCCTTATGGTCGCCGAGGCGCTTGAGGCTGCCGAGGCGCTCGCTGCCGATGGTATCGATGCCGAGGTCATCAACATGCACACGATTAAGCCGCTTGATGAGCGCCTGGTGGTTGCCAGCGCCAAGAAGACTGGTCGCGTGGTCACCGCCGAGGAGCATTCGATTATCGGTGGTCTTGGCGAGGCCGTGGCCTCGGTGCTCGCAGAGCAGCATCCGGTGCCGATGCGACGCGTCGGCGTGCGCGATGTGTATGGCGAGTCCGGTCCTGCGGTCGATTTGCTGCACAAGTACGGTTTGGACGCCGACGGCATCGAAGCTGCGGTCAGGTCCGTGTTGTAAGGAAGGTTTCCATGGGATTTGTATCTGCCAACCAAGTGACAATCGGGTATACCGCCGCCTCGCGCGAGGACGCCCTACATTATTTGTCCGAGCAGGCCATCGAGCTCGGCTTTGCCGATGACGCATCTGCCGTAGAGGCCGCCTTCATTGCTCGCGAGAACGAGGCCGAGACCGGCCTTGTCGCCGGTTTTGCCGTTCCGCATGCCAAAAGCGACGCGATCCACACGCCGGGCGTTGCCGTGCTTAAACTGACCGAGCCCGTTGAATGGCCGAGCTTCGATGGGGTGCCCGTCGATGTTGCGCTCGCGCTGTACGTGCCCGCCGGCGAGGCCGGAACTACGCACCTGCGTCTGCTCTCCAAGGCTGCCGTGATGCTGATGGACGCCGGCTTCCGTGACAAGGTGCGCGCGAGCACCGATCCCGTTGAGATTGCGGAGCTCATCAATAGCGGACTCGAAGACTAGAACGGTCATCCCGTTCAATCAATTGATCCTTCTCCAAGGAAAAGGGCCGCGACGCCGTATGGGTGTCACGGCCCTATTTGCGTTTCCCCAGATAAAACCTGCCAAAATAAACCTGTCCCTTTTTGGCAGGCTAATCGTGAGTTATTTCACCGCAACTTAGGGCACGGTTAGGAAGTGTGCACCTTAAAGAGTGGAGCCCTTGATTAGAGAGATTACGCTCGTCTCTCTAAATGTCTCTCTAAAGAGAAGGTTGGTTAGAGAGATAGCATTAGGCAATCTAGCAGCGAATTCGATACATCTCTCTAAATGTCTCTCTAAAACAAGGCGCTTATCTCTCTAAAGTTAGAGAGATATACGAAACGTTAGAGAGAGATAAATCTATTGTTTTAGAGAGACGGAATGCCAAAATTCGTCCGTCCGCTACCATCTGCCAAAAATGGCGGATAAAGGGCTCATCGAAGTAATGGGTTCATCGACGAGCCGCAACCGCCGATATCGGAAGAAGTAGATGCAGCCGGGTCGCCTCTCTAGTGTCTCTCGAGGCCAGATGGGTGCTGGAGGGGCGATTGTCTCGCGATATTTCCCCAGATAAAACCTGCCAAAATAAACCTGTCCCTTTTGGTAGGTCAGTTAACGCAGTCCAGGTTGAGCATATGCGAGCGAGCAGGCCCCGGGTGCGGTAAGGTGACGTGAAACAAGCGGGCGCTGACCTTTTGGTCGCGCCCGTGAAGTTGAACGTCAGATTGCCGCGCCCGGGGCCTGCGCAGCGCCGAGCAGTTACGCCGTTTGTAAAACGGCGTAACCTAAAGGTTCATGTTGCCGTGGATGTAGGGGGTAACCTCGGGGGAGATATGGTCGCAGCCCAGCCCGCGCAGCGCGGACTCGATGGCGGCGGGCAGCGGGGTCTTGCCCTCGGCATCGACGGCGGTGCCGCCGAGCGCGGCAATCTTGGCGACATCTGCGGGTGCGGCCTCGATATGCATGCAGCCGCCGACCAAGCGCGCGCGTACCTGTGCCAGGTCAAGATCGTGCAGGTAGTCCTCGCAGGTGCGGATCAAATCGACCTTCTCGCGCGTAAGCTCCTCGCCCGTGGGGACGCGGGTGGCAAGACATGCTCCCGCCGGCAGGTTCCAAACGGGATAGCCCCATGCGCGCAGCAGCTCGCGCTCTTCGTCCTTGGTAAAGCCGACCTCCATGAGAGGGGAGCGTACGCCGAGCTCTTCTGCCGCACGCATGCCGGGGCGGTAGTCACCGCGATCGCTTGCATTGCTGCCATCGATGACGGTGGGAAAGCCGAGCGACTTGGCGTGGTTGACGATGGCGGTAAAGCCGGCGTGCTTGCAGTGGTAGCAGCGATTAGCATCGTTGCAGGCTACTTGGGGGAGCTGCAGCTGATCCACCGAAAGATTGAGCACGGGGAGCTTAAAATGCGGCCCCTCATTGGCCTGCCCATCAACGGACTGCTCAAACGAAGCCTGCTCGGGCGTGCCGATGAGCGGCGTGGTGAGATGGACGAGGAGGGTATTGGTAGGCATGATGCGGGCGCATACGGCGGCCAAAAAGCTGCTGTCAACGCCGCCGGAAAACCCGATAGCCACGCGCCCGTATGCCAAAAGCAGCTGTTCGAGCGCCGATAGCTTGTCTTGAAGCTCCTCTGCGGGTGCCGTGGTGTCTAAAATCATGAAACGATCCTTATCGTTGAGTACTCGATCGAAAACTATAATCCTAATGCGTTACTTGCCATAAGACTTCTATCTGTGTAACGAAAGTGCAATATGGTATATACGTTATATACAAGTTGCCAAATGCGGTAGAGTTGCGGCAATACGACAGCGAGAGTCGATGGGGGACCGATATGATCAAGGCTGTTATTTTTGACATGGATGGAACGCTGGTCGATACCGAGCGTTTAGGCATCAAGGCATGGAAGGCGGGCGCTGCCGAGCTGGGGATCGCGATTGATGATGCTCTGATCCATCAGTTTATCGGCCGCACGCTGCCCGATGTCATGGACATCCTTGATGAACATTACGGTAGTCGCGAAACCGCCGAGGCGATCTATGTCCGCCACAAGGAGATTCGCGACGAGATAGTCAAGACCGAACTGGAGCTTAAGGTCGGCGCCGCCGAGTGTCTAGACGAGCTGCTGGCTGCGGGCTATCACGTGGGCCTTGCGACGTCGTCGCGCCACGTTACGGCGGAGCGCAACCTTAAGATGGTCGGCCTCTTTGACAAGTTTGAAACGGTGATCTGTGGCGAGGACGTCGTGCACGGCAAGCCAGACCCCGAGATGTATCTGCTCGCCTGCGAGCGCGCGGGCTTTGCCCCCGAGGAGTGCGCCGTGGTCGAGGATTCGCGCAACGGCTGCATCTCGGGCATCACGGCCGGCTGCCATGTCTTTGCCGTCCCCGATATCGTGCCGCTGCCGCAGGATGTGGTGGATGGCTGCGAGGCCGTGCTCGATTCGCTGTTCGATCTGGCGGCGGCGGTCAAGGCCGTGCACTAGGCAATTGCGGCGTTGAAGCGAGCAATTGGCCGTCCTTGCGCCTAAGCAAAAGAGGTCCGGCAATGGTCGGGCCTCTTTTGCTTAAACGGCATTTTGGCATACTGGCCGACGTGCTATAGATACGCGCCCAGGTTGATGGCGGTGGCTTCGGCGTGGTTGCTTGCCTGGGTGCTGGCGCGCTCGAGGAGGAACGGCCGCACGAGTTCTTGGCGGTTGATATCCTCCGCGGTGGTGACTGCGGTGACGGTGCGCGCTGCAGAGCCGACGCGGATATGCTTGGTCTTTACCGGGGCTTTGTTCTCAATCTGCTCCATCAGCAACTGAACGCCCTTGCGGCCAATTTCGTAACCCGGCGGTGCCACCGTGGTGAGGGGGACCGAACCGCTCCAAGCGAGTGGATTGCCGTCGCATCCGGCCACGCGAACCTGCTCGGGGACGGAGATGCCTTTGTCGACCAATGCCGAGATAACGCCCGAGGCTAACACGTCGGTCAGGCCGACGACAAAATCGGGGCGTTCGTCGGCAGGGCGCCCGGCAATCTGAGCGCCAATGCTGTAGCCGTCGGCTGCGGTATTCCACTCTCCGGCGTCAATGACTTCGATTTTGATATCGGGATGCAGGGCGAGGGCCTTGTGAATGCCAAGTACGCGCAGGGTGAGCTGCATGAATGCCGCTCTGCCCACAACGGTGATGTGGCGTGCGCCGCGGGCGATGGCGAGCTCGGCGATAATGCGCCCCTGCGCTTCGTTGTCGGCCGCTACGTAGTAGCCGGGCGCGGAGCAATGGATGTCCAGGTGGACAATCGGCACGGGCATCTTGGTCATAGCGGGGTGCCAGTCGGGGGATGCCATGGGCTGAACCATGACGCCGGACATTTGCGTGCCCATAAAGTAACGCAGGTAATGGTCCTGGAGAATATCGTCGTTATCGGCATTGGCGATGAGCAGGTCGTAACCGTGCTTGCGGGCCTCGTTGTGGGCGCCGCTGGCGATTTGGAGCGAGAAGCCATGGTCGAGACGGGGGAGCACCAGGCCAAAGGACTTGGTGGCGCCGCCCGCGAGCTGACGAGCGCTTTGGTTGGGCAGGTAGCCAAGGCGATTGATGGTCTCGTTGATGAGCTTGAGGGTTTCGGGGCGCAGCTTTTCGGGGTGGTTGAGCGCGTTGGATACCGTGCCCAGCGAAACCCCTGCCTCGCGCGCGACATCGCTGATTTTAACCTTTGCCATAGCGGCCCCTTTGATGCGTTTCAAGTACAAGCCAGATTGTAGCATCCCAAACTAACCAAAAAGGGATAGGTTTATTTTGGCAGGTTTTATCTGGGGAAACGCTGTTGCCAACGCGACCACCACGAAGGGGACAGGTGCCTTTGTGGTGGTTTGGACCGGCTGGACGTGTGTGCATCGGGTGGTATCTAAGTTGAGATACCACTTCTGGTATATCAGCTTGCGTTTGCGTGAGTACAATACTCGAACGTTGTACGTCTCAGCGCCCCTTGTGCGTGGACGTCTTGCAGTCACGCGAACGAAGGGATTTATCTTATGTGCGGAATCGTCGGCTACACCGGCTCTGATATTGCAAAGAACATCCTGGTCACGGGCCTCAAGCGTATGGAGTATCGCGGCTATGACTCCTCGGGCGTCGCGCTCGAGGTGGGCGAGGGCGCCGCGGCGCACCTCGACGTCATCCGCCGCGTGGGCAAGGTCGCGGGCTTGGAGAGCGAGCTTTCCAACATCGACAGCGACGCTACCTGCGGTATCGGCCACACCCGTTGGGCCACCCACGGCAAGCCCTCCGTCGTTAACGCTCACCCCCACACCAGCTGCGACGGCCGTATCGCCATCGTCCACAACGGCATCATCGAGAACTTCGCCGAGCTGCGCGAAGAGCTGGAGGGTCGCGGCCACCACTTTAAGAGCGAGACCGATACCGAGGTCTTCGCGCATCTGATCGAAGAGGCTTATGCCGAGGCGCACGACCTGATGGCCTCCGTGCGCGAGGCTTGCACCCACGTGGTCGGTGCCTATGGTTTGGCCGCCGTGTGCGCTGACGAGCCCGGCGTGATCGCCGTGGCCCGCAAGGATTCCCCCATCGTAGTCGGCGTGGGCGAAACCGGCTCCTATGTTGCTTCCGATGTCATCGCGCTCATCGACGCCACCCGCGATGTCGTGGTGCTCGAGGACGGTCAGTTTGCCAAGCTCACGCCCGCAGGCGTCGAGTACACCGACGAGGCCGGCAACGTTATCGAGCCCAAGGTCACCCACATCGACTGGGACCTGGACATGGCAGAAAAGGGCGGTTATCCCGACTTTATGCTCAAGGAGATTCACGAGCAGCCGCGCGTCGTGCGCGACACGCTGGTTGGTCGTATGACGCCGGCCGGCGAGCTCGACATCGACGAGCTGGGCCTTTCGCTCGAGGAACTCAACGACATCGACCGCGTCTACGTGATCGCTTGCGGCACCAGCTATCACGCTGGCCTCATTGCCAAGAATCTCATTGAGGGCTGGGCTCGTATCCCCACCGAGGTGGAGGCGGCCAGCGAGTTCCGCTATCGCAACCCCATCATCACGCCGACGACGCTCGTCGTGGCCGTGTCCCAGTCGGGCGAGACGGCCGACACTCTCGCCGCCATCCGCGACGCGCGCATCAAGGGCGCCAAGGTCTTCGGCATCACCAACGTGGTGGGCAGCCCCGTGGCGCGTGAGAGCGACGGCGTCATCTACACCAAGGCCAACAAGGAGATCGCGGTCGCCTCGACCAAGAGCTTCATCGGCCAGATTGTGAGCCTGACGCTGCTGGCCCTGCTGCTGGCGCAGGTCAAGTACCGCCTGACCACCAAACAGGCACGCATGCTGTTCCGCGAGCTTTCCGATACTGCCGAGCAGATCCAGTGGATTTTGGACACGCAGACCGATGCCGTGCATGAGGCTGCCCTGCTGTGCAAGGATGCGCAGTCGGCGCTGTTCGTGGGCCGCGGCATGGGTGCCGCTATTTCCTATGAGGGTGCGCTCAAGCTCAAGGAGGTCAGCTACCTGCACGCCGAGGCCTACGCCGCCGGCGAGATGAAGCACGGCCCCATTGCCCTGATCGACCCGGGCTTCCCTGTCATCGCTGTGGCCACCAAGAGTGCCACCTACGACAAGACCGTGTCGAACCTTATGGAGTGCAAGGCGCGCGGTGCCAAGGTCATCGTCGTTGCCACCGAGGGCGACGAGGAGATCAACAAGATCGCCGACTGCATCATCCGCGTGCCGGCAGTCCGCGACGTGTTCAGCCCCATCACGGCGAGCGTTCCTCTGCAGCTGCTCGCACGCGAGGTCGCCATCCTGCGCGGCTGCGACGTCGACCAGCCCCGAAACCTCGCCAAGAGCGTCACGGTAGAGTAGTTGGTTCCGCCGTTCTAGCGACTAAGGCCCGGCTCCGCATCAAGACGGAGCCGGGCCTTTTCTGCATTTGCCCAGATAAAATCTGCCAAAATGAACCTGTCCCTTTTTGGCGGGTTAGCGGAGCTTGCTGGTCTCGAAGTACTCGGGGAACTGGTCCAGAACCTCGGTTTGGTTGCGGAACATCATGTGCAGGTGCTTGCTGACCAAAAAGCTCGCTTCGATGGGGTCGCGACCGGCGATAGCGCGGCGAATCTGCTTGTGCTCGTTCACGATGTCCTGATTGTCGAGAACCTGCGTGGCGGCGCGCAGCCAGCGGAAGCGCTCCAGGTCGGCATTGGTCTCTTCGAGCCACGACCACACGGTGCTGCGACATGCGATGCTAAAAATCATGTGATGCATGAGGTTGTCGCTCAAAAAGAAGCCGATGCGATCCTCTTCGGCCATGGCCTTTTCCTGCAGCACGATGGCGCGGTCGAGCTGCTCGATGCCGGCCGACGTGGCGCGCGCACAGCACTCCACAATCACCTGCTTTTCCAGATGCTCGCGGATGTAACAGGCACTCTCGGCAAGGGTGAGGTTGATGGGCGAGACATAGGTGCCGCTCTGGGGCACGGTGCGCACCAGGCCTTCCTGCGCCAAGCGAACCAAAGCCTCGCGTACAGGGGTGCGCCCCATATCCAGGTCGTCGCAAAGTTGCTTGACGCCCAGCTTTTCGCCCGGCTTGTAGTCCAGGTAGACGATTTTGCGTCGAATGGTGTGGTAGGACTGGTCCTGTAGGCTCGTTTCCTGCTCGCCGACGTGCATCGATTCTTCCATAGCGCCTCGCAACTGTTCTATCAAACTCATATGTCAGTTGTTAATTATGCCGCGAATCAGCTCTCCGCGGTGGGTAATTCGGCTGTTGCCTGAGAACTATTGCGGCATCTTAGTCTGTGTTTGCGCAAGGCTGCGCTCAATGTTGCCGTATCATAAGCCGTCGCAAACGTGAAATAGAAAGAAGGAATCCCATATGCAACTGGCAAATATCGTACGCGAGCGCTGGAAAGGCGTCTTGTTCTGCCTGATCATCGCCATTCCCGCGACGCTGCTCGGCAAACAAATTGAGGTGGTCGGCGGTCCGGTATTTGCCATCCTCTTTGGCATGGTCCTGGCGCTCGTCTTTCCCAAGAATCGTCGCGAACAGCTCGCCGCTGGCGTCACCTATACGTCCAAAAAAGTCTTGCAGTACGCGGTTATCCTGCTTGGCTTTGGCATGAACCTCTCCCAGATTCTGTCCAAGGGCGCCCAGTCGCTGCCGATTATCGTGGCGACAATCTCGACCTCGCTTGTCATCGCCTTTGTGCTCTGCCACGTTATGAACGTGCCGGGCAAGATCGCGACGCTTGTGGGTGTGGGTTCGTCGATTTGCGGCGGTTCGGCCATTGCTGCGACCGCGCCCGTCATCGATGCCGACGATCGCGAGATTGCCCAGGCCATTTCGGTCATCTTCCTGTTTAACGTTATCGCGGCGCTCGTGTTTCCGACGCTCGGCGGCATGCTCGGGCTGACCAACGAGGGCTTTGGCCTGTTTGCCGGTACCGCCATCAACGACACCTCGTCCGTAACGGCTGCGGCGAGCGCTTGGGACAGCATGCATCCCGGCGCCAATGTGCTCGAGAGCGCTACAGTGGTCAAGCTCACCAGGACGCTGGCCATTATTCCCATCACGTTGGTCCTCGCATGCTGGCAGATGCATCTGGCACGCAAGGCCGGCGGCGACGCCAAAAGCACGTTCTCCCTTAAACGCGCGTTTCCCATGTTTGTGCTGTTCTTTGTGCTGGCGAGCGTGATCACCACGGTGTTTCAGCTTCCCGTGTCCATCACGGCGCCCATCAAGGAGCTGTCGAAATTCTTTATTGTGATGGCCATGGCGGCTATTGGTTTTAATACCGATATCGTCGAGCTGGTCAAAAAGGGCGGCAAGCCCATCGCGCTGGGCTTTTGCTGCTGGATTGGTATTGCGTGCATGAGTTTGGGAATGCAACACGTGCTGGGAATCTGGTAGAGAAGTAGCTTATTCGCGTGCTGGCTGCCGGTGAGCGCATTCTCACGGTGGAGCGATAGGAGCTCTTGCGGGTATGGCTTGTCCGCAGGTTTATAAGTCCCGAAGAGCTCTTATCGCCCCGCCAGGATGGCGATGCGGGGCAACACCTATACTCGCAGGACGGCGCTTTCTGCCCTATAGTGTTTGATGAGCAATATCGTTCAATTTTGAAACACTCGGTCGTGCGACCGTCGGCGGTTGCACGTCGCCGCGGACAGGGGCAAATAATGGATAGCGATGCCAAGCTGAACATCTTGACCGAGGCCCTGGCTGCTGCCGGGGCCTCGGCATTGGCAATCGATGCGCGTGGGGACGTCGCGATCTCGACCATGAATGACGCGGCGCTCGAGCGGGATGTGGCGGCTTTTGTCGCTGAGCGCCTCGACCGTATAGGAGACGGCGCGCGTCTGGTTATGGGACGTGCGGGTGCGCGCCTGAGCCTGACCGTTCGCCCCACCGACAAAGAGGGCGGGGGCCTTTGGGTCGTCGTGGTCCGCGAGGTGCGCGGCGCCGCGGCGCATGCGGGCATCGAGTGGCTCAACGCCGACGAGGTTGAGGCCCGCTACGAATCGAGCGCGTACGGCATCGTTGAGGGGGCGGCCTCGGTGGCTGCGCCGGTTGTCGAGAGCTACGCGCGCGGTGTGCCCCTTATGCTCGAGGGTGAGCTGGGAGCGGGTCAGGTCGAGATCGCCAAGCGCCTCTATCTGGACGGTCCTTTTGCCGATCAGCCCTTTGTTTCCCTTGCGCTCGATGAGCTCACCGAGCGCGGTTGGCGCCATGTGCTCAAAAGCGCCGAATCGCCGTTGTTCCAAACGGGGCTGACCCTTTGCATTGAGGGCTGGAATGCGGTTGGCCCCCAGCGCCTCCGCGAGCTGGTCTCCACGATGACCAACACCGCGTTGGCGACGCGCTGCCATGTGGTGCTGACAGCGAATGACATGCCGGGCGGCGGCGAAAGTGATCAAGCCGCGTTTGTGACCGAGCGCTTCGCCTGTGCGGTGAGCGTGGCGCCGGCAATCGCCGAGCAGGGAGCCGCGTCGACGAAGGTTGCGCGCTATTTGGAATATCTCGCTGATGCATTTGAGACGGCAGCACCCACGCTGTCTGCCGCGGCGACGAAGACGCTCGATGCCTACCGCTGGCCGCGCAACTATCTGCAGCTTCGCGAGGTCTCGGAACGACTGTATATATTGGTGGGGGCGGGCACGGTGAACCGCGCTGTGGCGGAGGAAGTGCTCGCCCAAGAGGACGTGATTAAGACCGCAACCTTTGGCGCCCCGACGCTCGAAAGCGACCTGTATATCCTGCGACCGCTGGCCGATACCGAGCGAGATATCGCGCATCTGGTTGTAGATCATCTCCACGGCAACCGAACCCGTGCGGCGGAGGTGCTGGGCATAAGCCGTACAACGCTGTGGCGCTTGCTGAAGGACGATGACCGTTGAGCGAGGCACCCGTGACCGCGCGCGACGCGTGTGCTACAGTCCAAAGCGTTATTGTTTCGATTTGGTTACGGCGTGCGAGGGCATATGGCTGAGACTTCAAAACCGAGCCGCAGAAGGCGGAGTGCCGCGCCGGTCAACCGACGCACAACATCGGTGACGTGGGGTAAACACGCCTCGGGGTTTGATGGCTCGTTCAAGCGCACTAAATATGGCTATCCTTCGGCAAGCGCCCGCTTGGCAATGCAGGCAGAGTCCTCACTGTGGGGCCGCAAACGCGTGGTGGGCTCAAAACTCAAGCACGACGGAACGCTCGGTTACATCAGCCGTGGGGCGGCTCGCCGCAGTGGGCTCAATCCTGCTGGTTGGCATCGGTATGTGCCGATCGTGGCCGTCGTTGCAGTGATCGTCATCGCACTCGCCGCGCTTGGCTACGCCGGCGGTGGCGCCAACTTGGACGCAATGTTTAAATCGCCCGAGCTCGCGCATGTAGGTACAGAAGTTGTCGAGGGCGCTCAGGCCCAGACGGGCGTTGCGCCCCAGCGCGGTATCGTTGCGGCGGCCTCCACCATCGCCGATGCGCAAAAGGACGAAGACAAGCAAGGCGACGACGCCGAAACGGCCCAGACGAACGAAACGACAACAACTCCATCGGCGGGATAAGTTGCGAGTGGGGCAGCTAAAATAGCCCCGTCCCAATTAGCCACCCTCGCTGACGCTCCTGGGTTACCTTACGTAGACCACGTTGTCGCGGCGCGGCTTTGCCTCGGGTAGCGTATCCTCGGCATAGCCCAGAATGCAGTTACCGACACCGCGCAGGCTGCCGTCGGCGGGCAGGCCCCAGCTGGCCAGCAGCTCCAGACCCTCGGGCGAGTCAAAGACCTCATGCGCGCGGTGAATCCAGCACGAATCGACACCCAGTGCATAGGCGGCGTTGAGCAAGTTGCCCATGGCGAGCGAGCCGTCTTCCAGATGTGTGGGCACGCTGCGGTCAACCAGCACCACCACAACGGTCTTGGCGCCATAGAAGGGGTCGCTGTTGCTGCCCATGACCTGGGCGTTGAGCTGTGAGAGACGCTCGACGGTCGCGGGGTCGGTGACGGCGACAAACGTCACCGGCTGGCGGCCCATGCCGCTCGGTGCATATTGGCCGGCTTCGATAATACGTGCAAGCTTTTCGGCCTCGACGGGACGATCGCTGTAGTTGCGGCAGCTGCGGCGGTGAATGAGTGCTTCGATAGTCTCCATGGTGTCTCCTTGCGGTGGCGTTGCAGATGCCCCGTTCATACCCGTCGGGCTCAAACGATAGACGGTCAATTGCCCGGCCAAAAGGATAGATTCCAATTGGGAAAATAGGTTTGCATAAAAGTACCTTCAGAATGTGACAAACCAATGGGATGGTTAAACGTTTTATCCCGTCTACCCTGCGGTTTTTTACCACTTGCCTAAATGACGAACGCATAACCTCTGATAAAGGTTTTACTAAAGGAGTACCAACGTTTATCAATGCGCCGTGGTGGCGCCGGGCCAGGAGGTAACATCATGTTCCAGGCTGGAGATGTCGTCGAGACCGATTTCGAAGGATTTCTGAAGCTGCTGCGTTCCAAGACGCGCGCTTTCGTGTCGATCAACGATCACGAGTACTACATCACGCACACCGATGGCTATTGGCGTGTTCAGGATTGCGAGGCCCTCAACGACAAGGGCCACTTTACTGACTGCTCCGAGCTGGTCAACACGGTCTGCGAGGTCGTCGAGCTGCCGTGGATTGCCGGCAAGAGCCTGCATGACAGCTTCTCGGGCGCTACGGTCTATGAGGCCGTCGCCGCTTAACAGGCGATAAAACCCGATTTTCACGTGACCGCTGGCGCCGCCCCCGCGCCGGCGGTCTTTTTCTGCCGATAGGCAATAAAAATGCACGCATTTGCGGAGAGCCTGTTGACGATAGTCAAAACTCGGACTAATCTAGAGACACAAAATTGGTCAAAAATCGGACAATCGAATGGTGGGATAGATGAATAGTGCGGTTACGTTGGTCGACTTCGACCGGTTGCTCAATGGACTCGACCATATCTATTCGGAGTTCTCGCGTGCCTGCGGCCTTTCGGACTGCGCTTACTGGATGCTCGTCGATACCAGCACGGCGGGCGGCAGTATTGCCGTAAGCCGTCTGACAAGCGAATGGTTCTACAGCAAGCAGACCATCAATTCGGCAATTAAAACCTTGACGGCGCGGGGCTTCGCAACGTTGGAGTTTGCCGAAGGCAGCCGTAAGAACAAGGTTGTGAGCCTGACCGAAGAGGGCAGGCGATTTGCCGAGCGTTATGCGCTGCCGGCACTCAAGGCCGAGCAGCGAGCCTTTGGCGCGCTTGAGCCATGTGAGCAGCGCGAGATTATGCGCTTGATCGGCAAATTCTCTCAGGTGCTCGGCGACGAGTGCGAGACATTTAAACAGCAGGTGGCAGCCGCAAGCCAGATGCAAGATCGACGTGAGGGGGAGTCGTGCGACTGTTAATGAGGTTTCTAAAGCCATATCGAGGGCTTGTCGCAGTGACGCTGCTGGTGCTGCTGGTGGATAACGTCGGTACGCTGCTGGTTCCCACGATGCTGGCGAACATGGTCAACACCGGTATTACCACGGGTGATGTCGACTATATATTACGCAACGGCCTGTACATGCTTATCGCGACCGGCATGGCCAGCGGCGGCACGGTGCTGGGCTGCTATCTTTCGGCGCGCCTGGCCGCCAACGTGGCCTGCGATATCCGCAATGCCGTGTACGACAAGTCGCTCGAGCTGTCCGCCAGCGACTTTGAGCGCTTTGGCACGGGTTCGATGATCACGCGCTCGCTCAACGACATCAACGTGATTCAGCAAGCTGTCCTTCAGACGATTCAGCTGGTGCTGCCGGTGCCGTTCTTGGCCGTGGCAGGCATCATTTTTGCTTGGTTCATCGATCCCGCCATGGGCACGCTGCTGGGCGTGGTGGTTGCGATCGTGCTGGTGGCGGCGGTCTTTACCGTTGCCAACGCCGCGCCGATCTTTATGCGCCTGCAGAGCTTTATCGACCGCATGAACGTGGTGCTGCGCGAGAACATCGTGGGCGTGCGCGTCATCCGCGCATTTAACAAGGAGCGCCACGAGGAGCAGCGCCTGGACGAGGTGTTTAGCGATTACGCGGCCAATGCCATCAAGGTCAACCACCTGTTTGTGGGTCTCGACAGCTCCAGCTTCTTTTTGATGAATATCGCCGAGGTGGCGGTGCTGTGGGTGGGCGGCAACCGCGTGGGCGTCCACGCCATGCAAATCGGTAGCATCTCGGCCGTGCTGGAGTACGCGATCCTGATCCTGTTCTTTGTGATGACGGCGCAGATGGTGATTCTGACGCTCCCACGCGCCGCCGCATGCCTGAACCGTGCGCAGCAGGTGTTGGAGATTGAGCCGAGCATCGTCGATGGCGAGCGCACGCTGGATGACGGGGCGCGCGAGCCCCAAGACGAAGCCGATGCGGTGGCCGTGTTCGACCACATGTCGTTTCGCTTTGACGATGCCGACGAGGACACCCTGTGCGACCTGAGCTTTGCCTGCCGCCGCGGTCAGACGACTGCGATCGTTGGCTCGACAGGCTCGGGCAAATCGACGGTGGCAAAGCTTCTGCTGCGCTTCCACGATGCCACCAAGGGCTCCATTCGCCTGAATGGTGTGGACCTGCGCGAGCTTACGCAAGACGAAATCCGCGGGCGCATTGCCTATGTGCCGCAGAAGGCGTGGCTGTTCTCGGGCACGGTGGCGAGCAACCTTCGCTTTGGTAACGAAGGCGCGATCGAGGGCGACATGCTTCATGCGCTTGAGGTTGCCCAGAGCACCTTTGTGCTCGATCAGCCGCAGGGGCTCGATACCCCGGTGGCGCAGGGCGGTACGAACTTTTCGGGCGGCCAGCGCCAGCGTTTGGCAATCGCCCGTGCGCTCATGAAGCATGCCGATCTATATATCTTCGATGACAGTTTTTCGGCCCTGGACTTTAAGACCGATGCGGCCCTGCGCCATGCATTGCAAGACGAGACGCGCGATGCCGCGGTGCTCATCATCGCGCAGCGCATCTCGACGATCTTGCACGCCGACCAGATCGTTGTGCTCAAGGACGGCGAGGTCGTGGGCTTGGGCACGCATGGCGAGCTTATGGAAACCTGCGAGGTGTACCGCGCCATCGCGGAATCGCAAATGAAGGGAGGTGAGTAGCATGACCGGGGAGCTCAAGAAGCAGGGCGGCGTTGATGACGCCGCTGCCGCGGGACTGGTCAAGGAAACGGCTGCCGCGTCGACCGAGCTGGATGACGCCACCAAGCGCGAGGCTCGCCGCCAAGCGCTCTACGAGGAAAACGAACGTGCCGAGGACGAGCGCGCCCGCGCCGAGGCGGAGCGCATGCGCGACGTTGACGACGAGGATGAGGACGAGACACCCCGCGACACCTGGGCGACGGTGCGCCGCCTGTGGAGCGAGGCTGCCGGCGACCACTGGCGCTTCTATATCGTGTTCGCGAGCATTGTGTTCTATGCCATCTTTAACACCGCCGCGCCGGCATACAGCGCCCGCGTGATCGATGAGCTGTGGGGCCACATTCAGGTGGCGTTTGCCAACGACACCACCTTCAACATCACCTGGGAGAACTGCGGCAGGACCATCTTCATCTACTTTATGATCTGGACGGCCGCTGCCTCGTTCTACGCACTCCAGAGCTTTTTGATGTCGAGCGTGGCCGAACGCCTCAACCTGCTCCTACGCAACCGCATCGCACAAAAGCTCAACCGTCTGCCGCTTGCCTTCTTTGACGCGCATCGTCCCGGTGAGGTCGTCAGCCGTGCGACCAACGACTTGGACAAGATGTCCGAGAGCATGCAGCGCGGCTTGCTGCAGCTTCTGGTGTCGATCGGTACCGTGGTGGGCGCTGTGAGCGTGATGTTCGTGTTTAGCGTGCCGCTCACGCTCGTCTTTTTGTTCTTTACGGCGTTGTCGCTGTTGGTGACCAAGGTGGTCTCGCGCCGCACGCATGACGTAACCGGTGAGCGCCAGGAGTGGGTGTCAAGGATTACGAGCGCGGTTGAGGAAGGCTACTCGGGCCGTCTGGTGATTCGCGCGTTTAACCGCGAGCGCCAAAGTTCTGCCGAGGTACACCAGGCCTCGGGCGAGCTGGCACGCGTGAGTGCCAAGGCCGACTTCATGATTAACGCCGTCGGCCCCGCGGTGCGCTTTATCGGCCGCCTGGCACAGATCGTGATTGCGATTGTGGGCTGCAGTATGCTGGTTGCCGGCCACATGACCGTCGGCGTGTTCCAGGCGTTCTTCCAGTTTATCTACGAGGCATCTGAGCCCATGACGCAGCTGTCGTTTACCTTCAACTCGCTGCAGAGCGCGCTGGCGAGTGCGGAGCGCGTGTTCGACCTGCTCGATGAACCCGAGATGGAGGCGGATCCGCAGCCGGGCGAGGCCGCCAGGCTGCCGGGTCGCGTTGAGGGCCGTGTCGCTTTTGAGCATGTACGCTTTGGCTACGCGCCCGACAAGCCGCTCATGCGCGACGTGTCGTTTACCGCCGAGCCGGGCCAGAAGATCGCCGTGGTGGGAACCACGGGCGCGGGCAAAACCACGCTCATCAACCTGCTCATGCGCTTCTACGAGATTGACGGCGGGCGTATTACGCTCGACGGCGTGGATACGAGCCGCATGGACCGCGGCGAGCTACGGCAGCAGTTTGGCATGGTGCTGCAGGACGCCTGGCTGTTCGATGGCACGATTGCCGAAAACATCGCCTACGGCTGTCCCGAGGCGACGCGTGAGGAGATCGTGGCGGCTGCGCGCGCCGCGCAGGTCGACTTCTTTGTGCGCACCATGCCGCAGGGCTACGACACGCGCGTGGCCAACGATGCCGAAAGCATCAGCCAGGGCCAGCGTCAGCTGCTGACCATCGCACGCGTGCTGCTCAATAACCCGGCGATTCTCATCCTGGACGAGGCGACCTCAAGCGTGGATACGCGTACCGAGCTTGCCATCGGTCGTGCCATGGACGCGCTCATGCGCGGGCGCACGAGCTTTGTGATCGCGCACCGCCTGTCGACGATCGTGGACGCCGACCTGATCTTGGTCATGGATCACGGCAACATTATCGAGCAGGGCACGCATAAGGAGCTGCTGGCTGCCGAGGGTGCCTACGCCGACCTCTATCTGAGCCAGTTCGCATAATGTGACAAAGGGACAGTCTCTTTGCCACATCACAAATAAGGCGCGCCGGGGATGAATTCCCTGGCGCGCCTTTGCGTTGATGCCGATGTCGTTTTGTGCCGCTTGCGTTCCTAGCGTTCGTCCACGAGCTTGGCGACGAGGGCCTTGAGCTCGGCCACCTCTCGCTCGAGTTCCTTGACGCGGCGGGCATTCTCGGTGATGCCCTGGCGGTTGAGGGCGGACTGCTCGGCGGCGTCATCGGGCATGTACTCGCGATGCTGCTTGGCGTCGAAACTCTCCTCAAACACACGGCAGCCGTTGCGCTTGATGATGCGTCCCGGCACGCCCACGACGGTGCAGTTGTCGGGCACGTCTTTGACGACGACCGAGTTGCCGCCGATCTTGACGTTGTTGCCGATGCGGATGTTGCCGAGCACCTTGGCACCCGTGCCCACGGTGACATTGTTGCCCAGGGTGGGGTGACGCTTGCCGGTCTCGTTGCCGGTGCCGCCGAGCGTGACGCCCTGGTAGAGCACACAGTTGTCGCCCACGATGGTAGTCTCGCCAATAACGACGCCCATGGCGTGGTCGATAAAGAAGTGCTTGCCGATCTGTGCGGCGGGATGAATCTCGACGCCGGTGATATGACGGGTGAGCTGCGAGAGCACGCGGGCGAGCGAGCGATGGCCATGCTCCCAGAGCCAGTGCTCGGGCACGTGGTTCCACTTGGCGTGCAGGCCAGGATAGGAAAGGAAGATGACCAGACCGTTTTGCGCGGCGGGGTCCTGCGCTTGGACGGTCTTGATGTCCTCGCGAATGGTATTGATAAAGCTCACCGGCCGCCCTCCCTTAGCGCCATGGCAATGCGATTCAATAAAGTATAGCGATTCGCTAGGGATTAGAAAGGACAATCTTGGCGGCTTTGCGCTACAAGTGTCAGTTATGCAAACTTGCTGGTAATGGGGTCATGCTTTTGTGGGGTTGCGCACGAGGGGGCGCCGCAACCGTATACTGGTCAACTTGGACGTATCCGCGCCCACAACTGAGAGGTTTTACTTCATGGGTTTCATCAATTTTATCGCCGAGCTGCTCAAAGACCCGCGCACCGCGATCGCCAGCTGGATCGCCGCCGGCCCGCTTATGGCCTACGGCTGCGTGTTCCTGATCATCTTTATCGAGACGGGCGTGGTGTTCTTCCCGTTCCTTCCCGGCGATTCGCTGCTGTTCGCCTCGGGGTTCTTCGCCCACAACGGCGGCTTTAACATCGTGGCGCTTCTGGCCACCGCATGGGCCGCGGCCATTTTGGGCGATCAGTGCAACTTTATGATCGGTCACTTCTTTGGCCGCAAGATCATCGCTTCGGGCAAGGTCAAGGCCATGACGCCCGAGCGCATCAAAAAGTCCGAGGACTTCTTGGACAAGTGGGGTCACCTGGCCATCTTCCTGGGTCGCTTCTTCCCGTTTATCCGCACCTTTGTGCCCTTTATCGCTGGCATGGGCGGCATGCACTGGCGCAACTTTGTCGTCTTTAACGTGCTGGGCGGCATTACCTGGTCGACGGTCTTTACGCTGCTGGGCTACTTCTTTGGCGGCATTCCCTTTGTGCAGGAGCACTTTGAGCTGCTGATTATCGGCATCGTTGCCGTGTCGATCATCCCGACCGTGGTCGGTCTGGTTAAGGCCAAGCTCGGTAAAAAGAATGCCTAGTCCGAGCTTGTTTTCGGACGTTAATTCCAAGGCCCGTCATCGGATTCGATGGCGGGCCTTTTGTGTTGAAGGCAAATGAAAATACTTTACTTAGTTAAAGAAAAGCGTTTTATCCAAGGCGTGCGGGGAGTACAATCACCTGCATGCGAATCGACGCGCCATCGGCTTTGATGCTGCCCGCGTGTCCTGCCCGGCTCTACGCTTCCGGGTATGCGACGTTGCGACGCGGCCGGCTTCGGTCCTTGCGTGCGGGTTCGCGAGTATGCAACCGTGTATGTAAGGAGCGACATATGACTGTCGAGAAGAAGGATATCGATTGGGGTAGCCTCGGCTTTGGCTACATGAAGACCGATTACAGCTACGAGGCCCATTGGAAGGACGGCGAGTGGGACGAGGGCGGCCTGACCACCGACCATACCCTGCATGTCTCCGAGTGCGGCGGCATCTTCCACTACTGCCAGGAGGTCTTTGAGGGCCTGAAGGCCTACACCGCCGAGGACGGCAGCATCGTTTGCTTCCGTCCCGATATGAACGCCGAGCGTATGTACAACTCCGCCCAGCGCCTCGAGATGCCCCCGTTCCCCAAGGACAAGTTCGTTGAGGCCGTCAAGCAGGTCGTCTCTGCCAACGCCGCATGGGTTCCGCCCTTCGGCTCTGGCGCAACCCTGTATGTGCGTCCGTTTATGATCGGCTCCGGTGACGTAATCGGCGTGGCTCCCGCTCCTGAGTACACGTTCCGCATTCTCGTGACCCCGGTCGGTCCGTATTTTAAGGGTGGCCTCAAGCCCGTCAAGCTGCGCGTTTCCGAGTATGACCGTGCAGCACCGCATGGCACCGGCAACATCAAGGCCGGCCTGAACTACGCCATGTCCCTCAAGCCCACGATGGAGGCTCACCGCGAGGGCTATGCCGAGAACCTGTATCTCGATTCCGAGTCCCGCACCTATGTCGAGGAGACCGGCGGCGCCAACGTCCTGTTCGTGAAGGAGGACGGCACGCTCGTCGTTCCGCAGTCGCACACCGACTCCATCCTGCCCTCTATCACCCGTCGTTCGCTTGTTCAGGTTGCTCAGGACCTGGGCATGACCGTTGACCAGCGTCCCGTCGAGTGGGCCGAGGTCAAGGCCGGCACCTTTGTGGAGTGCGGCCTGTGCGGCACCGCTGCCGTCATCTCCCCGGTTGGCGAGATCGACAACAAGGTTTACGGCGCCGACGAGACCGTGACCTTCCCG
Organism: Collinsella sp.; assembly: GCA_036313175.1. Classification (GTDB taxonomy): domain Bacteria; phylum Actinomycetota; class Coriobacteriia; order Coriobacteriales; family Coriobacteriaceae; genus Collinsella. The sequence goes on along the minus strand of JAXJMO010000014.1, from coordinate 195 downwards.
GCTGGCTACACCGAGATCGGCCCCGTGATGAAGAAGCTCCGCGAGACCCTGACGGGCATCCAGTCCGGTGCTGTCGAGGACAAGCACAACTGGGTTTACACCGTCGCGTAATTTGTCTTACCTATCCGGGCAGAGAACAAGTTCCCTCCCGGCGCGTCCTCGGACATGCAAGAAGCCCTCGCTGCGCACTTCGTG